>NZ_DAMANB010000007.1:0-56151 GCF_032073645.1 Myroides sp.
TTAGAGATAAGAAGTTTTTCCTTTTTAGATTAACTAGACTTTTTGCCTAGTCCCCCAACTTTTGTCACTGATCCGATAATCACCCCCCTTAAAGACAAGAATGGAATAGATATCAAATAAAAAAGCCAGTCATAAGACTGGCTTTTGTTTTGCTCCCCCTCTTGGGCTCGAACCAAGGACCCTCTGATTAACAGTCAGATGCTCTAACCAACTGAGCTAAGGAGGAAGGTTATATTCTACCTTTATTGCATTGCAAATATATACATTTTTAATCAAATACCTCACTGTTTATAGGCTTTTTGAGCATTTTGTGTCAAAAAAAATAAAGCTTGAATTAAAACTATCTGATTATGAGATAGAAGAAAAATAAATATTTTTTATTTTTTTTTAATCACAAACAGAAAAAGGTTCTATTCAACCTGCTTAACGATTATTCATTAACGAGGTTACTTGATATTATTATTAAAAATAGCCTCTACACTTCTATCTAACTACTGTAAATAAATGATAGGGTAACTACCTAAAAAGTATAAACAACAAATATACTAAGAGTGGCTCTTTAGATATTCACTAAAAAAATAGTAAAACAAAATAAAAAGATAGCTCTTAAAAACACAGACTAATAATATACTACAAACAATAATATATCTGCTATAATTAAATCATACTGATAGATAATAACACGCTACCTATCCATAATTTCGTACATTTATACTAAACTTAAACCCTTTAAGCTATGATAGTTATTAGTCCAACTGATTTACAAAATGAACAGAAAAAACACTTAGAGTTAGCAGAGACTGAAAAAGTAGTTGTTAAACGCGGAGATAAGTTCATACATCTAGTTGTATCTGATAGAGCATTCCTTGATGATGCTGCAGAACAAGGGGTCATAGGAGATGAGTTAAAAAAACCTGTCTTTAAACACATTGATACACTTTTTGAAAAATAGAAGACTAGTAACTACTGACCCCTATGATAAGAATAGTTTATGATTCAGAGATAGAAATTTACTTAAACAAACTCGTTACTATCTTATACGAAAATAAATATCTTAGTTCGAAATCGACAGCATACGATTATGTTAGCTAGATCATCGACACAATAGAAAAAGAAATAAGTGTAAAACCATATAAACCCGCTCCTCCTCATTTTGATCAATACGGAAAAGATTTAGTTTATGTTGTTTTTAAAAGGAATAACAATACTCAATGGTATGTCTTTTTCAAGCCTATAGATGATATATTCTATATCCGATATATAGGAAACAATCATACCTGCGCACAATACATCACAGAAGTCAAAATATAAAGAGAGTATGTACTACAGTAATAACGATAGAGAAGTGATGTCAATAGTACACCAAATAAAAAAGCCAGTCATAAGACTGGCTTTTGTTTTGCTCCCCCTCTTGGGCTCGAACCAAGGACCCTCTGATTAACAGTCAGATGCTCTAACCAACTGAGCTAAGGAGGAAGGTTATATTTTACCTTTATTGCGGTGCAAATATATAACGATTTTTAGTATCTGCAAATATTTAATTTAAAAAATTAAAACTTTTTTATTCTTCACTTTTTAAGGTCGGAAGCCCCAGTTTATAACGATTTGCTATCAAGCGAATTACAAAAACGGAAGCCGCACAGAATATTTGTGTAAAAATTATACCTACACTGAAATAATCAAGTAGATAGTATATCATCACACCGAATATACAGGTCAGCGCATACCACTCCTGTTTAAAAATAGCAGGAATCTCGTTAATCATTATATCCCTAACGATACCTCCTACTATCCCAGTGATAGTCGCCATGATCACTACTACCCAAAATGGGTAGCCTAGAGACATGGTCTTCTCTGTACCTACCACAACAAATAAACCTAGACCTATACTGTCAAACCATAAGAAGGTACTGTTTAGATGCACTAATTGTTTTCTAAAGAGTACCACGAAGAATAATGCTATTACCGTACACCACACATACACACTATTTAACATCCAGAAAGGCGTAACTCCTAATAGTAAGTCACGCAGAGTCCCCCCTCCTGTAGCAGTGACAAATCCTACTACTAATGCACCGAACCAATCAAGGCTCTTCGCTGAGGCCATGCGGATACCCGAAATAGCAAATGCACAAGTCCCAAAGAACTCAATAATGTCTACAAAGTGTATTGTAGTCCAAAAATCAATAAATTTATCTAGCATAACACGACAATATATGTATAAAAACCGCCTTATTTAATTACCACTGACTTCTTATTTACGAATGATAATAATCCTTCTTCTGCCATTTCTCTTCCTATTCCAGAGAACTTATTCCCTCCGAATGGTACTCTAGGATCAGAGATTACCATCTCGTTTATAAATACAGCTCCTTCGTCGAACTCGTGAACCTTAGATTTTAAGAATTCGACATCTTTACTAAACATCGCCACACCTAATCCGAAGCGAGAATCGTTGCTCATCTCTATCGCTTCATCGAATGTATCATAGCCAACGATAACCGCTAGCGGGCCAAAAGTCTCTAGCTTAAATGCAGGCATATCTGGTGTGACATCTGTGATCACAGTTGGCTCGAACTTCGCTCCATCGCGTTTACCTCCCACTGCGATCTTCGCTCCCATCTGTACAGAATCATTCATAATCGTCTCTAGTTCTATCGCTAAATCTTCTCTAGCCATCAATCCGATACCTGTATTATGATCCATTAAGTCACCGAATCTGATCTCTCTGACTGCGGCTACAAACTTATCTGTAAATTCTTTAATAATAGCATTGTGGATTAAAAATCGCTTTCCTGCTATACAGCTCTGCCCAGTATTCTGAAATCTAGCATTGATAGCTGTGGGGATAAGAGCGTCTATATCCACATCTTCTCTTACGATAAAGGCATTACTCCCTCCTAGTTCTAACACTGTAGGCTTAATCAATTCTCCTGCTTTCTTCCCTACAGAGCTACCTGCTGCCTCACTCCCTGTAAGAGATACTCCCTTGATGATAGGAGACTCGATGATCGCATCTACTTCTCTACCTGCTACAGTTACATTAAAGTACACTTGCTCATACCCCTCTACTCTAAAGCAGTCTTCTAATGCCTTCGCACTAAGAGGTACATTACTCGCATGCTTCACTACTACCGTATTACCTGCTAATAAAGTCGGGATAGCAAATCTAAACACTTGCCAGAAAGGGAAGTTCCACGGCATAACTCCTAGAATGACACCTAAAGGATCATTCACCGTATACGTCTCTGTCCAATCTGTCTGTATAGTTCTCCCTTTTAGAATCTCTTCTCCATGCTCTATATAATAATCTATTAACCTCGCACTCTTCTCTGCTTCAGCTACAGCTTGCTTAATAGGCTTATGCATATCCAATGTCATACATTTTCCATACTCCTCTACATTAGTAAGTAGGTTCTGCTTAACTTTCTGAAGATAAGCTACTCTATCTCTCACTTTAAGTTTCTTCCAATTTAGAAATGCACTATTGGCATTGTCTAAAATATCTGTTACTACTTTGTCCATAGTTTGAATGTTTACATTTTCTCTAAAATTAATAATTGTTTTACAAACCTCCTTAAGCAACGAGATAAAATTTGAGAACTCAGTTAAAATAGCTAAATTAGTATCATCCTAAAATGAAATGACTATGAGTAGAAATCAACTAATTTTTCTAATCGGCATCGCATTATTTGCCCTGTCATTTATCTTATTTTACTTAAATATAATAGGCGCGCAGTTAGCTTACTTTGTGCTTCTGATATCTTTTGTTATGATTGTTAGCCCATTAGTGATCTATCTATTTAATAAGTTAAACTAAAGTTTTACTTTTGTCAAAAAAAACAAAGATGGATAAAAATGTAAAGTTATTGCTCTTAGGGGCTTTCCTTTTTATAATCACTATAGTACTTCGTTCTATGACAGCTATCAGTAGTAGCGTTATCCTAGCATTAGCTATAATATCGCTAGTCATCGTAGTAGTACCACTGTATAAACTAGTCTTTAAAAAACTACGCAAATAAAAAAGCCAGCTTATAGCTGGCTTACTTTTTTATCTCTATTCCCTACTAACAGATAGGCTATAGCGCCTAATACTGGAGCGAATATAATGATGAGGCACCATATCACCTTATAATTATATTCTAACGTTGATCTTCCTACTTTATACAAGCTATAAATTATTAGCCCAATAAGTGAAAGTAAGAAAAACTGCCAAACATAAAGAATCATTTTATTATTATGTAGTTTAGTTATATATCACAAAGAACTTTTCTTTCTATACTAAAAGCTAAAGTACAAAAAAAACCAGCTATAAGCTGGCTCTTCAGAATATTTAAAGTTCTATTTCTTTAATTCTCTTGTCAAGTTTTCTAACATTACTTCTGTCATAGAAGATAAGTCATACTTATGATTCCATCCCCAGTCTTGCTGTGCAGAAGTATCATCTATACTAGCTGGCCAGCTGTCAGCGATAGCCTGTCTAAAGTCTGGATTATACTCTATCGTAAAGTCAGGGATATGCTTCGCAATCTCAGCTGCTATCTCTTCTGGCGTGAATGAGATACCACCTAAGTTATAAGAAGAGCGAATCTTCACATCTTCTTTCTTCGCTTGCATAATACCTACAGTCGCATTCAGCGCATCTTCCATATACATCATCGGAAGAGCTGACCCCTCAGATAAGAAACAATCATAGTGCTTATCCTCGATAGCCTTATAGAAAATATCTACTGCGTAATCTGTAGTACCACCACCTGGAGGTGTAGTCCAAGAGATTAACCCAGGGTAACGGATACTGCGTACGTCTACTCCAAATTTGTTATAGTAGTACTCACACCAGCGCTCTCCTGTCTGCTTAGAAATACCATATACTGTACTTGGCTCCATCACAGTGTACTGAGGTGTGTTATGTCTAGGTGTAGTAGGTCCAAAAACAGCTATTGATGATGGCCAGAATATCTTTTTAATTTTACCTTCTTTAGCAAGGTTTAATACGTGGAACAACGAGTTCATATTTAAGTCCCAAGCAAAAGCTGGGTTTTTCTCTGCAGTCGCTGATAACAATGCAGCCATTAAATATACTTCCTCTACTTGATGTTTTTCTATCACTGCCGCAACAGCGTCAAACTCCATAGCATTTAATGTCTCGAAAGGTCCCGAACTCATAAGAGCTTCATTTCCTTCTCTAATATCAGAAGCGATCACATTCTCACTTCCATAAACATCTCTTAATTTAAGCGTTAGCTCAGAACCTATCTGTCCGCAAGCTCCGATTATAAGAATTTTGGTTCCCATTGTTTGTGTATTTAAAAAGTACACAAATATAGTTTAAGTCCTATTACAAATCAATTTTCACCACCAAGATTCCTATAACTTTATAACTTATATAACAATCTGACAATCTATGTGGTATAAAATAGCACAGAACTTTGTAAATTTGACCTCTAAATCATAAGAACAATGAAAAGCAATTTATATATACTTTTACCTCTTTTATTCTTGGTATCTATCGTATCATTCTCGTGTAAAGACGAAGAGAAGTTCGCGAAAGAACAAGAATTAAAAATAGCACAACACAATGACAGTGTGTATGACTATCTAACGAAGAACTGGAATCTACGTGTTCCGGCTGCTTCAGCAGAATTAGACGTTATCCTAAAAGATTGGAAACCTTGGCAAGAGTTTGCACAAGAGGTAAAGTTAAAACCTGTGTCTACTATAGGGGCTTTTCAGAAGAGTGCTAATAGAATAACAGAATTACTACAAAGCCTTACTTACCAACAATATCCTAAGGAGCTAGACTTGCCAGACATCAAAGCTAGAATGGCACTTCTACAAACTTCTCTAAACAACTTAAATATGTTCTTAGAAGTGACTCCGATAAGTATAGAAAAGTTAGATCAAAATCTAAAGCATACCAACACTGCGCTAAGACTACTTCTAGCTCAGATGGATGAAAATATTGTCAAAGCAAAGTTACCGCAAGAAGAAGGTGAAGCTGAGATGCTAGAGGCTATTAACGAAGAAAGAAGGGCTAACCCAACACCAGAAAACGAATAGAGCATGGATATTAAACAACGCTTTCAAGAGTCTTCAAAAACAAAACAACTCCTCCAAGACCTACAGTCTAGAGGTAATAAAATATATCTAAAAGGATTACTAGGTTCGGCTATCTCATTTCAGATAGAAGCCTTATTCCGAGAAGCTGATGCTCCTTTTTTATTAATATTCAATGATAAAGAAGAGGCTGCTTATTACCTAAATGATCTAGAGACACTAGTCAATAAAACCGATGTTCTCTTCTACCCAGGTTCTTATAGAAGACCGTATCAGATAGAAGAAACAGATAATGCTAATGTACTACTACGTGCAGAGGTATTGAATAGAATTAGTTCTCGTAAAAAGCCTGCTATCATTGTTTCGTATACAGAGGCTATATTCGAAAAAGTGGTTACTAAAAAGGTATTAGAAAAGAATACACTTAAAGTACATCAAGGTGATAAACTCTCTATAGACTACATCAATGAGGTATTGTTTGAATACAATTTTAAACGAGTTGATTTCGTAGCTGAGCCGGGAGAGTTCTCTGTAAGAGGAGGGATTATAGACGTATTCTCTTTCTCTAACGACAATCCGTACCGTATAGAGTTCTTCGGAGACGAAATAGATAGTATCCGTACCTTCGACGTAGAAACGCAGTTATCTGTAGATAAACAGAAGAAAATCACTATCATTCCTAACGTAGAGAACAAGTTCTCTGCAGAGGTAAGAGAGAGCTTCTTAGATTATATCTCTGAGAAGACTGTTATACTAACGCAGCATACTGCTATGACAGTAGAACAGCTAGACCGTCAGTTCGATAGAGCTGTAGATACCTTCTCTAAACTTAATAAAGATTTAAAGCACAAGGAACCAAAAGATATGTTCTTAGACGGACAATCTTTCTTACATAAGCTAGAGCTATTTACGCTACTGGAGCTGAATGATACCAAACTGATGGATGTCAATAAGACCGTTGAGTTTCACATCAAACCTCAGCCTTCGTTTAACAAACAGTTTGACTTACTGGCTCGTAACCTAAATGACAATACAGACAATGGGTTCTATAACTACCTATTCTGCTCTAATGAGAATCAGGCTAAGCGCTTCAAAGATATATTTGAGTCTCTTAAAGAAGATGATAATCACAAAGTAGTACAATCATTCAAGACAATCGTGATGCCGATCTTCGAAGGATTTATCGATGAAGAAAAGCAAATCGTCTGCTATACTGACCACCAAATCTTCGAACGCTATCACAAGTTTAGTATCAAGAATGGGTATACTAAAAAGCAAACGATCACACTAAAAGAGCTAAACTCTCTTTCGGTAGGTGATTATGTAACGCATATAGATCATGGTATCGGTAAGTTCGGAGGGTTACAAAAAATACAAGTAGAAGGAAAAACACAAGAGGCTATCAAGCTAGTATACGCTGATAATGATATCGTCTATGTAAGTATTCACTCTCTACACAAAATATCAAAATACAATGGTAAAGATGGGACTGTACCTAAGATCCATAAATTAGGTTCGGCTGCATGGAAAACCTTGAAGAATAAAACAAAGGCTCGTGTTAAGCACATTGCCTTTAACCTTATTCAACTATATGCAAAACGCCGTTTGCAGAAAGGATTCCAATGTGCTCCTGATAGCTATTTACAGCATGAGCTAGAGAGTTCGTTTATCTACGAAGACACTCCTGATCAGCTAAAAGCGACACAAGAGGTAAAGGCGGACATGGAACAAGAAAGACCAATGGATCGATTGGTCTGTGGGGATGTAGGTTTTGGGAAAACTGAAGTAGCTATTAGAGCAGCCTTTAAAATGGTTGATAATGGCAAACAAGTCGCAATACTAGTCCCTACGACTATCCTAGCGTTTCAGCATTATCAGACATTCACAGAGCGTCTGAAGGATATGCCTGTATGTGTGTCTTATATCAATAGATTTAGAACTGCTAAACAAAAAGCAGAAATACTAAAAGACCTAGAAGCTGGTAAGATAGACATCCTTATCGGTACACATCAGTTAGTGAATAAAGGCATTGTGTTTAAAGATCTAGGATTGTTAATTATAGATGAAGAACAAAAATTCGGAGTAGCTGTAAAAGATAAGTTGAAGACGATATCAGAGAATGTAGATACACTTACACTTACTGCCACACCTATCCCGCGTACACTACAGTTCTCTCTGATGGCTGCACGTGACTTATCTGTGATAAGCACTCCTCCACCGAATAGATATCCTATCGAAACAAATGTAGTAGGATTTAATGAAGAGGTGATTAGAGATGCTGTGTCTTATGAAATAGAAAGAGGTGGTCAAGTGTACTTCATCAATAATCGTATAGAGAATATTAGAGAAGTAGCGGGTATGATACAACGTCTCGTACCTGATGCTAAAGTAGGTATCGGCCATGGTCAGATGGATGGTAAAAAGTTAGAAGAACTAATGCTCGCGTTTATGAATGGGGAGTTCGATGTACTCGTTGCTACTACCATTATCGAGAGTGGACTAGATGTACCTAATGCCAATACAATACTGATTAATAATGCAAACAACTTCGGGCTATCTGACTTACATCAGATGAGAGGTCGTGTAGGACGAAGTAATAAAAAAGCGTTCTGTTACTTCATCTGTCCTCCTTATTCTGCTATGACAGAAGAAGCGAGAAAGAGAATACAGGCACTAGAGCAGTTTAGTGACCTGGGTAGCGGTCTAAACATCGCTATGAAAGACTTAGAGATCAGAGGTGCTGGTGATATATTAGGAGGTGAACAAAGTGGTTTCATCAATGAAATAGGATTCGAAACGTATCAAAAGATCATGCAAGAGGCTATCGAAGAGCTTAAGGCAAACGAGTTTAAAGACCTATACGAAGAAGAGAATAAAGAAGAGAACAAGGTATTCGTAAAAGATACTCAGATAGATACTGACTTCGAGATATTGTTCCCTGATGAGTATATTAATAATATCACAGAGCGTCTAAACTTGTATAACGAACTGAGCTTAATAACGAATGAAGAGGTATTACAACAGTATGAACAACGATTAATAGACCGATTCGGTGCACTGCCACGTCAGGCTATTGCTTTATTAAATAGCTTGCGCATCAAATGGCATGCTGCTAATATGGGAATAGAAAAGATCGTGATGAAACAAGGAAAGATGATTTGTTACTTCTTAGGGGATCAACAGTCAGACTTCTATCAATCTGCTAAGTTTAGAAAGGTATTAATCTTCATACAACACCGTTCTAATATCTGTGAGATGAAAGAGAAGCAGACAAAGAATGGACTGAGATTATTGCTAACATTCAAAAATGTAAAGTCTATCAAACAAGGTTTAGAATACATTGAACTTTTAGATTCAGCTGAAGCTTAACGTAAACTTATAACGCTTGATATTGTATTAATATCAGGCGTTTCTATATAGTCTATCATCAAAACTTAAATAGAGACATTTACAGCCATTAATCTTATTCTGATATAATAAGTTACTATACATAGCTAATTCTCTCTATAATAAAAGAAAAAGGAGCTTTGCATATAGTGCAAAGCTCCTTTAGTATATAATTTAAAACTTACTATTAATAACCGAATAAGTCTTCTAGGCTAAGTTCTTTTACTTTACCCATTTTCTTCACAGCTTCCCAGTCTAAGTTCTCTTTCTTACCTAATAATCCTACGTTGAAAGTTTTTCCTTTTACGTATTTATCGAAGTAGTTAACTAGATCAGTCATCTGCATATTCTGTACTTGAGAGTAGATATCTTTATTAATATCATAGTCAATACCTTTCTCTTTTAAGCTTAACCAGTAAGAGAATATCTGTGCTTTAGTATAACGTTGTGTAGCGATATTCTTAAGAACAGTATTTTTAGCATTTTGGAATTGGCTTTCTCCTTGAGGCATAGCATTCATTAATTCCATCATTGCTTCTACTGCTTGTGGTAATTTATTCGCTTGTGTACCTACATAAGCCATTACATAGTTGTGTTTGTCAGCTTTTGCAGCATTCATATAGTATGCATAAGCTGAATATGCTAATGATTTAGACTCACGAATTTCTTGGAATACCACAGAAGCCATTCCTCCTCCAAAGTAGTTATTAAATACAGAGCTAGTCGCTAATAAGTCTTTATTAAACTTACCTTCTCTTGCTCTATACGTAATCTCTGCTTGAACCATATCATAAGGAGCAAAGTACAATGTCCCGTCAGTAGCTGGTTCTGGATATACTTTAGCAGCAGGTATTTTCTTGCCTTTTCCTAAGTTATGGTGCTCTACAATCGCTTTCTTCGCTGTTTCCTTATCATTACCATAGTAGAAAACATCATTATTGTAATCGAAGAAGTTATGAATTAATCCAACTAATTCTGTTGGTTTAATAGTCTTTAATTCATTCTCACTTAAGATATCTTTAAAACGGCTTAACTCTCCATTAGAAACGATATAGCTATTCAATGCTCTTTGGATTCCCCCTTTGCTTGATTTAGCATCTAAACGTCCTTTTAAGATCTGATCAACCATATTAGCATAAGCAGTATCATCTGCCTTAGCATCAGTTACTAAATGCTCTAATAATTTGATACCTGCAGGGATGTTTTCTTTCAATCCTTTTACAGTGATATAAGTCTTATCTGTACCTGTACTAATACCATAAGAAATACCTAACTTATAGAACTCTTTCTTAATATCAGCAGCAGAATACTTACTAGTACCTAAATAATCTAAGTACCCAATAGCTAATGATAACTTATTATCATTATCAGAACCTACTTCTGTAATATAAGTTACAGTTGCTAGATCATTTGTAGTATTCTTAATAGAATATAATTGACTATTCGTTTTACCAATCTTTTCTTTTTGAATCGCACTATTGAAGTCAACAAATACAGGAGCTATTTCTTTAACTTCTATTCCTTTTAGACGTTTATAGAATTCTGATTCACTATCTCTATTGATATCAATAGGTGTAATACCTGGGTTTTCTACACGTACTAAGTCTTTATTCTCTCCTTGACGTTTATAGATAACAACATAGTTGTCTTTATAATTTGCGTTCACGAAGTCGATTAACTCTTGTTTAGTCACCTTAGACATACGCTCTAAATCAGAAACAGCTTGTTCCCACGTACGCCCATGAATAAATGCTTGGTACATTTCTGTAGCCATTGCATCATTACTTTCTAAAGCCTCCATAGAGTTCTTACGGAATTCATTGACAACTGCGTTTAACAACCACTCATCAAACTCTCCTTTTTTAAGCTTCTCTATCTGAGCTAATAATAAATCCTTAACTTCTTCTACAGTCTGTCCTTCATTAGGCATACCTGTCAATTGGTGTACAGAGTAGTCCTTCATCACCATAGGTGAACTAGACGCATACAATGCTTTTTGTTGCTGATTTACATCTAAATCTATAATACCTGCCTGACCATTGCTTAACAACATATCGATTAAGTTAAGATAAATAGCATCTTTCGTCTTAACTCCCCCTAAACGGAATCCTATTTCTACACGCTCAGCTTGTGGGCTATAGATGTCCTTAACTTGTATCTTAGTTAAAGGTGCTTCTTGAGCAATATATTCTTTAGGTTGATTCCCTTTCTTCATTGAACCGAAATAAGCATTAACTAACTTAATCGTAGGTTCAAACTCTAAATCACCAACTAATACAACAGCTATATTATTTGGTACATAGTACTCGTTAAAATAATTATTAATAGCTACCATAGAAGGATTCTTCAAGTGATCTGAAGTACCTATCGTAGTCTGAGTTCCGTAGTGTGTAGTTGGGAATAATAACTTCATCATTGCTTCATGTGAAGCCCAATAGTCATTATCCTGTCCTCTATTAAACTCTTCATATACTGCTTCTAACTCTGTGTGGAATAGACGCAGTACTAGTTCTGAGAAACGCTCACTCTCTATCAATAAGAATTTCTCTAACTCATTAGAAGGAATTACGTTCTTATAAACTGTCTCATCAAACCAAGTATGCGCATTCGTCCCTGTAGCTCCAATAGAAGCAACAGCCTTATCATACTCATTTGCAACAGCATACTGAGAAGCAACTTTAGAGATTTCGTCTATTTTTTTATAAATAGCCTTCTTTTTCTCTACGTCTTTTTCAGCTTTATGTTGTTCATACAAATCAGAGATTTGCTTAATTAACTCTTGTTCTTTAGCCCAGTTTACAGTACCTAATTTAGAAGTTCCTTTAAACACCATATGCTCTAAATAGTGAGCTAGTCCTGTACTATCTTCTGGATCGTTATTAGATCCTGTACGAACAGGAATATACGTCTGTATACGTGGTTCATCATGGTTCTGAGCTAAATATACTTTTAGTCCATTTCCTAAAGTATACACTCTTGCTTTAGCTGGGTCATTCTCTACGTATTCGTAAGTAAATCCATTAGCATCTTTTGTAGTAACAGTTTTATACTGTGCATGCATTGAAGCACTTACAGAAAAAATAAAACCGAACAGTAAATACCTTTTTTTCATTTGTCGGTGTTTTTGTGTCTATCTTCCAAAGCTATAAAATAAATTTCATACTCTTTTATTAAAATTCAATCTAAATTATAAACACAAAAAAAGGTCAGTTGTAATATCACAACTGACCTCTATATTTACTCTAATAATATGCTTATTTTACATCTACTGCTTCGTGAATAGGTGTACCTATATTCCCATTAGGTGCTTCTATTTTTAAGATCTCTGCAATAGTTGGTGCTATATCAGTCATATGAGTCTCGCGGATAGTCTTACCTGGCTTAACTCCCCATCCCATAAATACAGCTGGTATATGAGCATCATAAGACCCCCAAGTTCCATGAGTTGTTCCTTTAGCATCTTTTCTTCCACTATACCATTGTGGTTCTAAGATATACTGAATCACTCCACTTCTCTTGATATTATATCCATTAACTATACGCTCACGTATCTTAGCAGGAATAGCTGCTGTAGCCGCTTTATCCATATCAGTTACAAAAGCAATACCTTCTATTTTCTTTAGCTCCTTAACGATAAACTCGCGAATATCATCTTCTTCTAAGTCTTTCTCTTGTACCAAAACATTGTTTAAATGAACTTGGTAGTTAGTTAAGCTCTTGATGATTTCTTTCTCACCGAACTTTTTCTCTAACTTTTCGTTCAATACTTTTTTTGCTTCAGCTGTATTAAAATAACCTGAGTTACCTTTTTGATCAGCAAAATACTTAGGATTATGTGCTGCTCCGTGGTCTGCTGTTAAAAAGAAAGTATAATTTCCTTTACCAACTTTCTTATCTAAATAAGTTAAGAACTCAGCTAAATCAGCATCTAGTCTTAAATATGTATCCTCTACTTCAATCGAATTAATAGCAAATTGATGTCCTACATAATCCGTAGACGATAAACTTACAGCTAAGAAATCTGTAACTCCAGCAGGATTAGCTCCTAATGCTTCACTATCAATTGCTACTTTAGCAAAGTCAAGAGTTAGAGAATTTCCAAATGGTGTAGCTTTAATTAAGTCATACCCATTGTCTTTTTTTAGCTTAACTAAATCACGTGGAAATACAGGTTTATCTTCACCTTTAAAAGGTTCTTCATATACATTATCATCAGCAGTACTTAGTACATACGTATCTATAGGATACAAAGTATTCCATCCTTTCTTAAAGTATTTATCTGCTAACTTCTCTTTATTAAATGACTTTACCCATTTAGGTAAATCATTCATATAAAAAGAACTTGTAATCCAATCACCAGAAGCTCCATCTAACCAATAAGCAGCATTAGCAAAATGACCTGCAGGCAATATTCCTCCTCTGTCTTTTATAGCAATACCTACTACTTTTGATTGGAAATTAGTAGCTAGTTTTAACTGATCTGTCACAGTAGACACTAATAAATTCTTAGGTGATTGTTTTCCTACTTTACCTACACCTCCTACTGCTTCTACACTATCATCTTGAGTACAGTACATACTCTCACCTGTTGCTTGAATGATAAAATCATTACCCGCTATTCCATGTACAGCAGGTACACTTCCTGTATAAATAGTACTATGCCCGATAGCAGTATAAGTTGGGATATAGTCTATAAGTGTATTCTCACTTGAAAATCCCTCGTTTAATAAGCGTTTAAATCCATTATCTGAATAGCGATCGTAGTATTTATAAAGGTAGTCCCATCTCATCTGGTCTACCACTACGCCTACTACTAACTTTGGTTTTGGTAATGTTTCACCAGCTAAGGCAGAAAGTGAAAACATACAGCCTACTGCTGCAAATAAGGTTGTTTTAAATTTCATTTATTTAAGATTAGTTTTGTTTAATAAGGTCTCTGTCTACAAATCTATTAAACTAAGAGACTTTACAAGCATTTAATAGACAAAAAACTTCAATATTAACATTTAAAATATCTAATTCAAAAGTAAACTTACTCCTTAATTCCAAGATTAAGAGAGTGTTATTATTTTGAATTATTTAAAACAATAAAGGCCATTCATAAATTTGAATGGCCTTTAAGCTAACTATTTTATAAAATGATGATTATATGTTCGGATTATAATCTGATTCTTTTTGAGGAGTTCTCCAAGTCCATTTATTGTTAGCTGATGGTAATATAGTTATTCCAGAAGCCACATTATAATTCCCTCCTTCTTTAACTGTCTTACGAGAAATCGGTAAGTTCCATCTTTTATAATCGAACCAATCAAATCCTTCTCCCCATAACTCTATACCTCTATATTTAACGATTTCATTGAACAGTTCTTTTCCTGTTTTATTACAAGTATAACTAGCATCTCTACCCGTGCTCCTAGTTAATTCCTCAAGTAACTTAGAAGCTTCTCCATCTCTGCCTAAAAAATGTAAAGCTTCAGCTTCAATAAAATACATTTCTGAAGAACGGAAATGATTTAAATGTCCAACACCTATCATCTCATTTGCAGCTATTTTAAACTGCATAAATGCAGCTACCTTAGCATTAGTTTGTAGCTTTGGAAACTTTGTTCTAGTTTCCACATCAATAAGAGATTTTGCATCTGCCTCTCCTGTTGTTGCGTTATAAGTAGCAGCATCATATCCTGTTGGGTCTAAAAATAATTGTCTACGTATATCTGTAGTTGGAATACTTTCATAGAATTCCTTACTTATACGTGTTGGTCTTGTACGAACAATAGATGATGAACTATTATAAGCAATATATGCTTGATATGAATAATAATGTAAAGTCTCGTCTAAAGCTCCATAACTACTCCAAATCCATTCAGATGTTGGAGTAGCAAAACCTCCTTTATAATCAGCTTCACTCATCAGTTTATAACCTTTCTTAGCTAAAGTAGCTTCTCTTAATGCCACATTATAATCTTGCTTTACTAATGCAGCTCTAGCATAAACAGCATGTGACACATTTGCATCGATTAAATAATTTGTATTCCCTCTTTTATAATTACTTTCATTAAACAACTGAATCGCTTCATCTAAATCCTTATATACTTGTGCGTAAACATCATTTTGCGAAGATAAAGGCATCTCTTTTGGATCGTCTGGGGTTAATCTCAATATTAAACATTTATGTTCACCATTATTAGAATCTTGCCAACGATTTCCATATAATTGAAGTAACATGGTATAAGAATATGCTCTATAAGTAAGCGCCTGCGCTTTCAAATACTTCTTTTCATTCACAGGTCCTTCTGCACCATCAACATTTGCTATAATAGCATTTGCATTGGTAATCAATAAATAATAATAATGCCATGGATAATAAGTATAAGTACTTGCACTATTATCAAAGAGTAATCCATTCATTAGAGAAGACACTGATGTTTGATCACGCCTAAAATTATTTCCTGTATATTCTCCATAAAATAACTTTATAGTACCTTCTCCATTATACCCTTGCTCACCTATATGTTGAGTTGTCATAATTCTTGCTAAACCATTTACTGCCATTTCAACATTTTTAGTAGTCTTAAAAGCTGTATTAGGAGAAGTAGAGTTTGTTGGATATGTATCTAAATAATCATCACTACAAGACCCCAAAGTTAATACTGCTGACAGTAAAATGTATTTTATATATTTAATTTTCATCTTTCTAAATATTTACTATAATTAATTAAAAGTTTAAAAACCTACATTTACTCCAAAAATAAATGTTCGAGGAGGAGCCCATGAGTTCATAACTTGACCTGCAAAACTCATCTGTGAATTCATCCCTTTTAACTTTGTAAAAGTCACAACATTTTCAACTGTTCCAGTAAAAGACAAGCTACTAATTCCTAAAGATTTAGTTACTTCTTTTGGCATATCATATCCTAAAGAAATATTCTTAAAAACTAAATAATTACCATTTTGTAAAAAACGATCTGAACGCGAAGATGTATACACATTTCTATCAAAATCTAATACAGGTAATCCATTAGGATCAATTCTATTTGCAGATTTTTCTGTCATACCTTCTGGTGCACCGTTCCAAGATCCTAAAATATTTTTATGTAACGCATGTGGGCTACTACCAACAGACATTAAACTTGCATAAGAATAATCATATACTTTAGATCCTAAGCTATATGTAAACAATGCTGATAGAGAAAAGTTTTTATAATTTAAAGAAGTTGAAAAGCTTCCATCTACTTTAGGAATTGCTGAACCTGCAAATTCTCTTTTTCCATACGTTGTAGATGTTGTATAAGTCACTCCATTAATTTCTCTCAAAAACTCATCAGCAATAGCATCTTTATCTGGCGCAGAACCATTTACGTTAAAATTCTCATCATCAATTACATATAATGCATCACCATACATTTGATCAACACCCACAAATTGGTACAAGTAGAATTCATACATGCTCTTACCTTCCAATCGTTTAAAATCACTTGAAATTATTCCATTCTTTCTATTCTCTTCAGGCAGCTTAGCTATTTTGTTTTTTAACCATGTCGCATTTGCAGCGAAATTCCATCTTAAATCTGCTGTTTTAATAATATCTACATCAAAAGACAACTCTAATCCTTTATTAGAAATACTTCCTACATTACTTGTTATAGAAGAAATCCCTTTAGTGCTAGGAGTATTTGATCCGTTTGATAAAGGCATATTTAAATCAAATAATAAATTTTGAGAACGTTTGTCAAAATATTCAACAGTAAAATTAACTCGATTAAAAAGCCTTCCGTCTAAACCAATATTAAATGATGATGATGTCTCCCATTGCAAATTATCATTCCCATTTTGAGATTTATACAGTCCTGCTTTCCCCCCATTTTTCACAATAGAATACAAAGATTGATATCCATATGTACCAGCTCCACCGTCTTCTCCAACCTCTCCATAAGAAGCTCTTAATTTTAAATAATCAATATGCTTCACTTTGAAGAAATCCTCTGCACTAATAATCCAACTACCTCCAACAGACCAAAAGTTCCCCCATCTATTATCTTTATGAAACTTTGAAGATCCATCTCTACGGAAAGAAGCTTCTGCAAAATACTTATTAGCATAGTTATATTTAGCTCTAGATAAATATCCTTCTGTTCTATATTTAACAGTATAATCATAAATACTACCTGCCTCTGTAAAGTTAATCCACTCATCCATTCCTTCAAAAGTTTGATTAGTTTTCATACCATACAAGTAGCTATAATCATTATTAAAGTTTTCATGCCCAACTAAAACATCAAAATTATGATCACCAAAACTTCTATTCCAATTCAATAACTGTTGAGCTGTATATGTTTTATATCTATAAATATCACGTCTTGAACGTCCATTACTACCTTGTCCATCACCTATCAATGCATTATCATATTTACGAGCTTCACTATTTCTTAAACTCATATCTCCTTTTAAAGAGAATGTAAAATCTTGTAAGAATTTGAAATCTGCAAAGAACTGTCCATTAACAGTATTTTTAATTGATTGCTGATTGTTCTTATTATTTTCCAAAACAGTATGGCGTCCTTCTAATTGACCACGTGTTCCTTCTCCATTATCATAAATTCTTTGCCCAAATTCATCATAAACAAAATCACCTGTAACTTTATCATGAAGATAAACAGGGTAAATTGGAGCAATATTACGTGCAAAATAGAATGGATTTACAATTGAAGTATTATCATCCATAGAAGCTGTTAAACCATGAGATTCTTGATGTGATCCCGTCAAATTAGCTCCTACTTTAATAGCATCATTCACTTTATAATCCGCATTAATTCTAGCAGTAAAACGCTTATAATCGCTATTTTTAACATAACTTTCATTATTTAAAAAGCTTCCTGAAAAATAAGCTCCTCCTTTTTCATTTGCCACACGCCCACTCATATTTAAATCTTGATACATCCCTGTTCTTTCAAGCTCTTTAAACCAATCTAAATCTGATGCATATCCAGATAGAACAGACGCATTAGATACTAACTTACCATCTGGAGTAAATAATTGATCTGCTGGTAAATTATAAATATTAAGTTTCAAATAATCTGGAATCAATGTTTCTGTAGCTAACCTATTAGCCTCTTCTAAGCCATTTTTTGCTATTAAAGAGTTTCTATTAGCTTTCCACATTGTTTCCATATAATCATCTGCTCCTAATTTATCATATTCAGACATACCTCTAGTAAACAAACCTTGTTTAAGGTTTACCCCAAAGAATCCCTTCCCTTTAGAGGCTTTCTTAGTGGTAATTAAAACAACTCCATTAGAAGCTCTATTACCATAAAGTGTTGAAGCTGAAGCATCTTTAAGAACAGACATACTATCAATATCATTAGGATTTAAATCCGATATGCTTCCACCAAAAGGAACACCATCTACAACTAATAATGGAGAATTACTTCCATTCACAGAAGTAAATCCACGAATACGAATAGTTGGCTCAGCCCCAGGCTGTCCAGATGTATTGTTTACTCTAATCCCAGGAGCAGCTCCTTCTAGTGCAGCTAAGGCATTGGTACCAGGTCTTTTAGTAATTTCTGAATTCTCTATAACTGCGATAGCACCTGTTACAGATTCTTTAGTAGCAGTACCATAAGCTACAACAACTACATCCTCCAACACTTGACCATCCTCTTTTAATACTATGTCATAATGTGTCTTTGATGTTAATCTAATTCTTTGTGTTTCATAGAACACATACGAAACAACTAACACATCGCCTTCGCCAGCATTAATTGTAAATATCCCATGATCATCTGCACTTGTTCCGAAGTCAGTTCCCTCTAGAACAATAGTTGCACCAATCAACGGTAAACCGTCAGTGTCTTTTACACTTCCAGTTATTGTCTTTTTTGCTTGTGCAAAAACTACACTTGTTAACACAAGCATAGAAAACGTTAAGTAAAGTTTTAATTTCATAAACATCTTTTTAAGATTATTTTAGCATTGCCAAAAATATAAAAAAATGAATCAAAAAAAACATATACAATATTTATTCAAGATAAACACTTAAAATAAATGTAAATTAAGCCCGAAAAACAGACATTATATTAATTTATTTAACTTAAAATACACTATTTTAAAGATTAAAAACACTCATTTTGCAGGTTTATTTTAACTAAAAATACTCATTTCTTAATTTTTAATTAATATTAACTTAATATATAAAAAATACAATTCATTCTATACTTTACTATATTCTGTATACTTATTTTCATCCTTTTATCCCGTACCTTTACATAACATACTAAAATAAACAACATGACAAAACCATTTAAAGTTGTTGCTTTCGATGCGGATGATACCCTATGGGTAAATGAACCTTTCTTTAATGAAGCTGAGAAAGCATTCTGTATCTTAATGGAAGATTACCTAACACATCAAAGCATCTCACAGATACTATTCAAAACACAAATAGACAACCTACCTCTATACGGATATGGAATAAAAGGCTTTACCCTATCCATGGTAGAAGCAGCTAACATAATCTCAAAGGGAACTGTAAGCCCAAAAGTAATCAGTAGAGTCATAGCTATAGGAAAGGATTTATTAACCAAGCCTGTGGAGCTATTAGATGACGTAGAGCAAGTACTAAAGGAACTTCAAGGAAAGTATAAACTAGTGGTCGCAACCAAAGGTGACTTAAAAGACCAACACCGCAAACTACACAAATCTGGTTTAGGAACATACTTCCATCATATAGAAGTCATGACGGATAAAGAAGAAATAGACTATCAGAAGTTATTAGGACGTTTAGATATCAAGGCTGAAGAGTTTATTATGATAGGTAATTCTTTAAGATCTGATGTACTTCCTGTATTAGAACTAGGAGGTCACGCAGTACACGTCCCTTTCCATACTACATGGTTACACGAGCATGTCGATCACGAAATAGTACATCCGAACTTTACTTCTATTAAAAAACTATCAGAGATTAAAGAGATACTACTATAAATAAAAAGAGGCTAGTTGATGATCAACTAGCCTCTCACTTACACTTATAAACAATGTATTCTTTTGATTAGAATCTATATCCTACGAATACATTAAAACTCTGATTATATATCTTCAGATCCTTCACACCAAGATTTTCTTCTAACCCAAATGTATTAGAGTTATCGAAGATACTGGCAAATCCTCTACTGTAGTTAGCTCCTACTAAAAACCCACAGTTAAACTGGTACTCAGCACCCACTACGATACCGTAGTCCATCTTCTGTAGATACTGTCCATCTTCTTGATCATCTTCTATACTACCGAAAATACCGTGATCTTTATATGTATTCCCCTCTTCGTCTACTGCTGTGATAGAAGAGTATAATAACATATTCACATAAGGACCAGCGTATACTTGTAGCCCTCCCATTTTAAACACAGCACTGATTGGATTAAGACGTAGACTGTGCATTTGCAATTTAGCATCTACTGTTACCCCATCCTCAGTCTCTCTATCGAAGCGACCACCATACTGTTGATAAAACAACTCGTGTTTCAGTCCAAAATATTTTCCTAAACTGTTATCCACACTTACTCCCACGAAGAAGTTATTGCGGTTACTCACTTTACCATCTATAGCTAAATACTCTAGATCATCTCCTTTAAGCGTAGACTGTATCCAACCTCCTTTTACACTAAAAGTAGTATTCCCTTTTAAATCGTGATTTACATCTTGTGCTATCGCTGTACCTGATACTGCTAACACAGAGCATACACTTAGTAATAAGTTTTTCATACCTCTCATTCTTAAAAATCAATATCCCAAATACCCACTGCGTTCTCTAACTCCACTAGAGCAGATGCATAGCCAAATAGCGTCTCTGCATAAGCCTGTTGTGTTTCGTTATAAGTACGTTGTGCATCCAACACTTCTAATAGACTACTCGCTCCTCTTTGATAGCTATACTTGATCCCTTCGTATACCTGTTTAGCCTCTTCTAACATTCCTTTTTCAAACCTATTGATCTGCTTTTGTTTCGTTAGATAGTTACGATATGCTTGAGTGATCTCTTTCTCTAACTCTAGCTCTATAAAGTCGTATTCTAGATGAGCTTGACGTTCCTCGTATAATGCAGTTTTTAATCCTGATTCTTTTCTATTAGAGAACTTCAGCGGAATAGAAAAACCTGCTTTAACCACCGTATTACCAGGTGTAGGAGCAATAGCATTCTTTACAAAAGAGTTGTTCTCTACCCCAAAGTTAAGTCCTAAATCTATCGCACGTTCTGCTTTAGCTAAAGAGACTTGCTTACTCGCTACCACCTTATTCTGTCTAGCGACAAGGAAGTCAGCTCTATTGTTCTGAGCAGTCACAATCAAGTCATCTAAAGAGAATAATCTATCAAACTTGTTGAAGTCTCCCTGAGGCAAATAGATCGTATCGTTTCTCTGTTTACTGATCACGTTTCTGATCTCTATCAAGCTATTCTCCCAAGCGTCATCTGCATCTTGTAACTCATTATACATCCCTTTAGCTTCTAAGTTACTTTGGATAGCATCCACTTTGCTGATCTGCCCTAATGTATAACGAATACTATCAGACTTAGCTACTTGCTTCATAGACTCATAAGAGTCGCGTTGTATATCAAACAACATCTTATTCTGCAAGGCTTCTAAATATAAGATAGTAGACTCTGCACGCATAGTCTGGAAGAACTCTTGCAACTCTAATTCTGCTAATGTCTTCTGATCTGCAGCCAAATTCTTTCTTGCCTTGCGCTTACCACCTAATTCTAAATCCCATGATAACTCTGCCTCAAAGCCATAACCCATCTGCATACGCTTCTGTTGATTATCAAACCAACCAAAACTCAGCTCAGGGTCTGGGAACATCTTAGCTGCTTGTACCTCAGCTTCTGCAATATCGATATTATACTTTGCAGCGGCATATCCTAAGTTATTCATTGACATCTTATGAAGGTACTCCTTATATGTCAATGCTGTCTTATCACTTACATTCTCTGTATGAAGTTGTGCTACCACAACTTCATTACAGAACAATGCTAATAATCCTACTAGTATATATTTTCTAATAACATTCATACCTAATCCTAATTTTCGTCTGTTTCACTTTTTACGAAGTCGCTATCACTACCCCATTTGCGCTCTACCATATAATACAAGGCAGGTAATACAAACAGTGTAAGAACAGTAGCGAATAATAGACCATAAACGATCACAGTTGCTAGAGGTCTCTGTACATCCGAACCGATACCTGTAGCTAACGAAGCAGGGAATAACCCCAATACTGCCACTGTAGCCGTCATCAACACAGGTCTGAAACGCTCTTCTGCACCTGTTAGTACTGCTTCTTTTAATGCTATACCTCTTCTGCGGAGATTATTGATATGGGAGATCATAATCACCCCATTCTGTATCGCAACCCCAAACAACGCAATAAATCCTACTGCTGAAGATACGTTCAATGACATTCCTCTAATGTTCAAGGCTAACATCCCTCCAAATAAAGCTAACGGTACTACGATCATCAATAATCCAGCTTGTCTAAACTGTCCAAAAGCTCCGTATAGTAATACAAACATTAAACACAAGGTCAAAGGAACAATTACTGCCAGACGGCTATACGCTCTATTCTGATTCTCGAACTGTCCACCCCATTCGATATGGAACTTCTCATGATCATACGTGATATTGCTTTCTATCTTTTGTTGCGCTTCTTTTAATAGTGACGCTAAGTCTCTATTACGCACGTTTAGTTTTACAGTTAAGTGACGTCTATTCATCTCACGAGTGATCGTACTCTCTCCTGTACTCGTCTTAACATCTGCTACCTGAGACAGCGGAATCTTAGCACCTGTACTAGAAGTCAACATTAAGTTAGCGATCTTCTCTGGTGTATTTCTACTCTCTTCAGTATATCTAGCACTGATGTCATATACCTTATTTCCAATGAATATCTGTGATATAGCCTTACCACCTATAGCTACCTCGATAAGTTCTGCAACATCAGATACGTTTAATCCATATTGAGCTATCTTATCTCTATTCGCATGGATCTGTAGCTGTGGTAATGGCGGCTCTTGATCTATCGCTAAATCTACTGCTCCATCTACCGTACGCAGTGTACCTAATACCTCATTCGCTATACGTCTAGTCTCGTGAAAATCTTCTCCATATACCTTCACCACTAATTCACTATGCGCTCCAGATATCTTATCCATTACCCCATCGATCATCGGCTGAGCGAACCCAACTGTAAATCCAGGTAAAGACTCATACTCTGCTGCCAGCTCTTCGATTAAGTCATCTTTAGTCTTACCACGAGGCCATTCTTTATAAGGCTTGATACCTACCGAACATTCGAAATGTGATGGAGTAAATGGGTCTGTTCCATCATCATTACGACCTGACTGTACCATGATATACGTTACCTCATCATACTTCATAGTTCTAGCACGTAGTGTATCACTCATCTCTTTTGATTTCTCTAATGAGATACCAGGAGGTAAGGTTACTTGAAGCCAGATAGAACCTTCATCTAATGGAGGTAAGAAATCTTTACCTACCTTTATTGACAATCCTATTGTAATCGCTAAAACAACTAATAGCGGTACGAATACTTGCTTTGGCTTATTGACAATCTTGATAATTCTATTGTGATATACATTCGTTAGTTTCTCTAACCACTTATTGTGATAGATCTTTCTTGGTTTTCTATACACCGCATACGCAAGACCTGGTATCAAAATCAAGGCTACTAATAACGCACCTATCAAGGCATATCCTACTGTAAACGCCATCGGTGTAAACAGCTTCTTCTCTACACGTTCAAAAGCGAATAGTGGTAAGTATGCTGTGATAATAATGATTGTAGCGAAGAAGATAGGCTTAGCCACCTCTTTAGTACGCTGTGCTATAGACTTCTCTTTTAGCTCTTCTTCCGGATTGTCCTCCCTCTTCTTCAGTATGGACTCCATCATCACGATGGCACCATCCACTATAATACCGAAGTCAATCGCTCCTAACGAAAGTAAGTTAGCAGGTATATCTGTGAAGTGCATCATGATAAATGCAAACAACAGAGATACAGGGATTGTAATCGCTACTAATAGCGCTCCTCTCCAACTTCCTAAGAATACAATCAATACAATCACTACTAAACTAATTCCTTCGATTAGCGTAGTAGACACAGTATGTAATGTCGTATCTACTAAATCTGTACGATCTAAGAAAGTATGTATTCTAACACCTTCTGGCAATAAACCATTGTTCAGTTCATCTACATATTGGTGTATCTTATCTAATACTACAGATGGGTTTTCGTGTTTTAATAACAGTACAATCCCCTCGATACTATCAGAATAATCTCTTTCTCTATCTGTAAAACCAAGAATACCTTTGCGCTCTACATTTCCATATTTTAAGCGACCTAAATCGTTTAAGAATACAGGTATACCATCTTCTGCCTTAACAACGATTTTACCTAAATCCTCTAAATCTTTAATCAACCCGATACCTCTCACCACATACCCAAGGTCTCCTCTCGTTAGAACACTTCCTCCTGCATTGACGTTATTCTCTTCTATCGTCTCTGTCACATCGCTCAGCGATAGACCATATTGTTCTAGTTTATGTGGATCTAGTTCGATTTGAAACTGAGTAGTGATTCCTCCGAAGTTAGTTACCTCAGCTACACCAGGCACTTGATTAAGCTTAGGGATAATCACGAAGTTTTGTAAATCCGTTAATTCTCTAAGACTATATCCATCTCCCTCTATGATATATCTATATACCTCACCGATAGGCGATGTCAGCGGGTCTAACTCAGGAGTCGCATCATAAGGCAACTCTACATCGTTTAATCGCTCTTGGATTCGTTGACGAGCGAAGTAGTCATCTACTCCATCAGCGAATACTATCGTGATCATAGACAGTCCGAATGTACTGTTACTACGCATCACGTGCATTCCAGGCATACCATTAAGAGCGCGCTCTATCGGAATGGTAATCTGTAATTCTATCTCTTCTGCTGCCAGCCCTGGCACTTGTGTTACTACCTGAGAAGTAGTATCTGCTATATCTGGATAAGCTTCTATTGATAATTGTTTCCAAGAATAATATCCAAATATACACAGCAAAGCAAACAACGCTGCTACAAGCCATCTTTTGTGAATAGCTGTATCTATTATACCTTTCTTCATTGTATTATTGTTTATTATTAAATAGCTTGTGGCAAGTAGATTCCTCCTTCACTTACTACCTCATCTTGTTTATCTAATCCTGATAGAATAACTGTCTTATCTCCAGAAACTCCTCCGATCACGATACTCTTCTTAGCATACTTATTCTCTCCTACCTTCACGAATACGAATGAGTTATCCTCTCCTTGTAATACTGCTCTAGAAGGCACTAAGATTACTGGTTCTGGTTGATCGATAAAACGAACACTCACATACATACCCGGTTTTAGAATTCTCTTCTCATTATCCACTTCTATCAGTACATCTATACTTCTAGTCTCCTCATCCACGATCTCATTGATATGATAGATAGTACCCGATAGTGGAGCATCAGGATATGCTGCAAGTTCCACTTGTACTTTGTTTAGTTTAGCTAAGTGATTGATATCTTTTTCTTTCACTTTACCTACTATCCATATTTTACCTAGTGAAGCGATCTTCACTACTGGGTCAGCCTCATCGTTAATGAACTGTCCTATCACTAGGTTGTTCTCTAAGACCTCTCCAGCTATAGGAGAGCGCACTGTCAATGCCTGTCCTAGTACTAGTGAGCTAGCATCTACACTATATATCTTTAATGCTGCACGAGCGTTATCATAAGCCGCCTTAGCGATAGAGTATTCTGTCTCTGCCTCTTCGAACTCCTGTCTTACCCCAACACCGTTGTTCAGTAAGTCTTCTTGTCTTTTAAGGTTTAGAGCTGCTTGTTTAAACTCTTGTTTTGAATCGAAGTAATCCTTTTGAGCCTCAAAATAGTCAGGTGAAGACACTTCAAATAAAGGAGTATTCTCACTCACTTTTTGCCCAAGTTTGATAAATGATTTGACTATTCTCCCTGAGAAAGGAGATGCTATTTCTGCATAATGGTTGGGAATAGCTTTCACTACCCCAGCAGTAACTAGATCGAAAGTAAAGTCTTCTTCTGATACCTTACTTGTTTTTATTCTGTCTTTTAGATTTGAAGTTTCAGTTAGAGTGATGATCTTATTTTCTACTGTAAACTGAGCACTATCTGCTGCCTGCTCTTTCTTCTCAGAACAATAGCTCAATAATATGCTAACTCCTAAAATACCTGCTAGTTTTAATGTTTTAGCCATTATGTTTATTTTTAATTAATACCTTATTTATTATTTTACTAAGTTTTTATCTTAAAAACACTTTAAAGTTACTTCATAATACGGAGATTCCATATTAAATAACGAAGCATTTTATGAATTTTTATTATCCTTCTGCTGACAGATCGCATCTAGAGCGTAATTTTTGCATTCCTTTTTATATAATTTATGTTAAGTATATTCTACAATAATCATGCTACTTTAGGTTGAAAAAATGAGCTGCAATACTGAAGTAAATCAGTAACCCCGATATATCTACGATCGTAGTGATAGCTGGGCTAGCTGCTACTGCAGGATCTCCATTAAACCTGCGAACCAACATCGGTAACAAAGCTCCTATTATCGTAGAGGTAATCACCTGTAGCGACAGGGCTAACGCGATCACTCCTCCTATGGACGCTAGGGTATAACCTGTCGGAATCTCTGTCCCCCAGTTTAGAAACACTACGATACCAAAAGCGACTAAACCTAGAAAACAAGATAACATCAGCGCTATCCTTAGCTCTTTCCACAATACCTTTAGCCATGACTTTACTGTAATCTGCCCTAGTGCCAGTGATCTGATCACTACTGTCGCAGATTGACTCCCTGCATTACCTCCTGTAGAGGCTATCATCGGCATGTATAAGGCTAGAATCATCAGCTGCATTAATGTCGCTTCATAACTGTAGATGATCATCCCTGCTCCTATCCCGATTACTGCTAGTGTCACTAGCCAAAACACTCTCTTCTTAAAATGGTTGAATATACTCGTCTGATTATAATCAGACTCCTCATTCGTACCGATGATTCCCATGAAGCGTTCCATATCTTCTGTATGTTCTGCTTGTATCACATCTAGTGCCTCATCATGTGTCACTATTCCTACTAGCTGTTTCTTATCGTTTAGTATCGGCAAGGCTACTAACTGATACTTATCTATTTTCTTCGCTACTGACTCACTGCTATCACTTAAAAAACCAAATACAAACTCTGTATGTAATTCGTCTTTAACTAATACATCAGGCTCAGCTATGATCAAATCTTTTAAAGTAATAAAGCCTACTAAAGTCTTATCCTCATTCACTACATATACATAATATATCGTCTTTTTAGAAGGAGAGTCTTTGCGCACTTGTTGTATCGCTTCGAAGCACGTCATGTCTTTAGACACTGTAGCGAAATCTGTAATCATAGTTCCACCCGCTGTATGCGCAGGATACGAACTAAGTGCTAGCACATTCTCACGTATATTCTTCGTCAGATAAGGTAGTAAGTCTACCTGCTCCTGCTGTGTCATCAGCTGAAACAGATCTGCTCTAGCATCTGATGGCATCTCTTCGAATATCCTAGCGAATAACTTCTTACTCACTCTCTGAAAGAATCCTAACTGCTTGACCAACGGAAACTCTGCAAAAATCTCCCCTTGCTCTGCTATTGTAAACTCATTAAACACAAGAACCAAATCATCATTAGCCACTCTACTCAGTAGCTCACTGATGTCGATAATAGGCATCTTCTTGATCACAGGCAGCATCATCGTTATCTTCTCCATACTGTTCATATCAGTTGCTATCTTCTGTAGATTTTTTAAATCTCTGTTATGCATTCTCATAATACCTCAGTTTTTAATAGATTAATACGCTGTCAATTCCCATGTCACTTCTGATACGCCATATTCTAAAGACACTTTACTCGTAATCTGCTCTAGAATATCATCTTTCTTACCGATGCATAGTATCTCAAACTTCAGGTAAGAAAAAGCAGGATTGCCATTATCTGTACTTTTTAATGAACGTAGCTGAAGGTCTTTCTGAGCGCGTAGATTCTCTAACACCATTACTCTGATATGATTCTCTACTTGTTCTTTACATCCTACGATAATCTCGTAATGAACCTCAGCTGAGTCTGTCTCACTCTCAAAAGAGAGTTTATTAATAATATTACCAATAGGTCTAAGTGAGATATGTGCTAATAAAATCAATACTGTCATCGCTATCGCTTCCATCCATAAGCCTACTGCACACATAGACCCTACTGAAGCCGAACACCAGATCGTAGCAGCAGTGTTCAGTCCACGGATACTGAATCCGTCTTTCATAATCACTCCAGCTCCTAAGAATCCGATACCACTTACTACATAAGAGGCTACTCTACCCACAGCCATATCTCCGATGGTATACGCCATCAACACAAAGCCTGCTGCACCAATACTCACTAGCGTATTGGTTCTTAGACCCGCACTTTTTTGTCTCACTTGTCTCTCTGCCCCGATAAGAGCTCCTAAAATAAAAGCAAGAGCTAATCTTCCTATAAATACTGTAATTAACATGATAACTATTTTTTTGCTCTTTCTGAGCTACATTGTTATCATGCATATTCAGAAAGAAGGTTTAACATTCCCGTTTAACTAATGTGGATTCTGTTTCCATCTCTTATTTTTTTTGACTTGGCAAAAGTAGGTATTACCCCATCTAGAGGCTATTAGAAAGCTTTTAGAAAAAAATTAGAATCCTATTAGAATACCCACATATAGCGTTCCAAAAGCGATTAAATCATCACGCGCCTTGATATTATTTCGTTTTAAGTTCACTTGCTCCCCTAGTGATACAAGTATGATAGGCTAGTGATAGGCTATTTTTGGTACTTATAAGCCGACCAAATGCCCATCACTAGCCGACCACATGCCGACCACCCCTACCGAAAAAGGAAAAAAAAGACATTCAACAAGATTAGAACAACCTCTAATAGCTAATCATAAGGAGAAACAACACTACAAAAAAAAGCACCCCTACTAGGAGTGCTTTCTGCTATTATATGGTTGTACTATAAGGTTATCGTAAACTCTGTACCTTTATTTATCTCTGAAATGACTGTAATAGTACCTTTATGTAAATCAATAACTTTCTTGGTCAATGAAAGTCCGATACCATTTCCATCTAAGTGTTTTCCGTTCTCACCTCTAAAGAATGGTTTAAAGATCCCGTCTAGATCCTCTGCACTCATCCCTAATCCTTCATCAGCTATCTTGATCACTACAGCATTATTCAGATTAGAAATACTCACCTTACCGTGATGATTATCGGAGTACTTACACGCATTCTCTAACAAGTTAATAATCGCTACTTCCAGTAAGTAAGGGTTTGCTCGTACCGTCACTAACTCTTCGCTGTCTATCTCTTCATCTATCATAAAGCTAAAGGTATATGCAGCATTTCCCCTCTGTATCTTCTGACAGGCATCTAATATCACCTCATCTATTCTAGTAGGCTTGAATACAATCTCGGTAGGATCATAACTCGCCTTCGCAAAGTCTAGTAAACTATTTGATAATCGCACTAATTTCTTCGCATCGGATAAGGCATTCTCTATTGTCCTGATATAGCTAGCGGTGTCTTGTTCTTTAGACAGTGATAATTCTAACTCTGCTATCACTGCTGCTAATGGAGTGCGTAGCTCATGTGAGATATTCGACACGAACTGCTTCTGCGAATCAAAAGACTGTTCTAGTCGGTCTAACATCGTATTAAATGTATTCCCTAATCGACTCAGCTCATCCTGATTAGCCTCAGTACTCACACGCAAATCTAGATTAGTAGCCGTGATATTATTAATCTCATCATTCATTAGCTTCAATGGACGTAGAACACGCTCTGCAAAGAAGCTTCCCACAAAGAAAATAACAATCAAGGACACAATGCTCAACACGAGTATCGTCAGAAAAAGATTGTGCAGCTTCGTATATCCGTACTGATCTAGAGCGATGGCTGTGATTACATAGTCCTGACCTCCACTGTTATACACTATACCGATCACCTGCCAATCATCTTGGAATAGGTGTACACGCCCTTGTGAAGCGATCTGATCGATCATCTCTTTAGTCTCCTTGACACTATCGATTTCTTCTGCATCGTGGTATAATAGATTAAAGTCAAAGTCATATACAGCTACCTGTACCTCATTAATGACTTCATTATTATATCGGTATATTTTATGTAGTGTAGATGACTTTACCTCTGTCTCTAGATATAGCTTAGCCTTAGTGATGGCTTCCTTCTCTAACTCTTCAAAGAACTCCACTTCCCTATTCTTAGACGATGACCAATACACTACTACAGCAAATACTAATAATATAGATGCCACTAATAAGGTAAACAATAAGGTAAGTCTAGTCTTAATTCTCATTACTCTTTAGTATAAATCCCATACCAGATTTGGTATGAATCACTTTATTAGAAGGGTCTATTTCTATCTTTTTGCGCAGATAGTTGATGTAGACATCGATAAAGTTAGTTCCTGTATCGAAATGTGTATCCCATACTTTCTCAGAAATCTCTGTTCTAGATAGTACACGCTCAGGATTCTCCATCATATACTGCAGTAGGTTAAACTCTTTAGGAGTCAGATGTATCTCTTGTCCGTTTCTCTTAAATACCTTTTCGTTTAGGTCTAATTCTAAATCTGCATATTTTAAAAGATGAGCGTCAGTAGACTGTATATGTTCGAAGCGCTTAAGCAATGCACGTATACGTACATAAAGTTCTCTTAGCTCAAATGGCTTGACTAAATAGTCATCTGCCCCTGCATCGAATCCCTCTACCTTATCATCTGTAGTACCTAGTGCTGTAAGCATAATGATAGGGATATGAGGTAAGGTAGCCTTTATCTCCTTACACAGATCGATACCATTGATCTTAGGTAAGATTACATCTGTTATGATTAGTGCATACGGTTTCTGCAAGGCAAGTTTCTTCCCTAAGTATCCGTCATAAGCTACATCTACTTCAAAGTTTTGTTCCTCTAGACTGCGCTGAAGTAATTCTGCTACGCGAATATCATCTTCGATAACTAATATTTTATCCACTGTATTACTACTTAAATTATCCTGTAGCAAGGTAAGGCTTTTTTAAAAAATGAGATGTAAGACTTTAATTATAAAGTTAAATTACAGTGTACTAAATAGTTGCTAAATCCCACTCTACATATTGCCTACAAAGGATTAACACCAAAAAAAGTCGCTCAAAATTCTTGCGAATATTGAGCGACAACAGAAATAATAAAACTTTACTTACTGCCTAGAAAAACTAATTCTGAAACAGCAATTTCGGTAACATAGCGCTGATTACCATCTTTATCTTCAAAGCTACGATTAACTAACTTACCTTCGACAGCAATTTCTTTTCCTTTATTAACAAACTTTTCAACAATGTCGGCTAGCTTCCCCCAGACTGTAATATTATGCCAATTACAAGATTCTACTCGTTCTCCAGCATCGTTATAATACACATCATTTATCGCAAGTGAGAAAGTAGCACGCTTTTTATTCGATTCATACATTTTCACTTCTGGGTCTTGTCCAACCCTGCCAATTAATTGCACTTTGTTTTTTATTGAACTCATAACTGTTTTTTTTAATGGTTAATATTTTATTACATATAGCTTTGTTCAATAGAAACAATATCAAAAATAGCCCCATTTTTTAACACTTATTTAAATATTTAACCAAACTTCTCATTTACTTTGTTTTCTTTTATTCGTAAATTGCAAACAAAAAAATTCATTATGGAGACTACTATCAATAAAGTAGAATTAAGAAATTTATTAATTGACGATTATTTAGAGCTAAAAAAATCAATGCTCGAATCATACCAAGGGCTAGAAGATTCGTACTGGAACAAAGATGAAATCGAACAATTATTAGAAGTCTTTCCAGAAGGACAGCTTGTCGTTTTAGTAGATGGTGTTGTAGTAGGGTCAGCTTTGTCACTTATTATTGATGAAAAACAGGCAATGTCTGCCCATACCTATGAGCAGATTACAGGATATTCTACCTTTAGCACGCATAATCCGGAAGGAAATGTACTATATGGTATAGACGTATTCATCCATCCTAAGTATAGAGGACTTAGATTAGGAAGAAGGTTATATGATGCGCGTAAAGAAATGTGTGAACAGTTAAATCTGAAGTCTATCGTATTCGCAGGGCGTATCCCTAAATATTCTAAATATGCTGATGAGCTAACGCCTAAGCAATATCTAGAAAAAGTAAAAACAAAAGAAATACACGATCCTGTGATGTCATTCCAGATGGCTAACGACTTCCACATGGTACGCCTAATGCGCAATTACCTAGAGGGAGACACGAGTTCTAAGGAATATGCAGTACTTCTAGAGTGGAATAATATCTACTATGAGAAAGATGTACAGCTGATCAATGCTAAAAAAAGTGTAATCAGACTAGGGCTGATACAGTGGCAGATGAGACCGCTAAACGATCTACAAGAGTTCTTCGATCAGGCAGAATTCTTTATCAATGCGGTATCTGATTATGAGAGTGACTTCGCTATGTTCCCGGAGTTGTTTACAGCACCACTTATGGCTGACTATAACCACTTATCTGAGGCAGATGCAATACGTGAATTAGCAAGATATACTGACTCTATACGCAAGAAGTTTCAGGAGTTCGCTATCTCTTATAATATCAATATCATCACAGGAAGTATGCCATACTTAGTAGATGGTATCTTATATAACGTAGGATTCTTATGTAAGCGAGATGGTACATACGAGATGTATTCTAAGATCCATATCACTCCTAACGAAGTACACTACTGGGGTATGAGAGGAGGATCTAAGATACAGACCTTCGATACAGACTGTGGTAAGATCGGTATCATGATATGCTATGATGTGGAATTCCCAGAATTATCTAGATTACTAGCAGATCAAGGGATGGATATCTTATTCGTTCCATTCCTTACAGATACTCAGAATGGATATACTCGTGTGAGAAACTGTGCTGCTGCTAGAGCGATCGAGAATGAGTGTTATGTGGCGATAGCCGGATGTGTGGGTAACCTACCAAAGGTAAATAATATGGATATACAGTTCGCTCAGGCAGCTGTACTTACTCCATCTGACTTTGCCTTCCCAACAAATGGGGTAAAAGCAGAAGCAACACCTAATACAGAGATGACACTTATCGTAGATGTGGATGTAGACTTACTAAAAGAACTACACGAGCACGGTAGTGTACGTATCAAAAAAGATAGACGTACGGATCTATATCAAACTAAAGCTCTGAAATAATACAATCCAATATATAATAACTAAGGGATGATCTGAATGGTCATCCCTTTTTTTGTTATGCAAAAACCTAATAATCATCACATTAAAACAGGTATAAATACTAACTAAAAAATCATCTTTTAGATAAATAATCAGAACAATATTTTTATTTTTATCTCGATTATGACAGAGGATATAGGGCATCTAAATGAAGAAGACATCATACTAAAACTAACTGTGGCAAGAATATTGTTATCCCAATAAAAAAGACTTATATGAATCAGTACATTAAAGCCTTCTTACTGCTAACTCCACTAATCTTCTCATCATGTATCAAGGATGAGGAACTAGATACAAATGCAGACATTCTAGAGGCATATATTCCTTCTGAGTATCTAAAGACAGACCCTATTATCACGAATACATCTGTAGAGTTTAGAGTAAAAGCGAATGTTGATTTAGAAAAACAAACACCTTTCTTTATCATCTCGCCTAATGCTACTATGGATCCACCTAATGGTACAACAAGGGACTTCAGAAATAGTCAGGAAGTTATCGTAACAGCACAAGATCAAAGTTGGAAAAAGAAGTATATCGTTAGCTTCACGAGTGATGAGCTAAGTACATTATACACCTTTAACAATGCAGAACTTACAAATAAAAACAGATACTATAGATTCTACGAAATAGGCTCTAATGGAGATAAAATATACGACTGGGATAGCGGTAATGAGGGATACTCTACTGTAGCAGGAAACACGCCACCAGAAGGATACCCTACTACGATAGCACCTGGTAGAAGAGGTGGTCTGTCTGTAAAGATGCAGACGGTCTATACTTCAAAAACGGGACAGATAGCAGGTAACCCTATAGCTGCCGGTAACTTATTCCTAGGTACTTTTAAACTCAACCCTCTGTTTCCTATTAAATCTACCAAGTTTGGGCTACCCTACACAGGTGAGCTACCTAGTAGTCTAAGAGGTTCATTTAAATACACTGCTGGTAAAATCGTGACAGACGGTAACTATAATGAGATACCTGGTGCCAAAGACACTTTTGATATCTATGCAATCTTATTTGAGACACAAAAGAAAAATAACTTCCTAGCAGGTGACCACGCTTTTAAAGACCCTAGAAATGTAGCTATCGCTAGAATAGAAGCTAAAGATAGAATAGAGACAAACTTGTGGACGGAGTTTAATGTCCCGTTTGTACTAGTACCTGGTAAGACTTATGATCCACAGAAAGATTATATACTCGCTATCGTGATGACATCTAGTATAGATGGAGCGGACTTTAAGGGCGCAGTAGGCAGTACACTGCTAGTAGACGAGATAGAATTAGTTTATGAAAAAGATAATAAGGAATAAGATGGGGCTACTACAGAGATATAGTATTGGTTTAATCCTTTTGATAGGAATAAACACAGTGTCTTTCGCTCAAACAAAAGACACAACAGGATTTAAAGCTTTCTTTAAGGAAAATATAGAATACCAACTAAGAGGACAATTCAGTATAGGAGGAAGTACTCCACTCGGTATGCCAGCTGAGATACGAGAGATCAATAGCTATAACCCTACGCTGCAATTAGGACTAGAGTTAAACGTCACTAAATGGTTGAGCAATGACCACAAATGGGGAATCCGTACAGGGCTGCGCATGGAAGGTAGAGGTATGAAAACAGATGCTCGTGTAAAGAACTATTATACTCAGATAGATGGTGGTGATGGAAAACAAACCAAAGGGTACTTCACAGGAAACGTAAAGACTACGATGAAAAACTCTTATATAACCTTTCCTGTATTAGTAGCCTATAATGCATCTGAGAATTGGAATGCCTATGGAGGACTGTATCTATCAGGCTTAATAGACAAAGACTTTACAGGATATGTGTATGATGGAGTGTTAAGAGAAGGTACACCTATCGGTACACCTGTAGAATTCGAAGGAGATGCTAAAGGCGACTATGACTTCTCTGAGGATCTAAACAGATTTCAATATGGAGTACAAGTAGGAGGTGAATACAAGCTAAATACACATTTCCGCATATTCTCAGATCTAAACTGGGGACTGAATGGTGTCTTCAAAAAAAACTTTGATGCTATATCTTTTAAAATGTATAATATTTACTTAAATCTCGGTTTTGGATATACGTTCTAACGTTAAAAAAACATTAAACTATGAAGGTCAATCGTATAGATTGACCTTTATTATTTAAAAACCATTTGAAACATTCTCACAGTGTTTTTCATTTTCTCAATGAATAGGCAAACTTTAAGAGTACAAAAAACCGAATCACTTACAATAATATCAAAACAAGAAGTTGTCCTCATATCTTTAACGTATTTAAAGGAAACGACTATTAGAGTGATAATCCTTATCTTTGTATGTTGGTTTGTTATTTGATAGTTAATTAAACATTAAGTTATCATTAAATAGCAAGCAATAATTTTATATAACATAAATAATACAATACTTATGAGAATAAACTACTTATTATTCGCCCTATTAACAACCATAGGGATCACGTTCTCTTCTTGTATAAAAGATGAGGCATTAAGTCAAAAAGCAGAGATCTTAGAAGCTACTGCTGAGAATGCAGATATATACATATCAAGTATATCAAAAAAATCAAATGAAATTATTTACTATTTAAAGCAAAATAGTCCTAACAACATTTACGCTCCAGTCTTCACAATATCAAAAGGATCTAAAATTATTCCAGCTAGTGGAACACTTTTAAACTTTGAAAATAAAGAACAAAAATATACTGTATATTCAGAAGATGGTAATTGGGAGAAAGTTTACACTGTAAAATTTATAAAAAGTGATTTTGTTTCTCAATTCTCTTTTGAAAATACTGTTCTAGAAGGTGATAATTCAAATGAACCTTATAGTCCAGATAAAATATACAAATATGATACATATTTCACATTTTTTGAATATTTATCAGATAACCAAACGGATGAATTATGGCAAAGTGGTAACCCTGGTTATTCTATTTTCCCAGCAAATTCATTAAAAGTAACTAATCCAAGTCAATATCCAACAACAAGTATTAAAGATGGATACAAAGGAAAAGGATTAAAACTCGAAACTGTACTTACAGGATTACCTCATTCTTCATTTATACCAGGATTAGCAGCAGGAAATATATTTTTAGGTAATTTTGACACTAAACTCCCTGCTATTAAATCAACCGAGTTTGGTATACCTTATACAACTAATAAACAACCGAAAGCTGTAACAGGTTATTTCAAATATAAACCTGGTAAAGACTTTATAATTAATGAGGCAAAAGACAATAAAATAAGTAAAGATACATGGGATGCCTATGCTATTCTTTTTGAGAAAAAAGAAATAGAAATAACTGGTCCTTGGGGAGGCAAAGAAAAAGTATTCTATCTGCCAGGGGATCATAATTTCAAAGATGATAGAATGGTAATGATGGCAAGAATAGACGAAAGTCAACGTATAGAAACAGACAATTGGACAAGATTTGAAATGCCTTTCAAAAGTTTAGATGGCAAAAAATTTGATCCTAAAAAACAATATATGATTGCAATTGTCCTAACATCTAGTTATGAAGGTAATATCTATAATGGTGCTGTAGGTAGTACATTGCTTATAGATGAAATAGAAATTACTTTTGAAGCTAATAATGATATCAACTAATCTACGAAAAATGAAAAAAACAATATATACAATTGTGATGTCTCTTAGTGCAATTGCCTTAGTAAATGCTCAAGAAATTCAAGCAAAGAATGAAAACACAAATCAGTTTAAAGAGTTTTTTACCCAGAATATAGATTATCAAGTAAGAGCTCACTTTAGTATTGGTGGTTCTGCCCCTTTAGGTTTACCTAGAGAAATTAGAAGAATAGATAGTTATAATCCTGGGTTACAATTGGGATTAGAAGCCAATGCCACAAAGTGGCTTACTCAAGACAAGCAATGGGGTCTTCGTTTAGGACTTCGTTTTGAGAACAAAGGAATGAAAACAGAAGCAAATGTAACTGATTACTTAACTCAGATTAACTATGAAGGTGCAGAAATCAGAGGTTACTACACAGGCCAGGTAGAAACTAATGTAAAAAACACTTACCTAACTGTACCTGTAACCGCAGTATATAAAATTAATGACAATTGGAATATCTATGGAGGCCTATATCTTTCAGCATTGATTGATAAAAGGTTTGATGGATATGTATCAGATGGAGAATTTAGAAAAAACACACCTATTGGAGAAAAAATATCATTCTTAGATGGAAGTAAAGCTGATTATGACTTCTCTGATGAAGTACGTAAATTCCAATGGGGTACTCAAGTAGGTGCTGAGTGGAAGATGAATAAACACTTCTTTTTACTAGGAGAATTATCTTATGGATTTAATGGAGTATTAAATAGCGATTTTGACGCTATATCATTCTCTATGCACAATATATACTTAAACTTAGGGTTTGGGTACCAATTCTAATTAAAGTGTCTTAAAACGCAAATAAAAAGGCTTGTAGAGTACTCTACAAGCCTTTTCTTATTTCAATAAATAAATTATTCTGATTATTTCACTAATATTTCTTTAGCTACTTTATCTGTACCATCTATTTCTTCTGTAATCTCTAAACCTAATATCTTAGCGATAACAGGATATACATCAATGTTCTCAAATGTGCCTATCGTCTTCCCTGATTGGAACTGTGGTCCTTTAGCTAAGAATATAGCGTGCATCTCCTTAACAGAGTTTGGATCAAAACCATGACTTCCTGCTAATTTTCTGTTAGTAAAATAGTATGGAGCTTCCGCTGTCACCACGATATCCCCTATTCTACCAAAGCGATCATGCTCTTTGCTAAAATGAAACTCTTTAGGTAAATCTTCTGTTTTATACACTTTCATGTGTTTAGGGTTACTCGCTTTTTTAATCTTCTTATAGTACTTGTCTATCTGAGTCTTATCATTGATAAAAGCACTTATATAAGTACCATTACTCGCTAGTTTCATCTCATCTCCTTTTAACTTTAAAGGAAAGCTCAATAGCGTTTCTTGGTCAAGTGCTAGCATTCCGTGATCAGAGACAATCACATAGTTCACAGGTAAGTTTAACTTATCTACTGCTGCTACAAGTTTCTCTATAGATTGGTCAGCATAGTGAACTGCTTCTTTTGTCTCTTCTGCATCTGGTCCGAATCCATGACCTGCATGATCTACTTCTGGTAAATAGAAGGTAATGAAGTGAGGTCTTTTCTCTTCTGGTAATGTCAACCAATTCACTACTTCATTAATACGTCCATCCATATCAAACTTCTCAGAGTAAGCATAGTAATATGATGGTAAAGTCCCTTTAATAGGTGCTTCAGATCCAGGCCAATAGTAACATGCACTCAACATTCCTTGTTGCTCTGCTAATACCCATAATGGTGTACCTCCATACCAAGCAGGGTCGTGTACAGCTTTAGCATTTCTAAGAGAATATCTCTCCTCTATCTTTGGATCATACATATTATTACCAACTAAACCATGGTGTGAAGGATATAGTCCTGTCGCTATCGTATAATGGTTAGGGAAAGTAACTGATGGATAAGATGGTTGCATAGACTCTGCTCTCACACCTTCTTTTCCAAACTTCTCTAAAAACTTCGTTCCAAACTTCTCGATATAATCGTAACGGAAACCATCAATAGAGATCAAGATAACATAAGGTTTATCTACTTGTTTACTATCGTTAACTCGATTTTCTACTACGATTTGTTTTTGTACTTCTTGAGCAGAAACAGTGCTAGACATTGTCAAACACAACCCGAAAGTTAATAGGGGAAATAGTATTTTTTTCATGTTGTTTTGTTTTTCTTGACCAAATATCCGTAGATAAATTTATCCTTACAAAGTAAATTCCTATTTTTATAACTATTTTAAAAATTACACCACTTAATATGAAACATATAAGCATACTCGGTAGTGGATGGTTAGGTACACCATTGGCCGAAAATTTAATAGAAAAAGGATATCACGTCAAGGGCTCGACCACTACTCTAGCCAAAATGAATATCTTAGAGGAACATCAGATCAAGCCTTATCACATTAATCTATATGAAGATAATGTTCAGTTTTTAGATTCATTCATTGGCAATGCTGAACTTCTTATCATTACTATCCCTCCTATTAGAGATGAGCCTCAACCAACGTATGCTGAGAATTTTAAAAAGTTACTTCCTTATATTCGTAAACACAATATCAAGAATGTTATCATGATGAGTTCTGTATCTGTATATGCTCCACAAAACGAAGAGATCACAGAAGACAATCAACTATTCTCAAATGAACCTACAGCAGTACAGATTAGAGAAGCTGAAGATGTACTATTAAATGAAGATGGAATCAACACTTGTATCTTACGCTTAGGTGGATTATTCAGTGAAGAAAGAAAACCAGTAGACTACATCGTTCGAAGAAATATATTAGAGAACCCTGAGTTGCCTATTAATATGATTCATCTTAATGATATTATCACGCTATCTACTGCCATTATAGAAAAGGGATTCACAGGTAACCATATCTACAATATCGTATCACCTAAATATAAAAACAGGTTAGATTATTACACACAAGAGGCGACTAAACACAGTCTAACTTTACCTCCTATAGGAGAGAATAATAGCGCTTTTTACAAGAAAATCAGTGGAAATAAAATCGCTATGGCTACTGATTTATCGTATAAATTTTAGATAAAAAAAAAGCAATTATTCAAATATATGTTCTAGATTTTTCTAGTTAATCAATAGAAATGTATCATTAATTCTATTGTTATAAAAATAATTTACCATCATTTTTTTTAGTATCTTGTATGCTACAAGAAAGTCTTCTATTATGAAAAAGATATTATTTCCAACTGATTATTCAGAGACTGCAAACAATGCTTTTAAATATGCACTGCAGTTAGCTAACTATAGAGAGGCTGAGCTCTATGTATTACATGTCTATGATCCTCCTATTATATCGGGTGGTATCAGTCCACATCTAGTGGAAAATGTTATTAAGAAAAACGATTTTGAGAAACTGGAACAATTACATGCGAATAGCCCTGCACTTATCGAAACAAGACGTGAGCTAAACTTAGAACATGTACCTGTATTCTTTAAAGTAAAAGAGGGATTACTAATCCCTGAAATACTGAATGCTATTGAAGAAAATCACATTGACTTTCTAGTAATGGGTACTGATGGAGCGAATGCTAGTTTTCACAAAAAACTATTAGGATCTAATACTATCAATACAATTACAAAGGTAGATATACCTGTATTAAGTATTCCTAAAGAAGCTCATTTTAGAGATCTAAATAATATCATCTTTACTTCTCGCTTTGAACAAGAAGAGGAAGCTACGCTTGATGACCTTATTAAAGGTGTTGAAGCCAATAAAGCACATTTAAAAATAGTTCATGTTAAATCAAAAGGGTGTGTCTCATGCGAAGAGATATATAATAAATGGAAAGAGAAGTATAAAGATGCTCCTGTCAGCTTCCATATATTCAATGCAGAAAATATAGAGAAGACACTACTTGACTTTATAGAACATGAACCTGTAGATCTAGTAGCAACGATTAAAAGAAACAAAACTTTTATAGAGAATATCTTATCTAAGAGCGTTACACAGCACTTAGCTAAACGCTTAAAAGTTCCTTTCTTTGTGTATAAATCTAAGAAGTAAATCGCTTTAAAAGTAAAGAGGTTAGCCAATGGCTAACCTCTTTACTTTTATACTTACTCTTTATTTTCTTCTTCTATGTTTATCTTTTCGGGATAAGTCTCTTCTCCTAATAAATACCCCCAAGGTCTTAAACTATCTACGCGATCACATATAATCTTCATTATTGCTAAAGTAGGTATGGCTAATAACATACCTGATATTCCCCATGCCATCTCTCCTAAAATAAGGCCTACTATCACGGCCAAAGAATTGACTTTAACTTTAGAACCAACTATTTTAGGCATCACAATATTACCATCAATAGCATGGATAACAACAAAGGCTATTAACACAAATAACACCTTGGCTCCAGAAGCTGACGCAAATGTCACTAAAATAGTAATAACTAAAGCGATTAGAATACCGATATAAGGTAATACATTCAATACTCCCGTAATCAATGCTAGCATAAACGAATACTTAATATCTAGTATTAAAAACGCTATAAATGCTAATGTAGTAACGATCATCATCTGTAACATCAACCCTACTAAATACTTCTTCACCATATTCTGAATCGCATGTATCGTATCTAACACTTTATCCTTGTGATCACTGTGAAATAACATTAATACAAAGCGTACCAAATGTCCCCTATAGATCAATAGGAATACTGAATATAAGAACGTGAATACAAGAAACATTAATAAAGTAGACAAAGAACTCATAGCAGCTCCTAATATATCTGTACCTGTCTTTAGTGAATTAGATACAGCTGATTCTAAGTAATTCATTTGATTCTCCTTCGCAATACCAAACTTACTATACACCCATTCTTGGATATTAGAGACTCCTTCTAACAACTGCTGTTGGAATGCTGGCCAATCATCTTGTAAGTGTGTTAATTGCATTCCTATCAGCAATAGAACACTACTCAAAATAAGCAAAGCTAAGACTACAACTACTATAGAAGCAATACCACGAGAAAATCTAAATTTCTTCTCTAAAAACTCACTAAAAGGAACTAATAAAGAAGCTACCAATACACCTAAAAACATAGGTACAAATATGTTCTCAAGTAAAATAGCGATATAACTAAATACAACCAAGCTAAGTAAAACACAGGTTATCTTTAGATACAAAGGGAATTGGACAAACTTATTCATGTACATTTTTTATATAAAAATAAACAATTACAGACTTAATCAACATATATACATTCAGAAATAAAGAAGCTGAAATAAAAAAAGAGCTCTTAGAGCTCTTCTATTTAATTTTTATATTGTCATTTCAGGAATATCTCCCTCAATGATTAAAGTAACCTCAGTAGCCTTTATAATGTCTTCTACAGATACTCCTGGTGCTCTTTCTAATAGCTTAATACCTTGATCTGTTACTTCCATAACAGCTAACTCTGTAACTATCTTTTTAACACACTTCACACCTGTTAAGGGTAATGTACATTCTTTTAATATCTTAGACTCTCCAGCCTTATTCACATGCATCATCGCCACAATGATATTCTCTGCAGAAGCTACTAAATCCATAGCTCCTCCCATACCTTTTACCATCTTCCCAGGAATCTTCCAGTTCGCAATGTCTCCTTGCTCTGATACTTCCATAGCTCCTAGAATAGTTAAATCTACATGTTGTCCACGTATCATCCCAAAGCTAGTTGCCGAATCAAAAAAAGACGCCCCTGGTAAACTCGTAATCGTTTGTTTACCTGCATTAATTAAATCCGGGTCCTCCTCACCTTCATATGGAAAAGGCCCCATACCTAATATACCGTTCTCACTCTGAAACTCAACATTCATACCTTCAGGCACATAGTTTGCCACTAATGTTGGTATACCTATTCCTAAATTTACATAGAAGCCATCTTTAACTTCTTTTGCTATACGTTTTGCAATTCCTACTTTATCTAACATAACTTAAGTTTAAAAGGTGATTAATTCTTTGAACGAACTGTGCGTTGCTCAATTCTCTTCTCATACTGTTCTCCTTGAAAAATACGCTTAACGAATATCCCAGGTACATGTATTTCATTCGGATCTAATTGTCCTGCAGGAACTAATTCTTCCACTTCTGCTACAGTTATCTTAGCAGCTCCAGCCATACAAGCATTAAAATTACGCGCTGTTCCTTTAAAAACTAAATTACCTGCCTCATCACCTTTCCATGCTTTTACGATGGCAAAATCAGCGTCAAAGGCTAATTCTAATATATGTGGTTTACTTTTAAACTCTCTTACCTCTTTACCCTCTGCTACCTCAGTACCATACCCTGCTGGAGTATAAAAACCAGGGATCCCCATCTGAGCAGCTCTGCACTTCTCTGCTAAAGTACCCTGTGGAGTAAGCTCTACTTCTAACTCTCCAGATAACATTTGGCGTTCAAACTCTGCATTCTCTCCTACATAAGAAGAGATCATCTTCTTTATCTGACGCTTCTGTAATAATAATCCTAAGCCGAAATTATCTACACCTGCATTATTAGAAATGCACGTTAGACCACTTACGTTCTTCTTTACCAATTCGGCTATGCTATTCTCAGGAATACCACAAAGGCCAAATCCTCCTAACATGATAGTCATGTCATTCTGTATATCTGCTAAAGCTTCTTGAACATTAGCTACCTTTTTATTGATCATAATATTTGGTTTAGTAATATGTTCCTAAAATACAAAAAAAAACGCCTTTAAAAAAAGGCGTTTCTATTATTAAAAATCAAATTCTTCTGTATCTAAAGCTCCTTCAGAAACATCATCCGTTTCTGGTTGAACAATTTTCGTACAATCTACTCGTATAGATAGGTGTTCTGGTACAGGGAAGCCTGACTTAGCTACCTCTAAACTCTTATCAGCATAACACTTATTCATGAATATACCCCAAATAGGTAATGCTAATGTTGCTCCTTGTCCATAAGTCATCGTTCTAAAGTGAGCTGCTCTATCATCGTTACCAACCCATACTCCTGTTGCTAAATTTGGTACCATACCGATAAACCAACCATCACTATTGTTCTGACTCGTTCCTGTTTTACCTGCAATAGGGTTAGTAAACTTATAAGGGTGACCTGTTACACGTTTATAACCTGCACCTTGCCAAGTAGTACGTAATCTTACCCCTGATCCTGACTCAGTAACCCCTTCTAACAACTTAATGATAGCATAAGCTACATCCTTACTCACTACATCCTTTGTCTCAGGTATAGCATTGAATAAAATAACTCCATTCTTATCAGCTATGCGTGTAATAAAAATAGGCTTCACATAGATACCTTGATTCGCAAATGTACTATAAGCTGCCACCATATCACTAACAGTAATATCAACAGCTCCTAATGCAATCGCTGGACTTTGTGGAATATCTCCTGAGATACCTAAATCTCTACACATATTCACAACAGCCTTAGGCCCTACTTTATCCATCAACTTAGCTGTTATAGTATTTACAGATCCAGCTAAAGCTTGTTTTAAGGTCATAATACCTCTATAAGAACGGTTCGAGTTCTGAGGACTCCAATCTCTAGAAATACCATATCTACCTTTAGGCATAGTGAATGGTGAATCTATAATAGAGTCACATGGAGAATAATGTAATTGCTCTATAGCAGTAGCATATACAAATGGTTTAAATGTAGAACCTACTTGTCTCGCTCCTTGTCCTACGTGGTCATACTGGAAGTGTTTGTAATTTATACCTCCTACCCATGCTTTAATATGTCCTGTCTGAGGCTCCATTGCCATCATACCCGCTTGTAAGAAATGCTTATAATAACGGATAGAGTCTTTAGGAGTCATCACAGTATCTCTCTCTCCTTTCCAAGAGAAGATTCTCATCTCTGTTTTCACATCAAATGATTTGATGATATCACTCTCAGATTTACCTTGCTCCTTCATTTGTCTCCAACGCTCTGAAGTCTTCATTGCTCTCATCATAATATTATCAACCTCTTGTTGGTTAATTTTATAAAATGGAGCCATCTTATTATTCTTCTGATCTATAAAGAACTCTTCTTGTAAGTTAGCAATATGTGCTTCTACAGCTTCTTCACCATACTTCTGCATACGTGAGTCTATAGATACATATATCTTTAATCCATCGCGATAAATATCATAAGTAGTACCGTCTTTTTTAGGATTCTCTTTTACCCAACGGCGCATATAATCACGTAAATACTCACGGAAATAAGTAGCGATACCTTCTCTATGACTTTCTGGAGTGAAGTTTAATGCCAATGGTAACTCTTGTAGTTTTACACTTTCTTCTTTAGAAATAAAGCCATTACGAGCCATCTGGTGCAACACTACATTACGTCTTTTATGTACTAACTCAGGTCTACGAACAGGATTAAAATAAGCAGGATTTTGTAACATTCCTACGAACATAGCAGCCTCATCTATAGTAAGATCTTTAGGCTCTTTACCCATATAGATACGAGTAGCAGAGCGAATACCTACTGCATTATTAACAAAATCAGCTTTATTTAAATACATCGTAAGAATCTCTTCTTTTGTATACTGTCTTTCTAGTTTCACAGCGATAACCCATTCTTTTGCCTTTTGAGTAATACGCTTAGGCAAACTTCTTGACCCTTCTCCGTGAAACAATAATTTAGCTAACTGCTGTGTGATGGTACTAGCTCCACCACTACTTCCCACAGAAGTAATTGCTCTAAGTGTACCACGAGCATCTATACCTGAATGCTCTTTAAAGCGCTCATCTTCTGTAGCTATTAATGCATTAACTAAATACTCTGGTAAATCTTCATACTTAACAGGTACACGATTTTCTAAATAAAATTTACCTATCGTTTTACCGTCTGAAGAGATAATCTCAGTCGCTACATTGCTAGCAGGGTTCTCTAACTCATCGAAGGTTGGCATCGGCCCAAAAACTCCCCATGATGCGCATAAGAAAAAGAAAATAACTGCGGCAACCATTCCTAAGAATAGAATCCAAAACGCTTTTAAATAACCTCGCAAACTCTTTGGTTGCTTCTTATCCCCTCTTTTGTTTTTACTTGAACTCATAAAGTCTATAATACTTATAAATCTATTATTCTATTATTGTTTTTCTATACGAAAGCCTACTTCTGAAACCCCTTCTAAAGAATTAACTCCTTCTACTTCTCCTAATTCACGAACAACTTGTTCTATAGTAAACTTATAGCTTCCCTTAACAGGAAAAGCAAGGTCTTCTTTCAATTCTAGTTTGCTCTCCTTTACATCAGAAAAACCATTTCCTAATAACGTCCCATCTGGATTAGCCATTTGGAACTGTAGGGTGTCTATCACGACATCTAAATTAGGTTGATGCATTTTAAAAATAACAAATAAATTACTATAAGGATAGTTCTTATTCACTCTTATATTCAAATAAAGATTATGACGCTGTACTGTATCATGCACGTCATACACAAATGTTTTTACATCTGTTCTATCCCAAGCACCTGAAGTCTTCTGATATTGGTCAAAGACCATATTCGTATCTCTCTGACAAGATACAACAAAGAGCATCACAGCACTTAACACCAATAAATAACTACTAATTCTCTGCATTAGAATTGTCACTATTATTATCTTTTTTAAATCGTTTATTTCTATTTGGGCGGTTGCCTTTATGATGTTGTTTTGCCTTAGCAGTCCCTTCACCATCAGTACCTCCTTCATTAGATCCCTCTACAGGTTTCTTCTTTTCCTTAAAATGAGGTTTGCCTTCTCGCGGCCCCTTATTTTCATTTCTAGGTTCTCTAGGACCTTTCTGTTCTCTAGGCCCTCCTTTTACCTCTTTACGAGTATTTTTTTGTTCTCCCGTATTCTGTTTCTCAAGATTTACACCTTCTCTCTCTTTATTTCCCTCTGCTCTATTCTTGTTTCTATTACGAGATTGTTGCTTATCTCTAGGCTCTCTTTCACCTTGTTTAGGTTGCTTATTATTACGTGCCTCCCCATTAGATGTTTTCTCGCGAGATGTATTAGGAGCCTGAGTTTCTTGTCCCTCTCTAGCCTGCCCATCCTTCTTCTTATTATTTCTAGATGGCTTTTTCTTACGTTTAGGCTGATCAAAACGAGTAACGCTATCTTGTTCAGATGCATTGTTAAAGTCTATCTCCTCGCACTCTACTTCCAGCATATAACTCTCTAGCTCTTGTCCTTTCTGATCTTTTCTATTCAAAGCAAGAATCTCTTTCACCATCTCAGTAGACAGTACATACCAATTTGCAGAATTATTAATATAAGCAAACCACATTTGTCCTTTGAATATATCTATCTTCTGACATATTGCTAATCCTTTTACAGTCATTAGTTTTGTATCAGAATCAGGCATATCTTTTAAGGCTTCTAGATACGTATCTAGCTCAAAGTTTAAACAACATTTCAATTTACCACACTGTCCTGCTAACTTTTGCGGATTAAGTGATAACTGTTGATAACGTGCTGCAGAGGTATTTACACTTCTAAAGTCAGTTAACCAAGTAGAACAACATAATTCACGTCCACAAGACCCCACTCCACCTAGTCGAGCAGCTTCTTGTCTAAACCCAACCTGCTTCATCTCTATACGAATGCTAAACTCTCTGGCAAAGTCTTTAATTAACTGTCGGAAATCTACACGTTCACTCGCTGTATAATAAAAAGTAGCCTTAGAAGCATCACCTTGAAACTCTACATCAGAGATTTTCATCTCTAATTTTAAAGCTATAGCAATCTCACGAGCTCTAACTTTAACGGTCTCTTCTCTATTACGTGCCTCTTGCCAAATATCAATATCTTTTTGAGTTGCTTTTCGGTAGATTTTTAAAACCTCTCCATTAGGATCAGCTTTTTTCTTTTTCATCTGCACTTTCACTAACTCCCCTACTAATGAAACAATACCAATATCATGTCCAGGAGAAGATTCTGTAGCTACGATATCTCCCATAGAGATTGCAATCTCTTTTGGGTATCGATAAAAATCTTTTCTACCATTCTTAAAACGAACCTCTACTATATCATATATTTCGGTGCCATTAGGATAAACCATATTTGACAACCAATCAAAAACTGCTAATTTATTACAGCCGTCTGTTCCGCACGTCCCCTTATTCTGGCATCCCTTCGGGAGCCCACTACTATCTTTTTCTGTTGAACAATTTGTACAAGCCATCTAATAATTTTTATATATTGAATCCCTTTCGGGAATTATTGCATTTATTTACTCGCTGTAAAGATACTATTTTTACATCTCTCTTAAATAATTTTTTATTATACAACTATTTCACATCCTATTTCGCTTAATTATCTTATTTAAAATAGACTACAGCGCACATCTACACCTTACTTTACATTGTATTTTGGCCTTGATTTGTCCTAAAAAAATATCTTTTTAAACATCAGAAATGACAAGATATAAAAAGAAATACAACTTAACATGGTTATCTTATCATTAAAACATTCTTTTAATAACTCTTTATAAAAGTTAACATACTTATATCAAAGCATAATTTGAGAACAAGTATATTTGTTTTCTTACTAAAAATTTTCTATTAGCAAGGAAGTACACTAGTTCAATAACTTTCAGAATAGGTTGGATATAATTTTTGTAATTTTGATTACTCAAAATAGCACGAAACTTATGCACTCAACAAATACAATAGGTATATTAGGGGCAATTCCACAAGAAGTAAATGGAATTATCACTCAACTAAAAGATAAAACTGAAAGAAAAATAGGTAATCGAACTTACTATGAAGGTTATATACATAACCAAAAAGTAGTTGTAGTCTACTCTCGCATTGGTAAGGTAGCAGCTGCTGCAACTGTGGCAACACTTTTATTAGAGTTTAAAGTAGATCGTATTGCTTTTATTGGTGTAGCTGGCGGTATTCACCCTAATGTAAAAGTAGGTGATGTAGTCGTAGCAAAGGATTTGGTACAATATGATATGGATGCTTCTCCTCTAAGACCAAAATTTGAAATACCTCTACTAGGTAAAACGTATTTTGAAACTGATACTGATTGGTCAAAAGAGACTTGTAAGCATATAGAGAATATGTTTGGGCTAGAGAATCTACACCAACTAATTACACCATCAGAGTTAGCTAAATTTAATATTACTAAACCTACTGTTCATTATGGCACAATAGCTAGTGGGGATCAATTCTTCTCTACATCTGAACAAAAAAACAATCTTCAGTCACAATTACCAGAAGTATTATGTGTAGAAATGGAAGGAGCTGCAGTAGCTCAGGTTTGTTTTGAGTTTGGAGTACCGTTTATTGTGATACGTACAATCTCAGATAATGCAAATGAAGAGGCAAGCTTTAGTTTTCAATCATTCGTTGAAGAAGTGTCTCTTGTCTATGGCCAAGAGATCATCAATAAGATGTTTTAGTCCTATTCTAAAACAATAATTCTAGAATACACTCTAAGTAAAGAACAAAAAAAAGCTCGGCATAGCCGAGCTTTTTTTATTTATAAATCAGAATTTAACTACTTAATGAATTTAATATCATCAATATTAACTCTAAGTCTATTTTTTGTACTTCTTACAAAAGAAGCATTTTGTATTTTGATAGATACTTTATCAGTTGCTTTTGCTGCAATATCAAAAGAAGCAGTAGTTAACTCACCTCTTTTTCCAACTTTTTTCCCAGCTAACTTCCATGTTTTACCAGAATCTATTGAATAAAAGAACTCTACTGCAATCTCTTTGTCTGCGTCAGGATCTTCTTTAAAAGTAGCCCCACCAAATTGGAACTCTACTTTTTTCAAACCTGTAACAACAAACTTTGATTCTAAAAAAGCTTCTGCTTTATCGTTTCCACGAAATCTTATTGATTGTTCTCCTGAAGATTTTAAATCATTAGCGTCCGAATAAACACCACTATCAGAGAAAGACCATTTTCCGATTTCAAAATCTAATTCCTTAGCATCATAACTACTAGCTCTATCTTCCTTAGTAAATTTCTTTTCAAAATTTTCTACAAGTGCTTTTGCTTCTGGTAAGTCACCAGCAGGAACTTCTGGCTCAGTTGTACCTCCATCTCCAGGTGTACCATCCTCAAAACGAATTTCATCAATGATTAAATCATATGCTTGTTCTTTTCCAACCTTAATAGCAAAGAAATTACCAACTCCTGAAGTATTATATCCTGAACCTTCTGGAGCAGAAGTCAAGTCAAGAACAACTTTTACCCATTGTCCTTTAGTGTCGATATTACCTTTATATTCTGGAGTAGTATTATTCCCTAAAGGTGTAGTATTTGCTTTAACAACTCTATGCACAGATAGATTTCCTACATTATAAGCTACATAAGATTTTCCATCAGCTTTATACATAAGTGGTACTAAAGAAGCTCCAGCAGTTCCTTTTACTAAGAAAGATAATTTAGTTGCTCCCGTAGGTACATTCTTAACTTTTTCTAAAGTAAATAAGAAATCATTACCACTAGGAGTAGCTTTAATGCTCATTCCATTAGTATTATTCCATCCCTGTTTTTCAGCTAAAGCAACATGCTTCAATCCATAACTATTCACTACAGATGTAAAGTCCTCCCATTTATCAAAGTTAGCACCAGGGAAAGCAAGATATTTTCCTAACTCTAATTTCATATTAGGATCATCATAACTTCCTTCTTCACTACCTCCAGTATTCCCTTTGAAAGGGTCTTTATCCAATCCTACTAAGTCAAACATAGTACGAGGCACAAATTGATAATCTTTAGAGAATTTAGTCATTACCCCAGTCATAGTACCGCTCTTAGCAGGAACCTTCTGGTTTTTAAACCCTCCCGACTGTTCAGCTACTCTAAAAATCACAGCTGCAGAAACTGGTTCTTTCGCTTCTATTTCAACATTAGTAGCTTTATTTGTTGGTGAAACAATATTTTCTGGATCATAAAAAGTTTTATTCCAGAACTTCTCTTTAAACTGAACATCTTGAATAGTAACTAATTTACCTAAGTAATTATCAGTAATCGCTTCTTTTAAACTAACTACGTGGTTATATATTTTATTAAAATCATCACCTGTAATAGTTGCACAAGATCTATAGATATGTCTCGAAATATTAGTAATTGCAGCAGTATAATCTTTTGCTGGATCATCTTGCCCAATTGTTAATACTCCATTATCTATCTGAGTATATAAATCATTTAATTTAATATGGATTATTCTTCCTGCTGGATAAATTCCATATGTTCCACCCTTATTAATCTTAATACGAGCAGCAACACCACCATCGATTGTCTCAATATACAAATCTCTATAGAAGTTACCTCCTTCATCACTAGAAACAACTACACCAGAAATAAAATCTTCACTAGTAGATTCATATTTCTTTTTAGTTGTAGAAGAAAGTTTAAAAATTTCTTCAATTGTTCTATTTGCTTTTATCTGAGGCTCGTTACAATTTGTAACATCAGGTGTAGTAAAGTCATCATTTTTAGCACAACCTACAGCAAGAAGGCTGGCAAATGATATATATAAAATTGATTTAAAAATTGTTTTCATTGTTCTAAGAATTAGAAGTTGTAATAAACGTTTACAAAGAAATTACGTCCATAAGCATACCAGTACTTATTACCGAAAGTATTATAACCATGACCTTCGTTAACTAGTTGTCCATTATTAATAATTTCTTGCTTATAATTAGCATTTCTTGCTTGCTCAAACCCACCAGTTTTATAATGTCTATTGAATACATTATTAATACTAGCAAAGAAGCCAATTAGGTTTCTATTAGGTAATCTCCAAGATTTTCCTCCTGTAATATTAAATACAGTAAAGTCAGCTAATTTCTCTTGTTTAAGCATTCTATCCACATCTGCTTGATTAATATCTGCAAAAGATTGTCCAGGATACAATGGTTCAGTAACAAAGTTATCTGTTCTTCTTAGAGCAGAAACATTAGTATATGCATTATCCATATAGTTAACGTTCGCTCCTACCCACCAATAAGCTGGATCTCTATACTCAAGTCCTAAAGACAATGCTGTTTGAGGTCCATTCGCTACTTTATAATTCTTCAAATATGATTTTCCATAATCAAAAGTCTTAGCCACATTATCTGAATTTAAACGTAGAGTAGGATCATTTGTATAGAAAGATTGTCCTATTGCTGCTGCTGCAGTTGCTTTTAAAGTTTGAGTTAACTGGTACTCAGCTCCAAGCTCTAATCCTATATTACGCTTATTCACACCTGTTAATATTTCAGACACGAATGTTGATCCAGAACCATTATATAATTCTCCATCTTCTCCCATAATCCCAGCTCCATCAGCATAATAGAAATTAACTTGAGTACTATTTTTAATCTCAGATAAATATCCAGAAACACGAGCTTTTAACTTAGGTGTTCTAACTATATAGCTACCATCGACACTAAATATATCTTCATTAGTTAAATCTTTAGTAACTAAATTATTTACACGTCCATTAGCAAAAGTATTTCTAATAGATGGTGCTTGATTATAATAAGCTATATTCATATTAAGAGCATGACGCCCAGTAATATGGTAAGTAGCACCTCCTTTAAATCCGAAGTTATTAAAATCTACTAAACCACCTTTACCATAAGAATTGTTAGCATAAACACCATTTTTATACTTACCATCTCTTTCATAAGAAGTGTATCCTATCTTCTGTGCTAAATAGAAATCGAATTTATCATAATCAAAATTAAACTGTGTAAATACATCAATAATATTTGAATCTACAGTATAATTATATCCGAACTTATCTCCTTCTCCTACTTTGCGATTAGGATTATTTAAATCACTATGACTTTTAGCTTCATTTTGATAAGTATCAATATCTAAATAATAATCACCACCTAATAAATCAACTAGTTTTTTATAGTAAGATGAATGTACTCTTCTATAATTAAACCCTGCATCTAAAGTAACATGATCTGATAATACAGATTTTAAGTTAGTGTTAAACGAGAACGTTTTATCATCTTGACGATCTTCATATAATATAATTCTACTTCGACTATCAGCATAATTTTGGTTTACACCATAAATCCATTCCCAATCTAATTGGCCATTACCAACAAAATAATCTCTAGCTGCTGCTGCCCCCTCTACATCTGGAGTCCATTTTCTAATATCATCTCGATCCGTCTTGTTTAAAGCGAAACTTGGCATTCTTTGATAATATGTAGGGTCTGGATTTAAATTATCTTGGTATCCTAAACGACTGTTAGCAATATGTCCAAATTGATAAGAAGCGGTAGTAGTTAAGTTATTTAACTCATTTATTTTCCAGTAGTGCGTCAATTGGAAGATTGGTTCAGAAACATCTTTGTAACGAGAGTTTCTTTTATCCCCATTTTGATATCCCCAGTATGAATTGTATTTAAAATCTTTTAAATCAGCCTGCTCATCTGTAATAGGAGAGTTTTTCCCTCTTTTATTTTGAGCATAAATAGCTGTAAAGTTTAAACTGTGATTATCATTAAATTTCTTTTCAACAGCAGCAAATAAAGATAGTGCATCATAATTCGTTCCGTCAAAATAACCTTCTTTAGCTCCTCTATAAGATGCAGATAAAGCAAATGCCCATCCATTCTTATCTAAACCAGAAGAGTAAATAGCGTAAGGTCTCCAAGTATAGTTCGTATTAGAACCAGAGAAACCAGCTTTAGCACCTTTTCTGATTTGAGATGCTCTTGTAGTGATGTTTTGTGTTCCTAAGATTCCACCAAAAGAGAAATCTGAAGGAGTAGATCCTGAAGAGAAAACTTGGTTACGAGTAGCGTCATTTAGACCTCCCCAGTTCCCCCATTGTGGGCGACCATCATGAACTTTGTTCATCACCACCCCATTGATCATTGTCTTACCATATTCGTTATCAAGTCCACGCAATCTGTAGAATGCAGACCCCCAGTTATAAGCTGCTGCTTGTTGGAAAGGGTCTTTTGTAGCTTGTAACAAACCTGATGAAGTGTCGTTACTAGAGTCATCATCACTTAGGTCATTCTCCGTAAGTGTAATAAGCCCTAAATTTGCAATAGAAGCGAAATCCTCGTCTAAAGAAATTGTACCAAGGTCGATGATGCCATCACCTACCTCTACAGGTAAACGCTTTGTTACATATCCCACATAAGAGATTACAACATCATGGTTACCCGTTTTAACATTTTCTAAAGTGAATCTTCCTTCATTGTCTGTTAAAGAGGAAGTGGTAGTAGCCTGTACTCTTACAGATACCGCATTCATCGGCATCTGAGTGGTACCATCCACAACTTTCCCTTTAATTTCCTGAACTCCTTGTGCATAAGATATAACTACCTGCAACACAAAGAACAAACTAAATAAAAGTTTCTTCATAAATTAAAAATGATTAAAGTGCTATGTTAAGAAACACCGTAAGGTTATTTCTAATACAAAGGTATGTTATTATAATAATATTAGCTATTTTTGTCAAAGAAATAAGACAATTCTTTACTTAAATTAACCTAGTCATGCACATCAAACTTCAAAGAATCATTTTGTTGTTTGCTCTTATCACAATGGGAGCACAAGCACAAGAGAAAAAGTATGAGATTCAAACAATTGCGTTCTACAACTGCGAGAACTTGTTTGATACAATTAGAGACCCTAAAATTTATGATGAAGAGTGGACTCCTACAGGAGCACAAGCTTGGACATCTAAAAAGTACCAAAAGAAAATCCACAATCTTGCGAAAGTTATGTCTCAGATTGGTACGGACGAAAACACTAAAATGCCTGCAGTAATAGGCGTTGCTGAAGTTGAAAATAGAGCAGTTCTAGAAGACTTAGTACGCGACCCACAACTTGCACCTGGAGATTATGGTATAGCGCACTTTGACTCTCCTGACAAGCGTGGTATTGATGTAGGATTGTTATATCAGAAAAAACACTTCTCTGTAACTAATGCGACTCCGCATCCTCTTTATATCTACGATATGAATAAAGTAGACAAACATACAGGAGAAAAAGGTACTCGTATCTACACACGTGATCAGCTGTTAGTAACAGGTCTTTTAGATGGAGAGGAAGTACACTTCATCGTAAATCACTGGCCTTCTAGAGTGGGTGGAGAGAAAAGAAGTAGCCCATTACGTGAAGCTGCTGCTGCATTAAACAAAAAAATCATCGATTCATTATACACTATCAACCCAAATGCGAAAGTAATCACTATGGGAGATATGAATGACGGTCCATACAATAACAGTATGAAAAAAGTACTGAAAACAGCTGGTAAAAAATCTGAACTTACTCCACAAGGTCTTTTTAATCCAATGGAAAAAATGTCAAAAGATGGATTAGGGACATTAGCTTACCGTGATGCATGGGATGTTTTTGACCAAATGGTAATTAGCGAGCCTTATGTTAGAGATGATTACTCATCATGGGCATACTGGAAAGCGAAAATCTATAAAAAACCATTTATGGTTCAACCAACAGGACAATATAAAGGTTATCCTCTTAGAAATACTAATGGAGAACCAGGTTACAGTGACCACTTCCCTGTTTATATCTATCTAATTAGAGAATTAAAATAACATTACTTAATATAAGTATAAAGCCGTTTAAGACATCTTAAACGGCTTTTTTATTGACTCTAACTAACTAACTAACTAACTAACTAACTAACTAACTAACTAACTAACTAACTA
>NZ_DAMANB010000007.1:56251-161568 GCF_032073645.1 Myroides sp.
CTAACTAACTAACTAACTAACTAACTAACTAACTAACTAACTAACTAACTAACTACATTAAAAACTTTCTAAGCTCTTTTCCGTCAATCGACAAACAAACAGACAGCACATGTCAAAAAACGTCTTAAATCTATTAATAACACAAAAAAAGGGATACTCAGACGAGTATCCCTTTTCTAAAAGTATAATATTCAGATTAGTTGTTTAATGCCTCAGCACCACCAACAATTTCTAGAATTTCATTTGTAATAGCAGCTTGACGAGCTTTGTTGTAACTTAACGTTAATTCATCACGTAAGTCTTTAGCGTTATCAGTTGCTTTGTGCATTGCAGTCATACGAGCTCCATGTTCAGAAGCTACAGAGTCTGCAACAGCTTTTAATAATTGAGTTTTTAAAGAAAGAGGAATTAATGTATTAATAATCTCTTCTTTAGAAGGCTCATAAATATAGTCGGAACTAGCATTTTCACTAGATTCCACTGGTAACAATGGTAAAAACTGCTCTGTTACTACATCTTGTGTAGCAGCATTTTTGAACTGATTGTAAACGATCTGAATTGAATCATATTTCTCTTCAACGAAAGCTTCCATCATTTGTTCAGCTATAACAGCACAATTTGCAAAATCTACATGATCAAACAAATCACTTCTATTCTCAATTACAGTAAAAGATTTACGTAATATATCGTGACCTTTTTTACCAATTGTCAATAAATCAACATTAACGTCTTTATATTGAGTAGCTTTAAGTGTATTAATTTGTTTAATAATATTCGCATTAAAACCACCACACAAACCTCTGTTTGAAGTAATAACCACAAGAAGAACATTCTTAACTTCTCTAGTTTGAGAATATACTCCTGAATTATCACCCTCTAAAGTTGCGCTAACATTTTGAATCAATTCAGTCAACTTTTCTGAATATGGACGCATAGCCATAATAGTATCAGTAGCTTTTTTAAGCTTAGCTGCAGATACCATCTTCATAGCAGATGTAATCTGCATTGTTGATCCAATTGATGAAATCCTATTACGTATTTCTTTAAGGTTTGCCATTGTAAATTGTATATAAATTTATCTACAAGTGAAGATAATCAACACTTGTAGACAAACATTATTTCTTAATATTTTGCAGAAATTTCTTTAGCTACTTTCTCAAGCACAGCAGTAATTTCGTCTGTGAATTTACCAGCTTTTAACTGATCTAATACATCTCTATGACGAGAGTTTAAAGCATCTAAATAGTCTTTTTCAAACTCTTTTACTTTAGATACTGGTACGCTTCTAAGAAGGTTTTTAGAACCTGCATAGATAATAGCTACCTGATCCTCTACAGTATATGGATCGTTAACAGCTTGTTTTAAGATCTCAACGTTACGTTGTCCTTTAGAGATAACGTTCATTGTAGCAGCATCTAAGTCAGAACCAAACTTAGCGAAAGCTTCTAACTCACGGTATTGAGCTTGGTCAAGTTTTAAAGTACCAGCTACTTTCTTCATTGATTTAATCTGAGCAGAACCTCCAACACGAGATACAGAAATACCAACGTTAATAGCTGGACGTACACCTGAGTTAAATAAATCAGACTCTAAGAATATCTGTCCATCAGTAATCGAAATTACGTTAGTTGGGATATAAGCAGAAACGTCACCAGCTTGAGTTTCGATAATAGGTAAAGCAGTTAATGAACCACCACCTTTAACGAATGGTCTGATAGACTCTGGTAAATCATTCATGTTCTTAGCGATTTCATCATCACCGATAATACGAGCAGCACGCTCTAATAATCTTGAGTGAAGGTAGAAAACGTCTCCAGGATAAGCCTCACGACCTGGTGGACGACGTAAGATTAATGACATCTCACGGTAAGCTACCGCTTGTTTAGATAAATCATCATAGATAATTAATGCAGGACGTCCTGTATCACGGAAGTACTCTCCGATAGCAGCTCCAGCCATTGCAGCATAAACTTGCATTGGAGCTGGATCCGAAGCATTTGCAGCTACGATAATAGTATAGTCCATTGCACCTTTATCTTCTAAAGTTTTAGCAATTCCTGCTACAGTAGAAGCTTTTTGTCCAATAGCTACATATATACAATATACTGGTTGTCCAGCATCGTAAAATTCTTTTTGATTTAAGATAGTATCGATACAAACAGTTGTTTTTCCTGTTTGACGGTCACCAATTACTAACTCACGTTGTCCACGTCCGATTGGAATCATGGCATCAACAGATTTAATACCTGTTTGTAACGGCTCAGTTACTGGTTGACGGTAGATTACCCCAGGAGCTTTACGCTCTAATGGCATCTCATATAAATCACCTTCGATAGCACCTTTACCATCGATTGGAAGACCTAATGTATTAACAACACGTCCTACCATTTTCTCACCTACTTTAAGTGAAGCGATACGACCTGTTCTTTTTACTGTAGATCCTTCTTTAACACCAGTAGGAGCTCCTAACAATACAATACCTACATTATCCTCTTCAAGGTTCTGTACCATTGCTTCTAGTCCATTCTCGAATACAACTAGCTCTCCGTATTCAGCGTTTGTTAACCCGTATACACGAGCAACACCATCTCCTACTTCAAGTACTGTTCCTACTTCTTCTAAAGAAGCCTCTGAGCTAAATCCAGATAATTGTTTCTTTAAAATCGCTGATATTTCAGCTGGTTTAATTTCCGCCATTTTTATCTATGTTTATACACGAACATTCGTGCGGTGATTTTTTAATTAGTTAATTCTCTTTTTAAAACTTGTAATTGATTCGCTATTGAAGCATTGTACTGTTTATCTCCCATTTTCAAGATAAATCCTCCTAAGATAGAAGCATCTACTATATTTGAAACAACAATTTGTTTTCCAGGAGCTAAACTTTGAACTTTAGATAAAACTTTACTCTCTAAAGCGGCATCCATCGGAACAGCCGTAGTAACTACAACTCTCTCTATACCTTTCAAAGCTTCGTATTGCTCTTGAAACTGTAAAGCGACTGTACCTAAGATTTCAAATCTATTGTTCGCTTTAAGCACTTTAAACAATTCTTTAGTACTTTGATCAACATTAGCGAATACTTCTAACAAAGCATTTAATTTAATCTCACCACTCACGATAGGATTAGTTAAAAACACTTTTAAGTCTTCACTTTGAGATACTGATTCAGAGATCAAGATCATATCGCTATTAATAGCCTCAGCATTTCCTTTTTGACCAGAAACTTCTAGCATTGCTTTTGCATATCTTGCAGCTGCTCTAGTGCTTACCATAATGATCCTTTTATTAGTTTAATTTAACTTCGTCTAACATCTTCTCAACCAATTTAGATTGAGCTTCAGTGTTAGCTAATTGTTCTTTTAATAATTTCTCAGCAATTTCAATAGAAATAGAAGAAACTTGAGTTTTTAACTCAACGATAGCAGTAGCTCTTTCACTTTCGATAGCAGCTTTTGCTTGAGCAATCATTTTTGCTCCTACAGCTTCACCTTCAGTTTTAGCGTCAGCTAACATTTTTTCTTTAATCTCACGAGCTTCTTTAATTAAAGCATCACGCTCAGCACGAGCTTCTGCTAATAATTTCTCGTTATCAGCTTTTAAATTAGCCATTTCTCTTTTAGCATTTTCAGCAGCTGCTAATGCATCAGCGATACCCTCTTCACGAGCCTCTAAAGCATTTACAATTGGTTTCCATGCAAATTTTCCTAGGATGAATACAATCACCAATAAAATGATGAACTGCCAGAAAAATAATCCAAAACCGAAATCGTTAATTAATTTATCCATTATCTAAAATTATACTTTTTAATACCTATGTTGTTTAATTAAGAAGTTTATCTGCAACCAACCGTTACAGATAAACTCTTTTACTTGTCTTGGATTATTTACCTAAGATTAAAGCACCGAATGCTAAACCTTCCAATAAAGCTCCAATAATGATCATTGCAGTTTGGATTTTTCCAGCAGCTTCTGGTTGACGAGCGATAGCGTCCATTGCAGAAGATCCGATTTTTCCTAATCCGTAACCAGCTCCGATTACGATTAAACCTGCACCAATAATGTTTGGTAATGTCATAGTGATTGATTTATATTAATTAAACAAATTTTATTTTTATTCTAATTTAATTCTATTAATGATGAGCCTCATCATGTTCGTGCTCTGCAACAGCCATTCCGATAAACAATGAAGATAACATTGTAAAGATGAACGCTTGTAAGAACGCTACTAAGATCTCTAATACAACTAAGAACGTTGATAAGAAGAATCCTATCCCTACTGCTCCAGCAGTACCTAAAGCTTCTTTCATCACGAAGATAATAGCGATAAGTCCAAATACTACTGAGTGACCTGCTGTAATGTTAGCGAATAAACGAACCATCAATGAGAATGGCTTAATTAATGCTCCTAATACTTCGATAGGTGCTAACATTAATTTCATTGGTGCTGGTACACCTGGCATCCAGAACATGTGCTTCCAATAATCCTTGTTAGCAGAGAACTGTGTAATTATGAATGTAAAGATTGCCAAACACGCAGTTACCGAAATACTTCCTGTAACGTTGAATCCTAGTGGAGTCAATCCTAATAAGTTCAATAAGAAAATTAAAAAGAATACTGACAGTAAGTATGGCATGAACTTTTTGTATTTGTCCTTTCCGATATTTGGAATAGCCATCTCATCACGAACATAAAGCACCATTGGTTCTAAAGCTCTTGCAAAACCTTTAGGCAAGTTGTTCGGTCCTTTTTTGTATGTCTTAGCCAAGCTTAAGAACATAAGGAAGATTAATACTGTAGTAAATAATAATGAAGCCACATTTTTAGTGATAGAAAAATCTAATGGCTTTTCATTTGTAGGATGATGTTCAGCATCGTACTCGATAGTACCAGCTGCATCAGTTTTGTATATCTTACTGTGATATAACTTGTAGTGTTGTCCATCTTTTTCAACTACTTTGTTACCGTAGTCAAATTCTGATGACATAAATACTTTAAGACCATTGTCTATTAAAATAACTGGCAGTGGAAACCCGTAGTGTTTACCAGTAGCCTCGTCTGAGAAGAATATGAAAGAGTAATCATCTGCTAAGTGGTGCGTGATGTGATCTTGCACTTTTTCAGCTTGTGTTTTCTCTCCTTCTACATGCTCTGTACCTTCTACAGCAGCGATTGTTTCTTCAATTGACTGCTCTGTTTCTTGAATAGATTCTTCAAGCTTCTGAGCATTACTTTGTGCGTACGAAAATACCGACGATGCTGTAAAAATTACAGCTGCTAATAAATTCAGTGATTTCTTCAGAGTCACCATACCTTAACTTCTTGAATATTTATGGTTCTTAAAATTTTGTGCAAAAGTACAATAAATCTTAGACTTTCATACTTTCTTGCGAAACTTTTTTTTATTATCTTTTTGTTAACTAACCTTCTTATTTAAAATACGATATGCAATAAATGCATCCCCGCCTAGATAAATCAAGACAACTAACAGAAAATTATACTTAAATAGTTCATCTACATTCTCGCTGTCTAATCCTTCTCTTACGAATAGGTAACTAGCCAATAATCGAACTGTAATAAAGCCTAAAAACACGTATCCTAAGCTATTAGGCATACTTGTTTTTATTCCTTGCATAGCAAATAACATTCCTATAGAAAAAATAAATTCAAAGCCATAAAAACCCGCTAATGAATAACCTAATTCTACAAATGACTGACCAAAATCAGTATATGTGAAAAGTGCAAAATGAATTGCAAATATAACTGCTAAAACCCCAAAAAGTTTTAAACTTAAACTTACTGTTTCCTTATCCATTAATCTTTATTTAATTGATTTACTTGTTTTATAACTTGGTACAAAGCTAATCCTACTCCAATTAACGTACAAATTTTATTTGCTAATCCGTCAACTAAATTATATTTATCATCTAACCAAGTACCTAACAAGTGAAACAAGTAAATAGTTACCCCCATCTGAATAGGGATATTAATTAAACTTAACCAACGGTTTGGCCCTGAATTTTTTTTCACTCCTACTTATTTTCCTTTCTTACCTGAACCTTGTTCTCCGTTTCCTGCTATAGCCATATCGCATTTCACTTGAATTTTAGCTCCTGGTACAACCGAAAGTCTTCCTACTAATAAGTCTCCCTTTACATCTGCAGTCTCCTTGATATGTAGTAAATCTTTCACCTTCAGAACACCCTCTACTAGGCCCTCTATATCAGCATTTTCACACTCCACATTTCCGATGATTTGGGCTTGAGGCCCTACAACCACTCTTCCTTTTACTTTTAGATTACCGTGTAAGACACCATCTAAACGCAAATCCGTCACTGCTTCAATATCTCCTTTAATTATTGTAGCCTCAATAATTCTATTTGTTTTACCTAAATGATCTATAGACCCGTCATTCTTCGTTTTTTGGAACATAATTTTTACTTTTTTTCTTCAACCTTATTCTGATGGAGCAATATATTTCTCCCAATTTTTCTTTATCTGAACGATTACGTAGTTATCAGTACTTATAGTGACAGCATTACTATCCACACTTCTTGCTGCATAGACTGCATCCTCCTTATTCTTAAATCCATGTAATACAAAGAATTCTCCAACACCGATATACGGGTCTTCAGAATACTTTATTCCCTTACTACTATTAGCAGTTGCAAACTGTATAAATCTACGGCTTATCAACTGATTACTACTCGACTCTTTGTCCTGAACTAGTAACACTACTTTCCAATTATTTGATTCCCCTGTAGAAAATTCTCTAGCTTCTAACATCGGAATCGTTGTCTTTAACAACTCCTCTGCTTCTCTTCCTTCACGAGAAGAGCTATAGGTAAGAGCCACAAAATTCAATGCTTCTTTATATGACTCGATTCCCTTCAATCGACCAATCACATGTGCTTTCAGCAACTCCAGTTTACTCACATACCCTTCATCATCGAATCGCTCTAAGGCGCGATCTATAGTTCGCAGTGCATTGTTATAGTCCGTCCCATCAGCATACACCTTATACGCCTGCGCATAAATCTGTTCTGGTGATAAGTCATCGATTTTATCCATTGACATATTCTGCAATAACTTAGCGTATCTAGAATTAGGATATTGACTGATAATTCTATCCTTCATAGCTATAGCCTTTGCCATATCTATTTCTTGATAAATCTTGTAAAGCTTATACATGCTTGGTAAGATTAATCTCTCTGTAGGATCAAAGGTCAATAACGTCTCTAATCTCTGGCTAGCCAAATCATATTTCTTAAATCGATCTGCATACATAGAGCCCAGTTGGAAATAAGCAAAGTCTCTATCTTTCTTGATAGACGCTATCTCTTTTTCATCTGTTGGAATCTTAGAAATATAGCTATTGATATCATACCTCGTATCATTAAACTGCTCTGTGCTATTATTTTGATTTGCATTCTCAGCTACTTGTTCCTCTGCCGCAGCATTATTCTGCGCTTCTTGTATATCAGCCGCCCATCTCCAGTTATCTACAGAAGGTCTATTCCCCCATTTTCTTCTAAACTCTGTCTTCCCAAAGGCAGCTGCTTGAGTTGAGTAGAAGTAGAATGTAGAACTACCTCCTGTCTGCTGATTATTTGTACCAAAAGCAACATCTATAGCCTCCCCGAAAGTTGCCATATTAAAATAATTCTGATTGCCTCCTCTTTGTTTTTTAAGTGTCGCCTGTAGTTTTCTAAAGTCTTCTTTTCTAAGATCATCTACATATTTTTGAAAATAAGCTATGCGCTGATCATCACTCATCGCTACTAATCGAAGTACACTATCATTGACATGAGCTACTCTTTCATATTTCACCACATCTCTTAATGCATCACGTCTCTTGGCTATTCTAAAGCGCTCCTTAGCCTTAGCAGGCATAATAGACAACACACTGTCATAATACTGCCCTGCCAACGCATAACCAGCTTCATTAAAGTAAATTTCGGCTATACTCAAGTAGTTTTTAGACTTTAACTGCTTATCACCTTTACTTAACTTAACAGCTCTTTTTAGCGATTTTAATGCCTCTTTTGTATTGCCACTCCCCTCATAGAACAGCCCTACCTGACGATGTAATACATCTAAGTAATCTCTGTTCTCTCTATCTCTAATTAATCTTTTATACTTCTTTAAGAACGCTACCGAATCTTTAGCCTGAGCAGGCTTCAGCCCAAACTGTTGTGCATGAGACTGTATCACATAAGATCGAGGGCTCTTTCTATTCATATCGATTACGATATCGAAAGCCTCATTCGCTTCCATCTCCTTGCCCAACTTAGCATATAGTTGTCCTAAGATAAAAGTATATCGTGCATACTCCTCCTTATCCCTAGTGTGTTCTATAGCGATCTTTAGAGGTGGTATAGCAGAAGCATATTCCTCTATATTGATATAAGCCTGAGTAAGCGTAGCATTCGCATCTGCTACCTGCTGCTTTCTTAGTTTATCTTTTTTATCTCGAAGAAATTCATTTAAATTTTTAATCGCAATATCATCATAAGTAAGGCGTACATTAGATTTCTCACGCCAGATGATCGCGTCATTTATTAAGCTCCCGTCTGGATACTTATACAGAATATAATTAAAAGCCTCTAACGCAGGTACAAAACGACCATCATAGTATCTAGCCTGTCCTAACATCAGATAAGCATCATCGATCTGGAAGTTGCGCTCACGCCCTTTTATGTACATAGAGTGCTTCTGGATAGCCTTAGCTGCTTTATCTTCAGCTCGTCTAAATCCTACCTCGCCCTGTTCTTCTTCGCCTGTAACATTGGCTCCATCTACTTGCACATTGTCAAGAATAGATCCTTTTTTAGACTCTAGTGACCTACCTCTTTCGAACTCACGTGTAGAGTCTATCTTAATGTCGATACGCTCTACAGGAAGTATCTCCCAAAAGTCATCGTAATAATCCTTTTTTAAAGAAATTAAAGCCTCATCATAAGCCAACTCTCCGTTATATAGAATATTATACCGAGTAGTCATCGCGTGATACCCTCTATTCAATAACTTATCTTTCTTTACAGAACAAGCCGCTCCCAAAAGAAGTAAAACTAAAAAAATCAGATATTTAAAACGAGTATTCAACACAATGAGCTTTACTTAAAAACTACAAATTCACTATTTTAGTATATAACAAAACGTAAAAATACATTACTTTTAGTAATACTTCTACAGTATTTTAAAAGTTTTTAAAGTTCTACAGAAACAAAACCTATAAAAGTAATTTACACTACTTATCGCAATATCTCAGTCAATTTATAGCATCCTATAGAAATCTAACCACATATCACTAAAACATTCACAATATCCTATATTTTCTATTATTCTACTTCTTGGGAATCTTAGGCAATAACTATAAACACAAAACTCTAGCAAAATAGATTCACTAGAGTCCCGCTAACTAACCAATTAAGTAATATTCTCCTTTTTCGTTCGATTAATAATGAGTTTTTTGAATTCACACAATAAGCAAAAAAATCTCAAACTAAATCTAGTCTTTATCACTGTCTATTTATAAACCAAAGGTATTTTGATACTGATTTACTAGGGGATTCCTTGAGGGTTTCTTGCACCTTTCTTCGAGAAAAGCACCTTCTAGGCAAGAAAACCCCTAGAAAACTCCTAGCAATCCCCTAAGAAGTGCAAGCGAAACGCTCTCCTCTTATTCATCCATAACGAAATCGAAGCTCATCTATTAATATTTCTATCTTTATTTTAACCTAATCCCCTCAATCTAAAACAATCTCATTATACCATCATGCATAAAGCCATTGTAATCAAACTGAAATGAAAAAGAAATGCATTCTATCATACCTGAAAGAACTCTTCTAATGCATCAAATGTGATATCCTGCGTCAAGACATCTTTCATGATTTGTCCTTTTTCTAAGGCGATCACTCGATCAGACACCTCATAAGTATGTTGAAGATCATGACTCGATATAATAATCGTGATCTCTCTATCTTTCATTTTTTGTTTTACCAATTCTTTTAATCTCAACTGTGTAGTCGGATCCAGATTAGCAAACGGTTCGTCTAAGATAACTAACTCAGGTTTTCCCATAAAGGCCGCTATAATACCTACCTTCTTTTGATTCCCCTTAGAGAAATCACGCAAATATTTGCGTTGATTCAGCACTTCTCCATTGAAGAAACTTACATATTCATTTAGAAAACTCTCTATATCAGTACGAGACATCCCTCTCAGTTCTCCAACGAAATAAAAATATTCTTCAGGTGTCAAATACCCGATTAAGAAAGAATCATCAAAGAATGATCCTGTATACTTTTTCCATTCTTCATTTTCATTAACTACATTCCCTTTATTAGCAATGCTCCCTTGAGTAGGTTTGATTAGATCTAATAGAAGGCTGAAAAAGGTCGTTTTACCAGCACCATTATTCCCAACTAATCCAACACTTTGTCCTTTTGTTATTTCTAAACTAGGTATATTTAAAACAGTCTGTTGACCATAAGACTTTACTAAATTATTTACTACTATCATATTACTTAGATTTAAAAGCCTCTATTGTGCTATATTTTTCTTGTTTATAAATTTTCTCTATGTACTTAAACACTTGATTTTGGAAGAACATTCCTATGATCCCTATTCCGGTTAACAAGGTAAATCCTCCCCAAAAACCATATACCCAAAACCCGATATAATAGATTAGAATAGGCAAAAAGAGCTTAGGTAGCGAGATCAGCATCACCCTAAGGTTAAATGCATTCTTATCTGCAAATACATTCTTATTCGCTGTTAAGTCGACAGGGCTTTTTAGATAAGCACCTCCCCATAATACGATGTAACCATTGATACCAATATTAAACACTCCATTCGCAATGATTAAATACACTAGATCCATACTCGTCCAGATATATAATACCGCCGCCAACATAGACACGCCAGTCCCCAATGCAATAATTAACCATTTAGACTTTAAATAATTCTTATACGTGATATTCTGAGTCATCATAAAAGAGTAATATGAAGAATCCCAACTAGGCACATACTGTCCAAACATCATTAGGAAACCACCTGATACAAAGAAGGCAACGAAGATTAGCATAAAGGTCGGATACCCTCCCATTTCTGTTGGACGAAGTATAAGGAAACCGTAGAACATAAATAATACGCTCATAAGCACCGTAGTACGTGCTCGTTTATTTCGAGTAATCAATCGCAAATCATTCTTAAGAAAAGAAGCATACGTCCCAAATCCGTCTAACCATTTCATCTCACGTGTAGTAGCTACTTCTACTTTGATCTTTAGCAGATCATCCATATACATATTCTTAACGTAGTAACGCACGGTCATCTTAATAACTAACCACAACACTCCACCGTAAACTAATACTAATGCAGGATATTCATACACACTATACAGTAAGTGCTGTGTGTATAAAGTACTGTCAAATAATTGGTAATACTGAATCGCGGCTAATAATCCGAATACTACTATAACAGCTATAAAAACAGATTTATATGACTCTATCAGTATATTGACAAAGTGCATCGTACACACACATAAATAGACTGCTATCATCCAAGCAATTACTCCTAAAACAGAATATCCCTGTACCATACTAACTATCGCAAATGGAAGAATAAATAGTAACTGAATAAAGTTAAACGCACTGATGAAAGAACTTCCTATATAGAAGTTCACAATCTTAATCTTAGGAAAAGGCAGTACAAGCAGCGGTTTTATAGTGGCAGTCGGCAACTTCTGAAGTGTAAACCTCATAAACATCTCCATCACCATATAATACATCCAAAACCTACTAATCACCTGTATAGGTGATCCCATACCTAGATTCATATCTTCGATAATAAAAAAACCACTCATCCCCATTATCAAAAACAGTAAACCAAAATACACTATCGCTATCCACTTAAAGACAACCAATATCGTATTCATGGTCTTATCATTGCTTCGAGACAATCTTTTCTTTTCTAGAAAAACAAACAACTTACGCATTGCTATAAATATTTATTATAACAATTAGTACTATATTTAGGCATTTTGTTACAACTAAAACAACATTATTTTTAAATTATATACTTTATCATTAAAACAAACGCAGATTATCATCATCACAAAACCTATAATTAACCTAAAAATTAACACTTAACCACTTATTTATACTACAATATTAAACCAACTCTACCTCACTTCAATGACTACGATATTTAGGACAAAATCATTTATCTTTGCCCAAAATATTAATACAATGAAAAAAGACATAGAGATTCCAGTAGTAAAAGATATAGAGATTGCAATCATAAAAGAGTATAGCGAAGAATTCTTAGCAGACTCATGGTATGCATATCTATTCAATAACTCAGATCAAGAAATGGAAGCTATCCTAGTAGTATCACAAGCGATAGGTGAGATAGATGGTGAAGTAAGAGGTACAGGAGTATTTAGACATGCATTCAAATCTCTTGCTCCAAAAGAAAGTGTAAAAATAGAATTGTTAGATGAATCTGTTTTTAAACTGAGTAATTCATTTATGCTTACTTTCTTCCAAGGAGGAAAATTATACGACAAGACATATACCTTCATTCAGGACTCTCTAGGAGATGCACATTTACAGACATTGCCATTTACTACTAAAAAAGGAATATTAGCAAAATAATTTATTCTCCTATCTATCAATACCTTAATTTATAATCAATCCAAATGTTAGTTTGCTTAATTTGGTAAGCACAACTTAAAAAATAGATGATTATGAAAATTAAAAACGTATTGAGCATTTTATGCTGTTTGGGGGTATTAGTAACATTATTTGCTTTTAGCTCGTCAACACTTGTAACAGAAAGTAAAGCAGGAGACATAGAATGGAAAAACTTAAAGGTATTGCCAAAAGATATTTCTAATGACAGCCTTAAAGGACTAATGAGAGGCTATAATGATGCATTAGGAGTGAAATGTGGATACTGTCACACTACAGTAGAAGGAACAGATAAACTAGACTTCGCTGCAGATACAAAAAAAGAAAAAGAGTTCGCTCGACACATGATCACAATGACTCAAAAGATCAATGCTGAGAACTTTAATTGGCAGAATCACCCGAAACCAGAGACCATCGATGTAGCATCATGTGCTATGTGTCATAGAGGTACTGCTAAACCTTCACAGTCTTTAAAACTATAGATGTCACTATTGATAAGATATAAGAAAGCCCTTCTGTTAGAAGGGCTTTCTTATTATATATTTGATATACTTTTATTAATCCTTTTTAGGAGGAAACATAAATGATGCTACCACTGATAGTACTAATACACCTCCTATAATACTTAATGACACTAATGATTCTACATGGTAGAATGGAGATACTATCATCTTGATTCCAATAAAAGATAAGATAATAGCTAAACCATATTTTAACTTAGAGAACCTATCCATAAAGTTAGCTAATAAGAAGTATAATGATCTCAATCCTAAAATCGCAAAGATATTAGATGTATATAAGATAAATGGATCATCTGGTGCGATAGCAAAAATAGCAGGTATACTATCTACTGCAAAGATCACGTCTGTGAACTCTATCACCATTAATGCTACGAATAATGGCGTCACCATACGCACTCCATTCTTAACTGTAAAGAACTTCTCTCCGTCATACTCATCACTTACCTTAAAGAACTTATGCACCATACGTACAGCAAAATTCTTAGATAAGTCTTCATTCTCATCGTGTTCCTCTTTTGCAAACCAAGACTTAATACCCGAAATCAATAAGAAGATACCAAATATGGTCAATACCACATTAATCTCTACTGTTCTACCAAATACTTCCATCGCAGGTAGATATGTATGATTAATAATCTCTACACCCGCAAAAATGAAGATAGCTCTAAAGACTAAAGCTCCTAAAATCCCCCAGAATAACACTCTGTGGTGTAATTCTTTTGGAACCTTAAAGAAGGTAAATACCAATATAAATACAAATAGATTATCTACTGATAGTGCTTTCTCTATCCAATAAGCTGATTGAAACCTTGCAAAGTTTTCGAAGTCGAGGTAATAATAAATAACTCCACTAAAACACATTGCTAAACCTATCCACACAGCTGTCCAGATCAGTGCTTCTTTTGTTGATACAGTGTGACTGTGTTTATTAAATACTCCTAAGTCTAAAAGTAGCATGATAATAACGACTACTCCAAATACCCCTAATAAAGCAGGGTGATTGATTAAATGATCCATCTTTTAATTTTTTACTTGACAAAACTAAATGGAATAATCTCCCCCAAGAGAACACTCCTTAACTAACATTAAATCAACAAATTACAAACAAACTTTTGTATCTCAAAATTACAGCTAAAAAAAATAACTTATTGTTTTTCAATAAGTTATTTTACATTTTTAGAATAAAACCTAAACACGGCTAAATCTATATTTTTTTTAATCTAATTTCTCAGTAAGTTTTCTGAATACCTTTTTAGGGTCTTTTCCATTGTATAAGATATCATATACTGCATTGATTATCGGAGTCTTAGCACCATATTGCTTATTTAGTTCATAAGCACTCTTAGAAGCATAGTACCCTTCTGCGATCATATTCATTTCCATTTGAGCTGACTTTACAGTATATCCCTTACCTATCATATTACCAAACATACGGTTACGAGAAAACAGAGAATATCCAGTTACTAATAAATCGCCTAAATAGGCAGAGTTATTAATATTACGTTTCATTCTATGCACTTTCTTAATGAACTTCTTCATCTCACGGATAGCATTACTCATCAGTAGAGCTTGGAAGTTATCTCCATAGCCAAGACCATGAGCGATACCACATGCTACAGCATAAATATTCTTTAGTACTGCTGCATACTCTGTACCGATAATATCATCCGTTGTTTTCGCTTTGATATAATGACTGCTTACACAGTTAGATATTGTCTTAGCATACTCTTCTGTTTGACAAGCAATCGTTAAATAAGATAGACGTTCTAGTGCCACCTCTTCAGCATGACATGGCCCAGTGATTACTGCAATGTTCTCGTATGGTACATTATAAGTTTGATGGAAGTGCTCTCCTACGATAAGACTCGTCTCAGGGATAATCCCTTTAATCGCAGATACGATAACTTTCCCTTCTAGGCTAACATGTAGTCTACTCATCTCCTGTGACAAGAACGCAGACGGAATAGCGAAGATTACATAATCCGCATAAGAGATTGCCTTGTTAATATCATTCGTCAACTTTAATTGTTCTACATCAAATTCTACAGAACTTAGATAATTAGGATTGTGATAATTAACTTTTATCTCTTCTAATGCAGATTCGTTACGCATATACCAAGCAATCTCAGTTAGGTTTTCGCTCAACATTTTTACTATAGCAGTAGCCCAGCTCCCACCACCTATAACTGCAATTTTCGGATATTCATTCATACACTAAATTTATTAGTTGGTCAAAAGTAAGTAAAAAACACCTTGCAAACAATTAGAACAACAATAGCTTAAGCTGAAAAAACACATCATTTATTCAATAAATATTGAAATAAATCTAACTTTAACTCAGAAACAAGCCGATAAAAAACACTTTTATTTACATATTCGCATTTTAGTTTAATTAAAAACAAAGCATATACCTTCACATTCCGTGACCGATTTTAGATTAAATTAACAGTATATAAGATATACTGCTAATTATCAACTCCTTTAAACATAAAAAAAGAAAAGTACATTTACTGCAATGGTGAATGTGCTTCTCTATAGAATTATAAACTTAGTTTAACTATTTCTCTTACTTTATCAATAGTTATATTTTTCTTTTCTCCCATTGCTAGCCATCCCCTTTCATTAAATCGTTCAGCAATCCACTCTACAGCCTTCTCCCCATCTTCAGTATAATCACTCAATTTAGTAGCAACTCCTAAAGAATGAAAGAACGCTATCATACGCTCTATAGCCAATCTAGCTACCTCATCATCACTACCTTCTAAATTAAATACACGTCTACCTAACTGCGCTAATTTCTCTTTCTTCGTATCGAACATTACACTATATAGATTAGGTCCTATAATAGCTAATGTACGACCGTGATCTATACCATATAACACAGTTAATTCATGACCAATAGCATGTGTCACCCAATCTTCTTTCACTCCTTTCGATATTAACCCATTTAGAGCCATCGTACAGCACCACATATAGTTCATCGCCGCATCATAATCAGTAGGATCCTTTAGTATCTTAGGGGCTACTTCTATTAGGGTCTGTAAGATACTCTCCGCAAACCTATCTTGTAAAGGTGCTCCTTGAGGAAAGGTAATATACTGTTCTAACACATGGACGAATGCATCTGTTATACCATTAGCAATCTGCTTCACAGGCAAAGAAGCAATCACAGTAGGATCACATACAGAGAACACAGGATATAATACCTCTCCTGAGAATGATAGTTTCTCTTGTGTAGCCTCTATTGTTACCACAGCACCACAGTTCATCTCACTACCTGTAGCAGGTAATGTCAGTATCGCACCATAAGGCATAGCCTTCCAGTTTACATTTAGTTTTTTCTGAATAATATCTATAGTATCTCCTTCATAGTACACAGCTGCAGATATAAACTTAACCCCATCTATCACACTTCCTCCTCCTACACCTAAGATAAAGTCAACCTTTTCATTCTTAATCAAATCAACAGCTTTCACTAATGTCTCATATCGAGGATTAGGTTCTACTCCCGAAAACTCAACTACTTCATACCCTTCTAAAGCCTTTATTACTTGATCATAAACACCATTCTTCTTAATACTACCTCCTCCGTATACGATTAGTACTTTACTCTTTTTATCGATTAGATTAGCTATCTCACCTATCTGTCCTTTCCCGTACAATAAACGAGTAGGATTATATAATTCAAAATTCAACATAACTACTTTCTTTTATCTTATAAAATTAAAAAAAGGAATGCATTTGCATTCCTTTTATAGTATTAAATTCTATTTAATTATTTCTTATAAAACAAGTTGTGGTCTATATACTTCCACACTTCTTTATCAAGTAGAGGCATAATATTCTTACCCTCTTTAATGGAGTCTCTAATAAACGTAGCAGATATCTCCATGATTGGAGCATTCTCTACTAGGTGTATATTAGGATGATCTAGAAGAGGATTAGTCTCCTCTTTGCCACTGAATATACGAGGATATACATAGATAGGGTAACGTTCTAATAGCACCTCGTAGTTCTTCCACTTAGGTAGACTATCTAGATTGTCTTGTCCCATTAATAAACTAAACTCGTGTTTAGGATATCGCTCATGTAGATGCGCCATCGTATTCACGGTATAATTAGGTTGTGGCAAATTAAACTCTACGTCAGAAGGCTTGATATAATCATAATCAGCCGTAGCCAAATTAACCATATGTATCCTATGAAAATCCTCTAATAGACCTTTCTTTTTCTTTAAAGGACTATGAGGGGTTACCACCATCCATACTTCATCTAGGTCCGTGTACTGCACCATATGGTTAGCAATAACTAAATGACCGATATGAATAGGATTAAATGTTCCAAAATACAACCCTACCTTCATACTTATCTTCTTACTTTATAAAGTTCTTTACTAACTCTACAGCCTCATTCTTCGCTGTATCTAAGTCGTAATTCTTAATAATCATATCAAACTGAGGAGCCGTAGCCAACTCTACTGAAGCTTTAGCAATACGCATATTGATCTTATCTTCACTCTCTGTAGAACGCTTTTTAAGACGAATCTTCAATTCATCTATACTAGGTGGTTTCACAAATACAGCTAAAGTCTCATCTGGGAATTTACGCTTAATGCGAAGACCTCCTGCTACATCGATATCGAATATTACATTCTTACCTTCTGCCCACAGACGCTCTACTTCACTACTAAGTGTACCATAGAAGTTATCTCTATATACCTCTTCCCATTCTAAGAACTTCTCTCCTTTTATGTTTTGTTTAAACTCTTCAAGAGAAATAAAATAGTAATCTTTACCATTCACCTCTTCCCCTCTTGGTTCACGAGATGTACAAGAGATAGAGAACGCTAGGTTCAGATCTTCTTGCTCTAATAAATGTCTTACTATTGTAGTTTTACCTGAACCAGATGGAGCAGAGAAAACGATTAACTTACCTCTTTGCATAATAATATTCTGTCGTGTTGTATATATAACCTAAAGTACGTTTAGTACTTGCTCTTTTATTTTCTCTAATTCATCTTTCATCTTTACCACTATCTTCTGCATCTCAGCGTGGTTAGATTTAGATCCCATAGTATTAATCTCACGTCCCATCTCTTGACCGATAAACCCAAGTTTACGACCATTAGCCTCAGCTCCTTCAAGTGTTTCGATAAAGTAATCTAAGTGTTTGCTCAGACGTACTTTTTCTTCTGTGATGTCCATCTTCTCTAGATAGTAGATCACCTCTTGCTCATATCTATTCTCATCGATATTTAACTGAAGTTCTACTAAGTTCGCACGCAATCTTTCTTTTACAGTCACGATACGCTCTTTGTCTAATACCGATACCTCATCCATATACTTGCGGATGTTACCGATACGCAGTCTGAAGTCTTGTTCTAATGAAGCTCCTTCACTAGCTCGGAATTCCTTCATATTAGCGATAGCCTCAGTGATAACCTTTTCTATCTCTTTCCACTCATTCTCATCTAGCTCAGCACGCTCTACTTTTAATGCATCAGGCATACGCACAGCCATCTTCATAAGCTCTGTAGCATCTGCATCAGGGATAATCTCCTTCATTTGATCAATATATGCCATCACGATAGGGCCATTAATCTTATTAGAAGTTTCTTCTGCTGTAATCTCACTATATAATGAGAAGTCTACTTTACCACGCTCTAATTCTTGTGCAACAAGGTTACGAAGAGGTAGTTCTTTCTCTCTATACATCAAAGGCAATCTAACATTTAGATCTAAGCTTTTGCTATTAAGCGATTTTACTTCTACTGTGATTTTCTTTGTTGGTAATTGCAAACATGCCTTACCAAATCCTGTCATCGATTGTATCATATATTAAAAAATAATAGCTACAAAGGTAACAAAATCATTACTAACTGACTTATAAATAGCACAAAATACTGCTTAATAAGATTATAGATTATCTCTAAGTCAAGATGCCCATGATAATGCAGCTGTTTATCTTCAATAACTCCAAATAAAACCTCTTATAGTAATAAACACATTCATACCCAAAACAATAAAACATAAATTATAAATAAACAGAACCTGTAAAACACTAATAATAGCTTCTATACTTTTTGTCTTAATACTTAATTGATATAAAACTCTTAAACAGGCTAATAAGAAATAACAGAAATACATAAAAAAAGAGAGCCATATAGCTCTCTTTTGTGTTTTATACTCCTATTATTTGTTCGTTCCATCGCCTAGAATAGGAGATAACCAAAACAACCATAACTATGAACTATGCCTTCTAAGTCCTTATTTAGACCACCACAATCTACAAAGTCAGCAATAGTAAAAGTCGCGATGAAACTATGTGAATTAAATTTTTTACTAAAACAACCTAACCTTAACTCTTCTGTTTTAATTTAACCCCCAAACACTTAAAACTTTTTCTTTTCTTTTTATAAAGGAATTAATAGCAATTCTTCCCTTTCGTCTTCGATATTAAGACAACAAGCATCGCATTTGGTCACATCAAAAAAAGAATATTTTTTAAAAAAGTATTTAAAAAACAGATATACAGACGTTTGCGTGTGTAAAAAACATACTTAAAAATACTAACAAACTTATTTTAATGGAAGTCAATCAGCAAAAGAACAGTTTATAAACTACTTAATTAGGCTATAACATAATTGTACTAATCCTGATTCAAAAGACTTTGTATTCTCTAACTTTAACTTAGACTCTGGTATCCCGATATCAAATAGTCTAGTACCATCACCTAATAATACAGGGATAACAGATAATACGATCTTATCTATGAGTCTATCCTTCAATAATCTGTTGACTAACTGTGCTCCACCATCGCAGAATATATCTTTACCCTCCTGTGATTTCAGTCTAGATACTAATTCCTTTAGATCACCATTATAGAAAGTCACATTACCTTCTGTAGGTAGACTTTGTCTAGTCATTACATACGTTTCTTTATCTGCATGATGAAACCCATGTCCTTGACTTACTACCCAGTCATATGTACGTTTACCAATCAAAACCGTATCGATCGTCTCTACAAAAGCGGTATAACCATAATCTGCTCCTTCTCGCTGTACAGCATCCAAGAAACTCAAGTCATCCCCAGGTTTAGCGATATAACCATCCAAACTACTCGAAATATATAATACTACCTGTCTCATATCTCTTTGATTTTAAAAACACAAAATTGCAAACTTTTATCCTCCTATAAACAAAAAATCACCTCAGCAAGTAAAAAACTTATCTGAACCGTTTATATAATTCATTGCATTAATGTTTTCCTTACTATTTATTCTTTACTTGTTCGATAGCAGCCTCTACTACTTTCTTACTATTCCCAACATAAATGTTACCGTCGATAAACATTACTGGGCGATTTAGAAAAGTATATTGCTCTAGAATAAGTTTTTTAAAATCATCTTCTTGAAGATTCTTGTCTTTTAACCCTTCACTTTTGTACAGTTGAGCTCGCTTATTAAATAGCTTTTCATAACTACCCACTTGCTTATACATCTCTTCTAACTGTGACTCTGTTACAGGGTTCTTCTTAATCTCTTGTAGTTCAAACGTATCTAATTCTGGCATCTCAGCCATGATACGCTTACATGTTGTACAAGTACTTAAATAATATATCTTTCTCATATTATACATCTTTTACGGTAATGATATGTACTGGACAAACTTTCTCTGCTTGTTCACATGCCTCTAAAATAGTATAATCTGGTGACTTAAGCGTATGAAATCCTTTATTATTCACAGATTTCAACAAAACAGTCTTTCCATCTTTCTTAGACATCTGAAACTGCTGAGGAGCAACCTCAACACAATAATTACATCCGATACACTTATCTCGTTGTAGCGTGACTATGACCATTATGCCTCTACTATTTTATACAGCTTATCAGATAAGCGAATTCTAAACGGAATCTTGATAGTACAGTCATCTCCTTTAGTCGCTTTCTCTACCTTCTGCTCATTGACGAATAATTCTTCTACGATTAACTCTTGTGCTCCCGTACTAGGTCCTGTGATAAGAATCTTATCTCCTACCTTGATATCATAAGCTTCTATTTTAAACTCTCCGATAGATGCTTTCTGGAAGTAGTGAGCAGCTTTACCTACATACACTTTTTTCTGAGTTGCATTACTACCAGGGTTATCACTCCACTCTCCCAATTTCTGTCCTAAGTAATATCCACTCCAGAATCCACGGTTATACACCGTTTCTAAAGCTTTCATCCATTCTGCTACTTTCTCTTGAGAGTAAGTACCATCAGCGATAGCATCAATAGCCTCACGGTAAGTACGAATCACAGTTGCTACATACTCAGGAGCTCTACCTCTACCCTCTATCTTCAGTACCTTAGTACCAGCATCGATCACTTGATCTAAGAAATCTAAAGTACATAAGTCCTTAGGTGACATCATATACTCATTATCTATCTCGATCTCAAAACCACTCTCTTGATCTATTACTGTGTATTTCTTACGACAGTTTTGTTTACATGCTCCTCTATTTGCAGAAGAGTTATGTGAGTGAAGGCTTAAGTAGCACTTACCTGATACTGCCATACACAATGCTCCATGACCGAAGATCTCTATCTCTACCAAATTACCAGAAGGCCCTTTCACTTGTTCTCTTTCGATAGCTTCAGTGATCTTTTTTACTTGTCTCAAGCTTAGCTCACGAGATAGTACGATAGTATCAGCGAATAAGCTATAGAACTTAACAGTCTCAATGTTTGTGACATTTAGTTGAGTAGAGATATGTACTTCTAACCCGATCGCTCTTGCAGATGCAATTACTGCTTGGTCAGATGCGATTACTGCTGTAAGCCCTGCCTCTTTTGCCTTATTCAATAAAGTTTTCACCACTGATAAGTCATGGTCATAAACGATAGTGTTTAATGTCAAATAAGTACGTACATTCTTCTCTTTACATCTTCTCGCAATCTCTTCTAAATCATCAATAGAAAAGTTTACCGTAGAACGCGCACGCATATTTAACTGGTCTACTCCGAAATATACTGAGTCTGCACCGTTATCTAATGCGGCCTGTAAAGACTCGAAGTTACCTGCAGGAGCCATAAGCTCTACTCTTCCTGAAACTGTCATATTCTTTATGCTTAATCTATTATTTTATACAATTGGTCGTTTTTACGAATACGGAAACCTAATTCCATAGTCATCTTATCTCCATTATTAGCTTTACTAACTTCCACTCCATTTACCATCATCTTCTCTATAGTTAGTCTCTCATCACCTGTAGTAGGCCCTACGATAGCTACTTTATCTCCAACATTTAACTCCTTGTCAACAATAAACTGCCCTACACTAGCTTTAGTAAAGTAGTGTTGAGCTGTACCAATAAGTACTTTTCGCTCTACTTGTTTCTTGCGGATTTGTGTTACTGCACTTACCTTCACTGCTTTAATCTCATCAGTAGCACTGCGTTCTCCTTGGAACTTTAATGCTTCTGAACGCCCTTTCTTGAATACTAAGTTTCCTTTTTGTACTCCTTGACGTAAGCGTTTTTGTTCATCTTCTGGTAACTGAATGATATCTAAACACTCATCAGAACAGCATCCATGCATCTTCTCAGCACACTCATCACACTGAATAAACAATAAGTGACATGCCTCGTTAGCACAGTTTACGTGAGTATCACATGGTTTACCACACTGATGGCAGTTAGAGATAATATCGTCTGTAATACGCTCTCCTAGACGGTGGTCAAACACGAAGTTCTTTCCGATGAACTTACTCTCTAATCCTTCTGCCTTTACCTGACGAGTGTATTCAATAATACCTCCTTCTAATTGGTATACATTCTTAAACCCGTTGTGTTTAAAGTAAGCTGATGCTTTCTCACAGCGGATACCTCCTGTACAGTACATCAATAAGTTTTTCTCCTCTTTGATGTCTTCTAATTGGTCTTTAATGATTGGCAGTGATTCACGGAATGTGTCCACGTCTGGAGTGATCGCTCCTACGAAGTGCCCTACTTCACTCTCATAGTGGTTTCTAAAGTCCACTACGACCGTATTCGGGTCTTCTAATAATTCGTTGAATTCTTTTGCCTTTAAGTGAATTCCCTTATTCGTAACATCGAATGTATCATCGTTTAGACCATCAGCTACGATCTTGTGTCTAACCTTCACTGTTAGCTTTAAGAATGATAAGTCATCTTGCTCTACAGCTACATTCAGACGGATTCCTTTCATGAAATCATACTGCTCTAACGTCTCTCTGAATGCATCAAACTTAGATGCAGGCACAGACATCTGAGCATTGATCCCCTCGTGAGCTACATAAGTACGTCCTAAAGCGTCTAATGCATCCCAAGCTAGGAATAAATCGTCTCTAAATTGTTGTGGGTTTTCTATTTTGGCGTACGCATAGAAAGATAAAGTCAAACGGTTCTCTCCCGCTTGCTCGATAAGTTCAGCTCTTTCCTCTGCGCTTAATGTGTTATACAGTTGCATGCTATATACTTTTAAGTGTAGATTATATATGTTTGAAATCCTAAATGGAAGAATTTCGGTGCAAAGATAGTATTTAGATTTAAAAATGAGAATTGAACCTTATAAAATTTACATAAATAGTTAACTATCAAATTATTCAATCCTTTTTTTAGAACCTCAGCTTCTATTTTAAGCATCTCCTCTACAAAAGGTATTCTGTAAGAATGCTTGACTTTATAGATTTATCATTTGTTATGAATTGAACGCAATAATGCATTCCTTAAATATCCCCATAAACAGCCATTTTTGCGAAATAGACGAGTCTAAACAATAATATATGAGACAATTATACAGATATTTGTTTCAAATAAAACTCATAAAATGGACAATAAAACTTTATCAATCGTATCATACATCACATTAATTGGATGGTTAGTAGCATTCTTTGTAGGAAAAGAAAAAGCAAATGATTTACTAAAATACCACCTAAGACAATCATTTGGTGTATTAATCTTAAGCTTCGTTTTATCACTTGTTATACGAGTAATAGCAGGTATATTCCCAATCATTGCAGGCATGATAGCACTAGTGTTATACTTAATTATTCTTTTATATATGATTATGGGAATACTTAATGCAGCAGGAGAAAAGAAAAAACCATTACCTCTTATCGGTGAATGGTCAGATAAGACACTTAGCTTTATTAAGTAATACACATGTATTATCTAAACAAGAAGAGGTTGACTGTATAGGTCAACCTCTTCTTGTTTATCCCTATGCCTTAAAATCAAAATCATCGAATATCTGACCTAAATGGTGTTCTAAATGACTTACATAATCTTCTACTAAAAAGGCAAGCGTATGACCATTAGCCATTTTAGTATTCAAAACCTCAACAGAAATATTACAAACGATCTCTAAGAGAAATGCATTATACATCTTCCATGTTCTAATCACAGTGTCTTGTTGCATTTGCTGATAAGCACTCACTTCTACCCATTCATTCTGTGCATAAGAAACAACAGGATTGTCCTCAAACTGAGCTCTGACTAAACGGTGATGATTATTAGTCGCACTATCGATAAGATGTCCTACTATCTCTTTTTTGCTCCACTTACCCTCTGTTTCTTTATAAGAAAACTCTTCTTCTGTAAACTGCTCTAATCTAGCAGGTAACACATCTATATAATATTGTAGCTTACTCAAGTCTGTTGTCGTCATATCTATCTTTTTCTGACTAGTAAAAATAGAAAAAGCCACCCTACAGGTAGCTAATAATTATACTAAGTCCATTGGACAGCATTAGATATTATGTGCTATACGCCACAGTACTCCTGATGGATCTATTAATACAAAGTCTCTCATCATCCACGCTCTGTCTTCTACAGCAGTCAGTCGGATAGCATATTTTGACTGAAGATCTAGGTTTTGCAGATGTGTGTACCAATCATCTGCATTCTCTACTTGCAAATGAAACATTAGATTCTCTGCAGCCTCTTGATTATAAAAATTCTGTAAAAAGAACTTCTCCGTTCCACAATCAAGCAAGCACAGTTCTTCACTCTGCCATACTATCTTAAATCCAATAGCTGTATAGAACGCTTTAGATACCTCAAAGTCCTTACACGGGATAAACGACTTTAGCTCTACTACCGACAAATTAAGTTCCTTATGTTCCATCTTTACCTTTACATTATACTTACAAAAATAACGAAAGCTACCCTTTTGAGGTAGCTTCTGTTTATATAAATAATAATAGTTCTTATTGTTTAGTGAACACTTCCGTCACACCATTAGCAGTAAGCTTTAATGTACTCTGATCTGTCACCTCATACGTAAACGTAGCAGACTTCACAGAAGTAGAATCAGTACCTACCATCGCTGTTTCGAAGATAACAGTATTATCTATCATCTTCCATTTAGTGAATTCGTTAGCCTTATCCTTGATAGAAGACATTGTCCCGTCCTCTTTTAGTTCAAATCCTTGTAGTAGACTTGCATCTGCTCCATTTGGCTGTGTCCATGCACCTACCAAGTGTTTCATATCAAGAATGACAGGAGTAGACTCAGCTACTGTTTCTGTTGGTGTAGTTTCTTCCACTACTGGAGCTTCTGTCTGTTGTTTACAAGAAGCGAAAGCGATAGCTACAAAAGCTAAAGCAAGAACTGTTTGTTTCATTTGTATTTAAAAAATCTAAATTAGATTACTTTTTAGTGAATGAATCTTTTGACTCACCATTCACTAGGTTTAATGTTTTACCATCAACTACCTCAAATTGGTATGACACAGTATCTACACTAGATGTACCATTACCGATACTCTCTTGTTCTAAGAACAATTTATCTCCTTCTACCCACCACTTATTTGTTTTAAGTGTAGCCATATTAATAGAAGTAGCAGTTCCGTCCTCTTTTAGTTCGAATCCTTGTACTTCTTTATCATTAATAGGGTTTGGTTGAGTCCAAGACGAAACTAATACTGTAGTGTCCACAGCCTCAGGTGCTGTAGTCTCTTCTACTACTTCAGTAGTTGTTGTTTCTTCAGATACAGGAGCTTCAGTTTGTTGTTTACAAGAAGCGAAAGTAATAGCTACTAATGCAATAGCTAAAGTCATTTTTGTTAATTTCATAGCGATATAAATCTTTGTTTTTGTTGGATCAAATGTAGGATAGAGAAGTGTGAAAAAATAAAATTAAGAATAATTTAACCAAGCTCATAACAACAAGTAAAACAATTAATTACAAATAAACTTTTCTTATAAAAATCGTTTTTTAGTTAAAAAAGGAACAGACCTATTCTGTCCACATTCTCAGAGAGATTCATCATGATATATACTTCTTCTAAATCACGCTATCCCAACCCCATATACTGAAAACAAAAAAGTCGCTTTTATAGCGACTTTTGTATTTCTTATGGCTTCATTTTATAATCAGTAAATACCTTACCATTCATAATTTTATTAAGCTTTGTACCTATCAACTTTTTAGTCAATGAGCTTAATCGATCTGTAAATAAAACCCCTCTCGTATGGTCGTACTCATGTTGTATAATACGCGCTGTAGTACCGTGGAACGTCTTAGTATGAGGTTTAAAGTCTCTATCTAGATATTCTATCGTGATAGACCATGGGCGTGTAACACGCTTAAAAATATCAGGAATACTTAGACATCCTTCTATCTCATCCCATGTCTCGTCAGACTTACCGATAATACGTGCGTTGATAAACGTCTCGCGCATTCCTGTATCTCCCTCTGCGAAATTAGTTTTGCGCTCATCCTCTTCTGCATTCTCATACATCACGATACTATCTACTACGAATAGCTGCTTAGTCTCTCCTATCTGAGGAGCTGCTAGCCCGCATCCATAAGCGTTCTCCATAGTCTCCCACATATTATCGATTAGCTTATTTAGGTCTTCAGAACTGCTATCTATCGCATCACAGTCTACTTTTAATGTTTTATTTCCGTATGCTAATATTGGTAATTTCATTGTCTTTCTATTTGTTACAAAAGTCGGGATAAGTTACTTCCTACGCAAAAAACTAACCTTAAATAATTTAATAACGCTTGCCATTACGTAAGTCTACATAGAAGTATTTATCATCTTGACGCACCTTTACATAATGCTCTTGTTCTATCTCGAAGATTACATCGTAGGCTATTGGTAATACGATATCACCTTTTTTATTCAGGATTCCCGTCTTTGCCATCACAGTGGTATACACTAGTCCATGACCTACTGATAGTATAAAGTCACACTCCTTACTGAACAACGTCTCTCCCGAAGTATTAATACAATGAAAAGTATTAGAATCATCCTCTCGTACGAAAGCAATTCCATCTTTAAAATCACTTGCATCTACATATTTATAGTCGATAACTACCTCTCCTGTCTTATTTACATAACCATAAGCATCTCTATTACGTATAGGGGCTAAACCATTTCTAAAGATTCCGACATAACCAATTTCTTCAGAGAAATGCTTGAGAACATCTCCTTTATCATTGATAATAACACGACTGTTATCGTCTAGACTCATACTAGCTAATCCCTCAGAAAATTGTGTCCCAAAAGAATACTTAGGCTCTATAACCCACTCTCCTTTTGGGTTAATAAACCCATAGTGATTATTACTACCAACTAATCGATAACGGTCATTCTCAAAAATAGTATCAGACTCGATAATCATCTCTAGAGTAGAAGTAATCTTATGGCCTCCCTCATCATATATCGTAGTCTTATGGTCTTTTTGTGTCATAAAGTATTTCGCCCCACGTCTATCCACATGAGTGGTGATGATTAGATACTTTGGTTCTACCATCCATTCTCCTACTGTGTTTATAATACCATACTCACCATCACTTACACTCGCTACAGCCATACCTCTACTAAACATCCAAGCGTCGGCATACTGAGGTTCTATCACCCAATTCTTATCCTCATCTACATATCCCCATCTCCCATCCTTATCTTGAGAAGGAATCAATATAACGTCTTCTGTACCCTCTATTACGTTACTTATTACTAATCTATCTCCTAATAAACCATCACAACTACAAAATGAAAACAACACTACTAGAGTGAACAACAATACTTTAAAACACTTTTTTACCTGATACATATATTATCCTAATAACGCTAAAATTAAGTGCTAAAAATACATAATTCTAAAATAGTATAGACCCCATCACTTCTCCACACGCTAAAATCAAAACCTTTCTATAAATAAGCCCTACTACAAATGCGACACCACACACTTAAACTCACATACTATCTCCTAAAAGAACGAAGCCATCATGTCTTATTTTTCCAATCACAATTGAGGTGGTCGGCTTGTGGTCGGCTTCTGATGGGCATTTGGTCGGCTTAAAAGTGCATAAAATAGCCGATCACTAGCCTATCAAATAATGATCATTCCCTTATCACTCAAAACAACGTCTAAATCTCATCACCCATTGTCTAAACCTTATCTTAGGGTACATTCTCCTAAAATTCAAACCCTTATTTTTAGGATTATTTCTCCTACATCATACTATCACAAGGACGAGGTTAAAAACAACACATTGCTATAAATTATATCATAGCAAAGAGATCGTGCTCACCTGCTATAATTCATAGCATAATGATACTACTCTCTTGGACTGTAATTAATTTATATTACTTTTACATCAGTAAGAATCTAATTTTTATAAAAAATGAGTGCAGATAAAGAAGCAAAATTAAAAGCGTTACAACTTACACTTGATAAGTTAGACAAAACTTATGGTAAAGGAACAGTAATGAAGTTGGGAGATACTGCTGTAGAAGAGGTAGAAGTTATTTCTTCAGGATCACTAGGTATTGACCTTGCATTAGGTGTAGGAGGGTTCCCTAGAGGAAGAATTATAGAGATATACGGTCCAGAATCATCAGGTAAGACGACTTTAACTTTACACGCTATCGCAGAAGCACAAAAAGCAGGTGGTATCGCAGCATTCATTGATGCGGAGCACGCTTTTGACCGTTTCTATGCACAAAAACTAGGTGTAGACATCGACAACTTAATTATATCTCAACCAGACAACGGGGAACAAGCATTAGAGATCGCTGAGAACTTAATTCGTTCTGGAGCTATTGACTTAGTAGTAATTGACTCTGTTGCTGCCTTAACTCCTAAGAGTGAAATCGAAGGAGAGATGGGAGATTCCAAAATGGGATTACACGCTCGTTTAATGTCTCAAGCATTGAGAAAGTTAACTTCTACTATTAGCAAAACTAACTGTACTGTATTCTTTATTAACCAGTTACGTGATAAAATCGGTGTAATGTTCGGTAACCCTGAGACTACTACGGGAGGTAACGCATTGAAGTTCTACGCTTCTGTACGTCTAGATATCCGTAAGTCTACTCAGATTAAAGATGGTGAGAATGTGATCGGTAACAGAACGAAAGTAAAAATCGTGAAGAATAAAGTAGCACCTCCTTTCCGTACAGCTGAGTTTGATATCATGTATGGTGAGGGTATCTCTAAAGTAGGTGAAGTACTGGATATGGCAGTTGACTATGAAATCGTGAAGAAAAGCGGATCTTGGTTTAGCTACGGTGATACTAAGTTAGGACAAGGTCGTGATGCTGTTAAATCAGTGATTAAAGACAACCCTGAACTAATGGAAGAACTTGAACAATTAATCAAGGACGAAATTAAAAATAAAGAAGCTTAATTGTTTCTATCCTTAAATACGAATCCCTTACAATAGTATTGTGAGGGATTTTTTTATATATCAACCTATAAATCCAGCTAGTGCAGCATATCGCAACGTCAATACTGCTATATACATAAAACCACTAACATAGAGTATTACAAGGAATTAGAAAAACTCCTTTACCTTCTGCAATGATAAACAAAACAGAAAGGCCTATTAGCATAGGTAAGCTACTAAATATTCCTCTCAACACAATTTTCTTATGATGTCTATCTAAAGCCATATATCTATTAATCAATACATAATAACGTTAAATAGTACAAAAAAAGTATCTCAACAACACCAACGCCTTTTATATAATAATCCATTAACACTAGGCACTAAAAGGAGAATCACTTAATTTTGTAGTTCAATAAAACACAAAACAACAATATGAAATTACGATTATTAGCACTATTGCTAACAATTATGACCTTTATTAGCTGCGACGATCCGTTTAAAAGACATGATTTTTATCTGTCTAACCCAACTGATAAAGAGATTACAGTATCACTAGATAATCAAAAATATACCCTAGCCCCAAATACCTTTGAGGTATTAAAACTAGAGAATGGTGTACACGAATTAGACTACAACGGACAAAAAAACAAGTTCAATGTATTCAAACAAAACTCTGGTGGTATCATCAACCCAACTTTAGAACCGCACTATATCTTCTCAATGGTATATGCTACAGAAGGTAACTTTGACAAATTTGGTTCTACTGCGAGAGAAGTTGTTATTGATGATGTACTTTATGAAGATAATATCAAATCGACTAACGCTCTATTTATAGATAATAACTTATATAGATGTACTTACTTCTTAGGGGAAGAATATCCTGAAGAACAGATTACGCATAATAAGAATGCTGTAGGTAACTTCTACAATAAATTCTTTACTAAAGCAGAATTCATAGCTTTCTACGATGAAGATTTACCTGCAGAGAGCAAAGGTTTTCACCAACAGAACATGGTTGCAGGAGGAGCGTGTACGATTACAGAACCTAATGCATTAGAGCTAAAGCTACCAGACGTGCCACAAGAAGATGTGATTGCTTCTTATAAACAAGAGATGGCACTAGTAGAAGAGTTTAAAACTTCAACTGATGCAGGCCGTCAAAAAGAGATTCAAAAAGAACTATTTGATTTATCAATGAGCCGTTCTAAACTTGATATTAATTACAGTAAACTGTCTACTGAACAAAACCAATCTATGAATGACTTCGTTCATGCAAGTGGTAGAATTTCAGGAGCAGGTATTATACAACTGTGAATCCATAAACCACACTATAACTAAAAAAGCGGTGAGATCTTCGTTGTCTCACCGCTTTTTGCATTATTAAGCTTTATATTCCTTCTCCCATTCTAACACAGGATCATATAATAGATTAAAAGCCATATCTCTTACTTCTTTTTTATTCTCTAAGGTCAGCCCTTTCGTTTCTATACAAGGAAATATCTTAACTGGTACCACTCCTGGGTGCCCTATCCCCCACACAAAAGGGAAATAATGTCTCAACCTACCAAACACTAAAGGAGCTATCGGTATCTGATGATCTATAGCAAGTCGAAAAGCCCCATCCTTAAAACTGTCTAGTATGATCGTTCTATCATCTGTCACGCCTCCTTCTGGAAAAATGCAGATGCTCAGCCCTCTACTTAAACGCTCTTGTGCACTGTCGAATACTTGCTTCTTACTTCTTGCATCCTTTCTATCTACTAGAATACAAGCACGCTTATAAAAGAACCCAAACACTGGAATACTCGATAATTCTTTCTTACCAACAAAGACAAAAGGATTGTCCTTTACAAGGATAAGCATCATCATAATGTCTAACATCGAAGTGTGATTAGCAATAAACATATAGCTCTTCCCTTTCTCTAACGGAGTCTCCTCTTCTATCTTATACCTCATCCCTATTCCGTAAAATACGAGAATAGCCCAGATACGAGCTACTTTAAAAAACTGAGGATAAGACTTCTCTGATCCAATCGTTATCAATAAAAAAGGAGATAATATTAAAATAACGATTACCATCCAGATATAAAACCACAGTCGCCAAAGTGAACTGAAAAACGCACCTATACTTTTTATCATTTGTATTACAAATTCTATCTTTTACTAACTTCAAAAATAAACAATTCTATCGCCATATAACCACATTAGCTAGTAAAAACAAGGCAAATAAACTTCAATTCACTTATCTTTGCTTTTTAAATAATTAATATCACGCAATGGCTAAAATTCTAACAGGAGTTCAAAGTACAGGAACTCCACACTTAGGGAATCTTTTAGGAGCTATTCTACCAGCAGTAGAAATGGCAAACAAAAAAGAGAATGAGTCTTTTATTTTTATTGCGAACTTGCACTCTGCAACGCAAATTAAAGACGCTAAAACTTTACAAGAAAATACCTATAGTGTTGCGGCTACTTGGCTTGCTTGTGGTGTAGACGTTAATCATGTAACTTTTTACCGCCAGTCAGATGTACCGCAAACAACTGAACTTACTTGGTACTTAAGTTGCTTCTTTCCATACCAACGTCTAACATTAGCTCATTCGTTTAAAGATAAAGCAGATGTTTTATCTGATGTTAATGCAGGGTTATTTACTTACCCAATGCTGATGGCTGCGGATATCTTACTATACGATGCAGAATTCGTACCAGTAGGAAAAGACCAAATGCAACACTTAGAGATTACACGTGATGTAGCATCTCGTTTCAATCACCAAATGGGAGAAACTTTTGTATTACCAGAGGTGAAAATACAAGAGGAAGTAATGGTAGTGCCTGGTACAGATGGAAACAAAATGTCTAAGTCTAGACACAATACCATCAATATTTTCCAAACAGATAAGGTATTGAGAAAAGAAGTAATGGGCATCGAGACAGATAGTACTCCTCTAGAGGATCCTAAGAATCCTGATACTTGTAATGTATTCACGATCTATAAACTATTAGCTACTCCAGAACAAGTAGAAGCGATGAGAGCTAAATACTTAGGTGGTAACTATGGTTATGGACATGCAAAACAAGAGCTTTTCGAACTTATCGTTGAGAAGTTTAAAGATATTCGTGAGAAATACGAGTACTATATCAATAACTTAGAAGAAGTAGATCGTCTACTAGGTATTGGTGCAGAAAAAGCGTCTGTAATCGCTACAGGAACTTTAAATAAAGTAAGAGAGAAACTAGGTTACGGAAGTGCTAAATAGTCTTCTATAACCTTTCTTTAGATATCTTATAAGCCTTACCTCAGTGTAAGGCTTATTTGTTTATCATCACTATAGTAGTTCAAAATACTTCCCTGGCAATGGTCTTACTACTCCTAGCATTTCTAAATTAAGCAGGATACTACTTACCTTATAAATCGGAAGTGAACAACTGAGTGCTATAATATCAAGTAACTCACGTTCGTGCTTACTCAAAAAATCAACTATCGATTGTTCTTCAGGATTGAGATCAAGAAATAGTTGGGGTTGAATAACTTTAGGAGCTTTAGCTTGAGCATCCCAGTTTAAGGTTTCTACAATCTCCTTAGCAGAAGTTAATAATTGTGCTTTATTTTTTTGAATTAGATGATTACACCCTGCACTCATAATATCACCAACTCTCCCAGGAACTGCAAATACGTCTCTGTTATAATCATTAGCAAAAGTCACCGTAGACATAGAGCCTCCCTTAATAGCACTTTCTACAACGATAGTCGCTTGAGACATCCCAGCTACAATGCGATTGCGCTGAATAAAGTTCTCTCTATCTACCTTACTACTTACCCAAAACTCAGATAGACAAGCTCCACCCTGTTCTTCAATACGCCTAGCTACAGCTGTATGAACATCTGGATAAACTCTATTCAACCCATGTCCAAGAACAGCATAAGTATCTAAACCATTGTCTAAAGCAGCAACATGTGCAGTAATATCTACTCCGTAGGCTAGACCACTCACAATAATAGGATTATACGGCTTCAGATCACTTATTAATTCCACACAGATATCCACACCTCTTTTGCTTGGATTACGAGTACCTATGAAGCTAATGACCTTTCTATTGTCTAAACTGATACTGGGTCTTGTACTAAACAACAGTAAGGGACTATCCTCACACTCTTTCAACAAGGAAGGGTAACAACTATCTGTATAATCAAAACAAGACAGGTGATACTTCTCGATATTTCTTAACTCTTGTTCTGCTCTTTTTAAGACGTTGCTATCTTGAAGATTGCGCCATAGCATATTACCAATGCGATGTACAGCAATTACATCCTTCTCTTTTGCTAAAAAGACTTCTTTAGGAGAACCAAAGTAATCTAATAATCGCTTAGCTGTTATCGGCCCTACGCCCACAGTAGATTGTAATGCCAACATATAAAATAACCTTTCTTCTTCCATAGATAAATTGGTAATCAATTATAGTATTTGTATCTTCACATCACAGCCTCAAAAACCTATCCAACATCATGTCAACCCGCGATATTCTTTCATTTGTTTTAGTAATATAACTTACTAGATATAAAAAAGTTATCGATGGTTAAAAATAATAGTGAATATTTTTTTGATTAGTTATTGTTTAATGTAATTTTGTCTTTATGAAGATCGAAAAATACATATCAGCTTTGCTTTATCGATACCAGTGTGTAATCATTCCTGGTTTTGGAGCTCTATTGACAGAAATCAAGTCATCATACTACAGTGAGGAGAAACAATGTTTCTTCCCTCCACAGAAGAGTCTTTCTTTTAATGCGAATATTAAGCATAACGATGGGTTATTAGCTAATCATATCGCTGTAGAAGAGAATATCTCTTATGATGAAGCTGTTCTTTTAATCAATCAGAGTATTAAAGGATGGGAAGTAGAGTTGCGCAATATCGGTAGTTTAGAACTACTGAATGTGGGTATGTTCCAAACTAATTCTGAAGGCAATCTAGTATTCGAACCTGCTTCTAATAGTAATTACTTAATGACCTCTTTTGGTCTATCTACAGTAATGGCAAAGACGATAGAGCGATCTCCTATCATCCCACTTGCTGAAACTGTAACTGTGCCTACTGTTAAAACGAATAAGAAGTACACATTCTTTAAATATGCTGCTGTAGTGGCTTTATTCATTAGTACTGCTGGAGTCTTTGTAAACAAAGGTTATGAAGCGTACTTAAACGATGAAGCGTACACTGTAGGTAAAAATGTTCAAAGTAGAGTAGAGAATAAAATACAACAAGCTACATTCATCATAGAGCCTACTGCTACTACTATCTCTATTCCTGTAAAAGAAGAAGAGGTAGTCTTAGAAGAGACTGTAAGTACCCCTTATCACGTTATCGCATGTGCTTTTAGATCAGAACAAACTTCGCTATCTGAGGCTAAGAAACTACAGAAAAAAGGATATGAAGGTGCAAAAGCACTATCTCGTACGAAGTATGGAGTGTATCCTGTCTCTTATGGTAGCTATACGACCCAACAAGAGGCTCAACGAGAAATGAGAAAAATACATAATACTATCAATATTGATGCTTGGATTTTAGTACAATAAATAGTTAAAACATATATCCCGAATCTGAAAAGGTTCGGGATTTTTATTTAATGTGCCTATATTTGTCGAAAATAATAACAATGGAAGCAAAATTAGTATCTGAATCAGCTACTTTAATGACAGACTTAGTTCTACCAGGAGAGACTAACCCACTTAATAATATGTTCGGTGGAGAATTATTAGCTCGTATGGATAGAGCTGCTGGTATCGCTGCTAGAAGACACTCGCGCAGAGTATGCGTTACTGCATCAGTGAACCACGTCGCTTTTAACAGACCTATTCCTCTAGGAAGTGTAGTAACTGTGGAGGCTAAAATATCACGCTCATTTAACTCGTCTATGGAAGTATACTTAGATGTATGGATCGAAGACAGAGAATCAGGAATAAAGAAAAAAGCAAATGAAGCTATCTATACATTCGTAGCTGTAGATGATACAGGTCATCCTGTAGCTATCCCTGAGCTAATCCCTGAAACAGATTTAGAGAAAGAAAGATACATCGGAGCCTTAAGACGTAAGCAGTTAAGTCTAGTTATCGCAGGAAAGATGAAACCGAGTGACGCTACAGAACTTATAGCTCTATTTAACGAATAATATTATGAAGAAATTATTATCCCTATTTGTAGTTGCATTCTTCGCATTACAGACAGCTAATGTATTTGCTTGGGGTACTACTGGTCACAGAGTAGTAGCTGAATTAGCAGAAAGAAACTTAAGCAAAAAAGCTAAAAAACAATTAAAAGAAATCATTGGTAACCAACAATTAGCGTATTGGGCTAACTGGCCAGACTTCTTAAAGTCAGATCCTTCTTGGAAGTTCGCAGATAGCTGGCACTATATCAATATGCCAGGTGATCTAGATAGACAAGCATTCGATAAAGAACTAACTAACTCTACAGATGAGAACTTATACAAAAGAGCTCTTATCCTTATCGAAGAGTTAAAAGACAAGAATCTTCCGTTAGCAAAAAAACAAGAGAATCTGTACTTTTTAATCCATATCATCGGTGATGCTCATCAACCACTACACATCGGTAGACCAGAGGATCTAGGAGGAAATAGAGTAAAAATAGAATGGTTTAGAAAAGCAACTAACTTACACAGTCTATGGGACTCTGCTCTAGTTGACTTCGATAAATACAGCTATACAGAATATGCTACTGTACTAGATGTACACGGTGCTAACTACAATCAAAAAATCACTTCTGGTACATTAGAAGATTGGATTTATGATTCATATACGATGGCGAATAAACTATATGCAAGTGTAGAGCCTGAAGAATCTCTAAGCTACAGATACCACTTTGATCACAAAGACAACGTAGAAAGTCAATTATTAAAAGGGGGATTAAGATTAGCTAAAATCTTAAATGACATCTTTAAATAAGACAATTCTAAAGCATATAAAAAAGGCGAAGTAATGATACTTCGCCTTTTCTTATTTATTGCTAAAATTAGCTTATTTACTCTTTTAATTATCGACTATAACTAGATCTAGACGATGAAGAACTACTGCTTCCTCCTCTACTGTAGCCTGATGAACTACTTCCAGAAGATGAGCGGCTATAGCTACTACTTGATGAACTACTAGGGTAAGAGCTACTAGACGAGCGACTGTAGCTACTGTTACTAGAACTACTCGGATAAGAAGAGCTACCTCTACTATAACTAGATCTTGAAGATGAGTTACTTGGATAAGAAGAGCTACTAGAAGAACGGTTATAACTACTATTACTAGAGCTACTAGGATAAGATGAGCTTCCTCTACTATAGCTAGATCTAGAATAAGAGGAATTATTAGACGATGAGTTCGTATTATTAGAAGAGTTACCTCTACTGTAGCTAGAACGAGAATTGTTACTTCCTGTATTCGATATCGCCTCTCCTCTATTATAAGAACCAGAACTAGTATTATCTGTAGAACTACTACCTCTGCTGTAGCTAGAACGAGAGTTGCTGCTTCCACTATTCGCTATCGCCTCTCCTCTGCTATATGAACCAGAACCATTAGTATCTGTAGAACTACCTCCTCTGCTGTAACTAGAACGAGAGTTACCACTTCCATTACTAGATGTGCTACTATTATCCGTATAAGCAGATCTTCTATAATTTGGATTTTGGTTACTGTCCACTGAGTATTCACTACGTGAGTTAGAACTACCTCTTGTATCTGTTAGATCTTTTCTATTGTAGAAACTATCTTCTCCATATCTAGTTCTAAAGGATTGATTTGGATTCTGGCTTTCATAAGAGTTCTGAGCTACATCATAATACATTCTTTGTGCACGTGTACTATATCTATTACTAGAATAATAATAATTATTATAATGATTAATCTGGATGTGTACATGACTCATATATCTGTCTGTACTATAAGGAGAATAATGGTAGTAATAGTCAGGATAATATCCCCAACCCCACGATGAGTGATAAGCTCTATAATTATTCGTCCAGAATAAAGTAAACATAGGAGGTCTACTTAAATAAACAGGCTCGTAAATATAATTAGGACCATAGAGATAAGAGTTCCCTACTACTTGCATTAATACTACATTTTCTCTAGTATCTTTTTCTACTTCAATAGTTGCAACATCTTGGAAAAGATCCTTGCCTAATACTGCCTGAATGACAATAAGGTGTGTTCTTCCTTCCACTAATTCCACAACTCGTAGATAATCTACATAACCATCTCTATTCAAATCGAGGTTATTGATTCTCAAGTTAGGGTCATTCAGCCTGAATTCAAAGTCAGCTAAATCTTTAGACTCTCCAAATATAGAAGCTACAGCCTGAAGGTCTAGATTATCGCTAATGTCATAGTTATTAGCTGTTACAACAGCTCTCTGGCCAAAACCTAAAGCCCCAGTAAGAGAAAAAATAACTAAAAATATATATTGTATTGTTTTCATTTCAAAAAGTATAAAATGTTATCACTTCTTCTATAATGGCAAAAAATGTACCATAACAATCTATAGCAAGATACTGAAAAACAAAGAGTAAAAGTTATTTGATTTCATAAAAAGAGCAAATGTTTTCATAATATTCCACCTTTTAAGGGTAGTGATAACAAATTAAAAGACAGTATTTTAAAGTATCTTCTTATTTAGTCTTACAATTTTAGTAATTTTGCACTATAATATAGTTTATATGATTGATAGAGAAGAAATAAATTTTGAACGTTCTGTAATCGTTGGAATCATTACACAAGATCAAGATGAATCAAAGCTAAATGAGTATTTAGACGAATTAGAGTTTTTGACATTTACTGCAGGAGGACAAGTATATAAGCGTTTTACACAGAAAATGGACAAGCCGAATCCTAAGACCTTTGTTGGTACTGGGAAGATGCAAGAAATTCATAATTATATTGTAGAGAACGATATTCACACTGTGATATTCGATGATGAACTATCGCCTGCTCAACAAAAGAATATTTCTAGAGAACTAGACTGTAAAGTACTAGATCGTACTAACCTAATCCTAGACATCTTTGCGCAAAGAGCACAAACTTCTTATGCAAGAACTCAAGTAGAGCTAGCACAATTCCAGTATCTATTACCTAGACTATCTGGTATGTGGACTCACTTAGAAAGACAACGTGGAGGTATCGGAATGAGAGGTCCTGGAGAGACAGAGATAGAAACAGATAGACGTATCGTACGTGACCGTATTACCCTTCTAAGAGATAAATTAAAGGTAATCGATAAGCAAATGGCTTCTCAAAGAGGAAACCGCGGAGCAATGGTACGAGTAGCCTTAGTAGGATATACTAACGTGGGTAAGTCTACACTAATGAATGCTGTAGGTAAAAGTGAAGTATTCGTAGAGAATAAGTTGTTTGCAACACTAGATACTACTGTACGTAAAATCGTAATTGGCAACTTGCCATTCTTATTGTCAGATACTGTTGGTTTTATCCGCAAACTACCTACTCAGTTAGTTGAGTCATTTAAAAGTACATTAGATGAAGTAAGAGAAGCAGATCTATTATTACACGTAGTAGATATTTCTCACCATGACTTCGTAGATCACATCGAATCTGTAAATGAAATCCTTAAAGATATCAAGAGTAATGACAAGCCTACTATTATGATATTTAACAAAATAGATGCTTATCAACCTGAGAGAATCGAAGAAGATGATCTAATGACAGAACGCACTTCTAAACACTATTCAATAGAAGAATGGAAGAAGACTTGGATGAATAAAGTAGGTGAAAACAATGCTATTTTTATCTCAGCAACAAACAAAGAAAACTTTGAAGAGTTTAGAAAGAAAGTTTACGAAGCAGTACGTGAAATCCACATTACACGTTTCCCTTACAACAACTTTTTATTCCCAGATTATGATCATTTAATTGAATCTTCAGAAGAAGAATAAAATATTTGTTTATAAATTAATTAGTAAAAGAAGATTAGATAATAATATTTTTTCTATTTTTACAGTATTGCTAAAAAGCTGATTATATGTATTTATCAATGAACAATAATTTCTCTAATAATAATTTGAATCGTTTCTACGACTCGAAGAGGAATCCTATTGGCATTGATTTAAGTTAATTATATATTATTTCATTATCCGTTTAAAGGCTCCTCTCTGAGGAGCCTTTTTTATTTTAAAACAAATTCAAAAACAAAAAATCATGAGCAAAAAAGAAATTTTACAAACAGAAAAATCCATTGCATTAGTCAAAGAACAATTCTCTAAAGGACTATGTGATGCACTTAACCTATACCCTATATCATCACCTATGATCGTAAATGAAGGCACAGGTATTAATGATGATTTAAACGGTATAGAGCGTCCAGTGTCATTCCCTGTAAAATTTCTAAATAACAATCGCGGTGTAGTAGTTCACTCATTAGCAAAATGGAAAAGAATAAGACTACAAGAGCTAGAGTTAGATGCTCATGAGGGAATTCTAACAGATATGAAAGCTCTTCGTCCTGACGAAGATAGTAGTCCTATACACTCTATCTATGTCGATCAATGGGACTGGGAGTTACGTATTAAAAAAGCAGATAGAACATTAAGTTATTTGAAAAATATAGTACGTTCGATCTATCAAACATTGCTAGACACAGAACACAGAATATATGAAGAACTAGGAATAGAACCTATCCTGCCTAAAAAACTGTCTTTTATCCATTCTGAGCAACTTTTACAACTATACCCTACTCTTGCTCCAAAAGAAAGAGAACATGCAATAGCGAAAGAATATGGAGCTATTTTTATTATAGGAATTGGAGGAAAGCTATCTAATGGCATTCCGCATGATAGCCGATCTGCTGACTATGATGATTGGACTACTCCTACAGAAGATGGTTATAAAGGACTAAATGGAGATTTACTAGTTTGGAACCCTGTTCATGGTAAATCATTAGAACTATCTTCTATGGGAATTAGAGTAGACAAAGAAGCTTTAGAACATCAATTAGAGTTAGCAGGAGCTTTAGATAAAAAATCATTGTTATATCACAGCTTATTACTTGAGGACAAGTTACCTCTTTGTATAGGTGGAGGTCTAGGTCAATCAAGAATTTGTATGTTTTTATTACGCAAAAAGCACATTGGAGAGGTACAAGCGAGCATCTGGCCAGAAGAAGTAAGAAGAGAAACAGAGCAAAAAGGTATTAACCTATTATAAAAAAGAAAAGGTTGGCGAATGCCTAGTAGTGGTCGGAAGAAATTCTGACCACTATTATTTTATATAATAGGTACTTTATTAGGATCTCCTCCTGTTAAAGCTACAATAAGAGCAATAATCAAGTTTTTAAGTTCCATATTAAATCTTCTTTTAGCTGTTTTATATCCTAAGTTATTGGCATGTTTATATATAAGTAATAGCATAGCAGCAATCAATGTCATATATATCATGACTTGCGTACCATTTTTATTAAGAGAAACTAAGTGAGCCGTATTAAGTTCTTGTTTTAAGAATCTAAAAAACACTTCTATGTCCCATCTCGATTTATAATAATCTGCGACTTGAAAAGGTGTCATCTCAAAATCATTAGTCAAAAACCAAAATTCTTTTTGTTCACTACCTTTAGTTTTTACTACTACAAGTCTAAACTCTTGCTCTACCAATTCCTCTCTATAATAAGTTTTATCTGTTTTGCTAGTTATCTTTTTACCTGTAAAAAGATTGACTCTCGCATCTTTGATAAGTGTATAATTATCAGATTCTTGTTGATTGAAATCTGTCAATAAAGACTCTATCTCGTTGAACTTTCTGTTTTGTTTAGATCTGATGATAAAAGGAATATTTTTAGATGTAAAATCTTGCATTGTCCTAGTAGATTGTAAGCCTCTGTCAATCACATAAATATTATTGTGATTTTTATCCTTTTCTACATGTTTTAAAATAGCTTCAGGTAAAGCTAGTTCTTCAGAACTATAACTAGATGTATTAAATGTCTCTACTCCACATGGTAATATTCCATCAAATAAAGTACTGTATTTGATGTGTTTTTTTCCAGTTTTATAATCTAACCCTTCTACAAGTTTGCCTGCAGTTTCTGAAACAAGGGTACTATCTACGCGAATTATATTATAACCTTCGGATTCTTTTTTTGAATAAATAGAAGAGAATTGTTCATAGATGTTTTCATATATTGTTTTAAAAAAATTACTATCAATTTTAGAAAAACGATCCGATATAGAACTACGTCTAACTTTTTCACTCTCATCTAAATCAAACAAAGCCTTAAAAATAGAGCCATTAAAAGTATCTTCTAAACTGCGTTGGCTTAATCTATCATTCTCTAAAATAGAGTATAACAATAAATAAAACATCTTTTTACCATGTAAAACTTTAGCGTATTTATCTACTGAAGTAGTACTTGATAATTTTGTTAATAATGCTTCTGGTATAAATTGTAGAATTTGTCCAACGGTTATTTTATGGTCTTTAAATGTATTCATATATTTTACTTTCTTAAGCCAAATGTATACATTACATTTTAAACAAAAAAAGTCGGAAGATTAATCTTCCGACCATGACTAGCTACTGAGCTTCCCTTTTTCCTTTGTATGTATTCTATTAGAAGTTGTAGTTTACTCCTACTCCAACCATCTCTCTAACTTGGAAGCCTTTATAAGCTAAGTCATCATAGATTGTTTGGAATGTAAAGTTTGTAGAAAGATATTTATTAATCTTCATCACTACATTCAACTGATAATCAATTACCACATTCTCTGGTTTTTTCAGATAATTAGAATATAAGTTTAAGATATTCTCAACTGATACATTCTCCATAACGTCGAATTTGTAGTATCCGTTAACAGACATCCCCAGTTGGTATTTCATTGATTTACCTTTTTCAACACCAAAAGCATCACCAAACTCTGTAAAGTGGTCGTGAACTAAGATAAAACGTGAAGTAGCTGGTGCAATATTCACTTTTAAATTATCACTCTTTTTCCACAACATACCAGGTCCTATTTGTAGGTAAGCTGGAGACATAAAGTGTGAGTTGTATACTCCATCTTTATCTATCCCTCGATCCATCTGAGTCTTGAAATTCAAGAATGCAGAATAGAACCAATTACCTTGAGCTTTTTTACCTAGTAAAGAGTTAAACTCTAATCTATCATCCGTTTTTTTCTGATCTTGCCCTTTTAACTTAGTAAGACCATAACTAGCAATTATTTTATTATCCCAGTTCCAATCACCTTGTTTGTAATTGAAATCGTAATTCACTTTAAAACTTCCAGATACGTTATTATCTCCACCTGCTTGCCAATTTGAGAAGCTAGATTGGTTAAGTAAAAAAGTAAAATTACCCGTTCTTGTCCATGGGCTAACAGCTTCTGTTGCTGTATTAGCCTCAGTTTCCTGAGCCTGAGCTGAATACACTGCTAAGAAAGCGCACACTCCTAATAAAAGTCTCTTCATATTGTTAAAATTTCAATCAAAAATAATAACAATAAGTTAAAATAGCAAAGAATGGACTACTTTTTAATTGTACGTTTATACACAGGTACTGCTGAACATGCTTCTCCAAACATCACTGAACGTGCGTGATTCATCATTAATTGTGTTGCTAAAACATACGCCTCCTCTGGGATTTCTTTCTTTGAACAACCTTTAATAATTACAGGTAAATCTGCATATTGAGAATAATCTAAAGAAAACAATAATTCTTGATAAATAGACTTTTCTAAGTGAGCTCTATCACCTAAGAATATACGTTTTGCTACAGGCTGAAGATGGCTTGTTAAAAGCATATATGCCCATCCAGGCAGAATAGCATCTGTAGAACAGAAAAGTCCTACATAGGCATTCTCATAAATAGACCAATCTACTTCTTTTAATGAAGCTCTGAATTCTTTCTCTCTAAGAACAAATCCTTCGTATAACCATTGTGCTATATCTATATCCATACGAGGATTCGTAGGATACAACTCTTCTAAGTCAAAAACTTTAAGAGCGCTATTAGCAACCTTATTTACAATTTCTCCTTCCATAATTAAAGCATTCCTAACTCTAATTTAGCCTCTTCACTCATTAAATCTTTTGTCCAAGATGGCTCAAAAGTTAATTCAATCTCAACACTTTTTACATTGTCTATTGATCTTACCTTCTCCTCTACTTCCATTGGTAAAGTCTCTGCTACAGGACAGTTAGGTGAAGTTAATGTCATTAAAATCTTAACGTCGTAATTTTCATTAACAAAAACATCATAAATCAATCCTAACTCATATATATCTACAGGAATCTCTGGGTCATATATAGTTTTAAGAACCTTAACTATATTCTCCCCTAATTGTTGTACATCTACTTCTTCCATATTCTATAAATTTATTGTTTAGCTTGATAAGCTAAAGCATACATTTTAATTTGTTTGATCATTGAAACTAATCCATTCGCTCTAGTCGGAGACAAATGTTCTTTTAGACCTATCTCGTCAATAAAAGACATATCTGCATTTAGAATATCTTCTGTTCTCTGTCCTGAAAACACTCGAATCAAAATAGCAATAATTCCTTTAGTCAAAATAGCATCACTATTTGCCGTAAAAACGACCTTACCATCTTGTAATTCTGCATACAACCACACTTGTGATTGACATCCTTTAATCAAGTTCTCTTCTACTTGATACTGAGGATCGATTAACGGAAGGGTTTTCCCTAATTCTATAATATATTCATAACGTTGCATCCAATCGTCGAACATTGAAAAATCGTCAATTATCTCTTCTTGAATTTCTTTAATTGTCATATCGTTATATTTTCTTTATTTACTTATTATGATAACATCATTTGTGCTTTCTTCACCGCTTCTACTAACACATCGATCTCTTCTTTTGTATTATAGAAAGCAAATGAAGCTCTAATCGTACCTGGAATGCCAAAAAAGTCCATAATAGGTTGTGTACAATGATGCCCTGTACGCACAGCTACACCAAGTTTATCAACGATAACTCCAACATCATAAGGATGAATACCTTCTAGATTAAAAGAAATCACAGAGGTCTTCTCTTTAGCAGTTCCGTATATTTTAAGTCCATCTATTTCAGATAAACGTTTTGTTCCATACTCTAAAAGTTCATGTTCATAGGCTGCTATTTTATCAAACCCTATTCCGTTTAGATAATCTAAAGCAACTCCTAATACAATTCCTCCTGCGATATTCGGTGTACCTGCTTCAAATTTGTGAGGTAGACATGCATATGTAGTCTTTTCAAAAGTAACAGTCTTGATCATCTCTCCTCCTCCTTGATAAGGTGGTAGTTTGTTTAACCACTCTTCTTTTCCATAAAGAACCCCTGTACCTGTTGGCCCACACACCTTATGGCCTGAGAACACGTAGAAATCACAATCTAGGTCTTGTACATCAGGTTTAATATGTGGTGTTGCTTGAGCACCATCAATTAATACAGCAGCTCCCACTTGATGAGCTTTAGCTATAATTTTCTTAATTGGGTTGATAGTACCAAGCGCATTAGAAATATGGGTTACAGCTACTACTTTTGTATTAGAGTTTAATAGCTTGTCGAATTCTTCCATAATTAAATCACCATCCTGATTCATTGGAATAACTTTCAATGTAGCTCCTGAACGTTCACAAGCGAACTGCCATGGCACAATATTAGAATGGTGCTCCATAGCTGAAATAAGCACCTCATCACCTTCCTTAAGTAAACTACCAAAACCACTTGCCACCAAGTTTATTCCAAACGTAGTCCCTGCAGTAAACAGTACTTCATAATCATGCTTAGCATTCACATGAGCTTGTACTTTTTTACGAGCTTCTTCATACGCATCCGTAGCCAATTGACTTAGTGTATGCACACCTCTATGAATATTTGCATTGATAGTTTCGTAATATTTAACAATTGCATCCTCTACCACTTTTGGCTTTTGTGCAGTAGCTGCATTGTCAAAATAAACTAAAGGCTTGCCATTTACTGATTGAGTAAGAATTGGAAAATTCTTACGTACCTCCTTTATATCTAACATATTACTTTTCATTTAATTAAAAATACTCGTCATACTTCTTTAGTATGCAAATGTAAAAGCAAAGATAAGGATAACTATACTTTAGCCTACTAAATATTAATTTAAAATTAATCTAAATATGTTTTGTAACGCGTAAAAAAGATTCTATTTTTGCCATAATTTAGAACTATTTCAAATAAACAACTCAAATGAAAAAACTAACAGCTTTATTCCTAATCGTTACAGCAATGATGAGCTGTAATTCTAAAAAAGAACAAGAGTCAACACCAGTTGAAACGACTCAAGTAAAAGAAAGAATTATTTCTCTAAATGGAGCAATTACAGAAACACTTGTTGCTCTTGGAGAAAAAGAAAATATAATAGCAGTAGATGTAACTAGTACTTATCCTGAGGACATTAAAACAACAGCTCAAGATCTAGGACATACTTCTAAAATATCTATCGAAAGCATTATGGCGTTAAAACCAACGATTATATATGCTACAGAAAAAGACCTTAATGATGACTTTAAAAGTCAATTAGAAAAAACAAAAATACGCTTAGAAGTTATTAAACAAGAGTTCTCTTTAGAAGGAACAAAGACATTAATAAAAACAGTAGCTCAATCCTTAAACAAGGTAAACTACCAACCACTTCTAGACAAAATAGATCAAGATTTACAAGATCTTCCTTCATTTGAAAACAAGCCTAAGGTATTGTTCATCTATGCTCGTGGAGCTGCAACATTACTAGTAGCAGGAGACAAAACACCAGTAAACAATATAGTAGGTCTAGCAGGAGGACAAAATGCTGTAACAGAATTTGAAGATTTCAAACCTCTTACACCAGAATCATTACTAAACAGTAACCCAGACTATATCCTAATGTTCACTACAGGATTACAAAGTATGGGAGGTATCGATGGAGTATTAAAAATCGATGGTATCAACAAAACAAATGCTGGTAAAAACAAAAAAGTAATTGCAATGGATGGCTTATTATTAAGTGGATTCGGTCCAAGAGTAGGTCAAGCAGCGAAAGAATTAAATCAATTACTATCTGAATAAATTATAATGAAAACCAAACTCTCTTTTTACGCAATAATATTATCTGTTATCTTAATTGTAATAGCCATTGCGTCTATATTCATAGGAGTTTATCAATTTGAGTCTGGATCATTTCAGACTTTATACCAAATATTGTTCACTAAGCAAGAGGTAAATCCAAGCGACTATTATGTATTTTTTGATGTCCGACTTCCCAGAGTTCTAATGGCAATCTTAACTGGCGCTGGACTATCTCTTGCCGGAACAACACTTCAAGGGATGTTTAAGAATCCCCTTGCCTCACCTGACCTTATAGGTATTACAGCTGGCTCTGTATTATTTGCAGCAGTTACTATTGTTTTAGGATCTCACATTAAATCCTTGATCCCAGAAGCTGTACACTACTCACTACTGAGTATCATGAGCTTTATAGGAGCCATCATCACGATGACTTTTGTGTATAAAATGTCCACCACAGCAGGTAAGACGAATATCAGTGTCTTACTATTATCAGGAGTAGCTATTACTTCCCTAACAGGTGCTGCGACAGGCTTGCTTACTTATCTATCAAGCGACGAAGAGTTAAGAAACCTGACATTCTGGACCTTAGGTAGCTTAGCAGGAGCGACTTGGACTAAAGTTAGTATCCTTGCAGTAGTAATACTAGTATCTATAACCTTGTTAATCAACAAGGGAAAAGCTTTAAATGCTATGATGCTAGGAGAACGAGATGCTACCCACTTAGGAATACCAGTAGAGAAAACAAAGAAAAAAATAGTACTATTATCTGCCCTTATGGTAGGTACCATAGTAGCATTCACTGGAACTATAGGATTCGTAGGATTAATAGTTCCATATATACTTAGACTTGTTTTTAAATCGAACTATTACTTTATCCTACCCCTGTCTACACTATGTGGTAGTATATTATTATTAGTTGCAGATACAATAAGCAGAACACTAGTGCCGCCTTCAGAGATTCCGATAGGTATTCTTACTTCGATTATGGGAGCACCAGTATTTATTGCTATATTAATCAAGTTTAAAAAATCACTCTAATTATGATTGAAGCTTTTAAAATAAACTATTTAGCAAAAGGAAATTATATCATCAACGATATAGATTTCGAATGTAAAGAAGGTGAGTTTATTGCGATATTAGGTCCTAATGGAGCTGGTAAGTCTACATTCTTAAGTATACTTGCTGACGAATTACACGAAAAAGGAAACAAGGTTTTATTGAAATCATGTGAATACCCTAAATGGTGTACGAAAGAACTACCAAAGCACAAAGCTAAGTTTTCACAACATCACAATGGAGATATCCCCTTAAACGTAGAAGACGTAGTGATGATGGGTAGATATCCTTACTTTGACCACATCCCTACAGAAGAAGACAAGACTGCAGTACAGCAGAGTATGGACTGTATCGACATCTGTCCACTACAGCACAGAGAGTATAATCATCTGTCTGGTGGAGAGAAACAACGTGTCCACTTAGCTAGAGTATTATCACAGTTAAACAATAATGTTGAGAATAAGCTGTTATTCTTAGACGAACCATTGAACAATCTAGATGTACTACATCAGCATCGTATCATGGATATCATTAAAGAATTTACGTCTAAAGGAAATACAGCTATCGTAGTAATACATGATCTAAATTTAGCAGCACAGTATGCTGATAAAATACTCTTGCTACAAAAAGGGAAAAAAGTAATCTATGACACACCTGCAGAAGTATTAACTCAAGAGATCATCTCTGAGGTATATAACTTCCCATGTGTAGTAACTAAAAACCCTGTTAGCAATAATCCTTTAATAATATTTGGTATCTAAAAACAACAATTATGAGTACAAGAACACAAACATTAAAAGAACGTTGGGACGCTCTAAAGGTGACCAATCCACATATTAGAATACGCAATGCAGCCAAAGAACTTAACGCTAGTGAAATGGAACTGCTTGCTACACAAATAGGAGAATCTGTTACACGATTAAAACCTGAATTTGAAGCCATACTATCTGAAGTAGAAACTTTAGGAAAAGTAATGGCACTTACACGTAATGACGAATGTGTACACGAGAGAAAAGGTGTGTATGCTAACCCTGATTTTAGTAGCCCTCACGCTGGTCTATTCGTTAACCCTGATATTGATCTAAGAATATTCTTAAGCCACTGGAAGAAAGTATTCGCAGTAGTAGAGAAAGCAGGAGACAAAGACAGAATGAGTTTACAGTTCTTTGGTAAAGACGGTGAAGCTATTCACAAGATTTATTTAGTACCTCAGAGCAACGAAGAAGCATTCCATGCATTAGTAAAAAAATATACTTCAGAGAACCAATCAACTGAAGAAACAACAGAACCTTACTTACATAATCTAGACGAAAGATTAGATGAAGAGATAGATGTAGAAGGATTCAGAACAGAGTGGAAAGAACTAAAAGATACACATAACTTCTTTTCACTATTAAAGAAATACAACCTAACTCGTACCCAAGCATTAAGATTAGCTCCAGATGAGTACTACGCTAAGCAGATTACTAAAGATGCTATCGTAACCTTGTTAGAAGGTGCTTCAGAAGCTCAGACACCTATTATGGTCTTTGTAGGGAATAGAGGTAATATCCAGATTCACACAGGTGAAGTAAAAAGAACGATGTGGCATCAGAACTGGTACAATGTACTAGACCCAGACTTCAATATGCACCTAGATATGGATAAAATAGCACAGACATGGATAGTGCGTAAACCAACAGAAGATGGTATCGTAACTTCTGTAGAAGTATTCAACGAGATTGGCGAAATCATCGTCCAGTTCTTTGGTAAAAGAAAACCAGGAATACCTGAATTAGAACAATGGAGAGAACTAGTTGCTAAACTAGCTTAATATACTAAAAAGTGGAAGGCATACCTTCCACTTTTTTTATTTTCAGTAGGTGCCCTTCTATTCAGCAGAAATAGAAAATTACATATTTTTTAAGACTATTCTGTAAAAACTAGGAATAACAAAATGGCATTAAGACAATATCATCACAATAAACCTACTCTTAAATGATATCACCATAAAATCGACAATCACAACATTTCAACAAAGAATAGTTATCAACAGATGTTTAATAACTAATTATAATTTTCAAAGATTTTCTATTGATTTAGTCCTTAGTAAACAGTAAATTAGCTAAGATAACTTCGTCAATCTTATCTACTTACACACAAGGCTATCGCAGTGTTTAGAAGGGTTATTCACTTTTACAAAGTGGTCTTGCCAGACGTTTTAACTAGAAAAAGATTGTCCTAATTATATAATCTAATAAAATTAAGCTATGTCGATTTTTGATAAAAGAGTAAACTACAAACCGTTTGAGTATCCTGGAATTTACCAATTCACAGATGCAATTAATAAATCATTTTGGGTACATAGTGAAGTTGACTTCACAGCAGATACACAAGATTTCCACTCACACTTAACGAAAGAAGAACAACTAGCTATCAAGCACAGTTTATTAGCTATTGCTCAGATAGAAGTTGCTGTTAAGACCTTTTGGGGAAACTTATACTTACACTTTCCTAAACCAGAATTTAATGGACTAGGAAGTACATTTGCAGAATGTGAGTTTAGACACTCAGAAGCATATTCTAGATTATTAGATGTATTAGGATATAATGACGAGTTCGAGAACTTATTAACTGTCCCTGTTATTAAAGAAAGAGTAGAATATTTATCAGAAGTATTAGAAAACTCTGGTAACTATACTGACCGCAAAAAGTATGTAGTATCTCTTATCTTATTCTCTTTATTGATTGAGAACGTATCTCTGTTCAGCCAGTTTGCCATCATCTTATCTTTTACTCGTTTTAAAGGACTAATGAAAAATGTGAGCAACATCATTGCATGGACATCAGTAGACGAGCAAGTACATGCTAACGCAGGTATTTATATCGTTAATGTGATTAGAGACGAGTTCCCAGACTTCTTTGATGATGAGTTAATCAATCATGTGAATGAAGTAATCCATAAATCTATCGAGATAGAAAGCAGAATCTTAGACTGGATCTTTAGCACAGGAGAAATAGAAACGGTAAACAAAGCAGATCTATTAAACTTCATGAAGTTCAGAGTAGACGAAAGTATGCAAAAGATTGGCCTTAAAAAGGTATTTAATATCACCCACGAACAATACAAACCAATGGCTTGGTTCGAAGAAGAAGTGTTCGCAAACAGTTTAGATGATTTCTTCGCTAAGAGACCTGTTGACTATACTAAGCACGATAAGAGTTTCTCTGCAGACGACCTATTCTAAACCAAAAAATTCACTATCAAAAAAATCTAAAAGAATTCTATGAACAATTTCTCATTACCATTATTGACAGAAGACAACGATAACCTAACAGAAAAACTTTGGTGGAAAAACTCTGAAAGTGAACAAATCCTTAATAGAGGATACTTGCTTAAAGGAGAAACAGTAGAAGGTGCTATCGACCGTATCGCATCAGCTGCTGCCAGAAGACTGTATAAACCCGAATTAAAAGAATCATTCCAAGAGATGATAGAACGTGGATGGATGAGTCTAAGCTCTCCTATCTGGGCTAATATGGGTACAGAGAGAGGTCTGCCTATTTCTTGTTTTAACGTACATATTCCAGATGGTATAGAGGGAATCACACACAAACTTGGTGAAGTAATTATGCAAACCAAAATTGGTGGTGGTACATCAGGTTACTTTGGAGCGCTTCGTGAGAGAGGAAGTGCTGTAACAGATAATGGTAAGAGTAGCGGCGCTGTAAGCTTTATGAAGTTGTTCGATACAGCTATGGACACCATATCACAAGGAGGGGTACGTAGAGGTGCTTTTGCAGCATACCTAGACATAGACCATCCTGACTGTGAAGAATTCTTAAATATAAAAAACATCGGTAACCCTATTCAGAACCTATTCTATGGAGTATGTATACCAGACTACTGGATGCAAGAGATGATAGATGGGGATAGAGAGAAGAGACAGTTATGGGCTAAAGTACTAGAGAGTCGCCAACAAAAAGGTATGCCATACTTATTCTTCTCTGATAACGTGAATGGACATAAACCACAAGTATACAAGGATCTTAATATGCGTGTGAACGCAAGTAACCTTTGTTCTGAAATCATGTTACCTTCTTCTGATGACGAATCGTTCATCTGTTGTTTATCTTCTATGAACCTAGAGTTATACGACGAGTGGAAAGACACAGAAGCTGTTAAACTAGCGATCTACTTCTTAGATGCAGTACTTCAAGAGTTTATTGAAAAAACAGAAGGAAACTACTATTTAGCTGCTGCTAATCGTTTTGCTAAACGTCATAGAGCATTAGGATTAGGAGTACTAGGATGGCACTCATACTTACAGAAGAATATGATCCCATTCGAAGGACTACAAGCTAAAATGCTTACGAATCAAATATTCGATAACATTAGTACTAAAGCAGACAAAGCGTCTCAAGAATTAGCGCGTATCTATGGTGAACCAGAGATTATGAAAGGATATGGTAGACGTAACACGACTACTATGGCTATCGCTCCTACTACCTCATCATCTGCTATCTTAGGACAGACTTCTCCAGGGATAGAACCTTTTAGTAGTAACTACTATAAAGCAGGACTATCTAAAGGAAACTTCATGCGTAAGAATAAATACCTAACGAAGTTACTAGAAGAAAAAGGTCTAGACAACGAAGAAACATGGAGAACTATCATGCTTAACGGTGGTAGTGTACAGCAGATAGAAGGTCTTACTGAAGAAGAAAAAGCAGTATTCAAGACATTCAAAGAAATCAGTCAACTTGAAATCATACAACAAGCTGCTGTAAGACAGAAGTACGTAGACCAAGCACAAAGCTTAAATCTAAACATCCCTTCTGCTCTACCGATCAAGGAAGTAAACAACCTAATGATCGAAGCGTGGAAACTAGGAGTTAAAACATTGTACTACCAGCGTAGTCAGAGTGTCTCTAAAGAGATGGTAACTAACCTAGTGACTTGTAGCAGTTGCGAATCTTAAGCACTCAATCTATATTATCTTATAATCTATAAAGAGAGAATCTTCAAACAGAGGATTCTCTCTTTTTATATCCCTACTCTTCTACCTCATCGTAGTATACATTATGTCAAAGAACGTATGAACTATAATTCTGTAGACAAAACTATCACTTCATACTTTCTTTATTCTCTACACTGACTTTTATGACTCTATATGCACACTTCTAGTCTATTATGGTCGTATAAAGTGGGACACATACCACAGCATCATATAGTGCCTTTTAAGCCAATATCTCTTACTAAAAGCACACTATATAAGTAATTGTCGAAAAACAGCATACTAACACCTCTAAACACGCTCTGTGCAATACCCTTTTCTTATTTACTCACTAGCAGCAATACACAATAGCAATTCAGCTATACTGACATTTAATTGCAGTATAAAAATACGAATACTAGTAATATCTTAAAATATAGTTAAAAAAACAACACTTTATACCCTCAAATACTAAAACACAGCACGTTACATTTTTTGGCACGATATATGAAATATACTTTGTACAACAAAAACAACAAACTTTCTTTTTCTTAAGCGACCTAGCTCCCCCAATAGCTAGGTCGTTTTTATTATCATACCTAACCAATATGACCATAGCATTTATTAAATGCAAAAAGAGACTGCCTTAGGCAGTCTCTTTTATATTTGACCAAGTATAAAAAACGTGAAATTAAATTTCAAATCCCATAGATACTCCTAATTTACCAGCAATTACTTTTGCTACCTTAGATTTTAACTCAGGTACTTTTACAGACTCCATTACTTCATCTGTGAAAGCATACATTAATAATGCTTTTGCTTCTTTTTTAGGAATCCCTCTTTGACGCATATAGAACATCGCATCTTCATTAAGCTGCCCTATAGTACATCCATGCGAACACTTCACATCATCAGCGAAGATTTCTAACTGCGGTTTAGCATAGATATTAGCTTTCTCACTTAGTAAGATATTATTACTCTGTTGGAAACCATCTGTTTTCTGTGCTATTTTATCTACATAGATCTTACCATTAAATACCCCTGTAGAATTACCATCATAGATACCTTTGTAGTTCTGGTGGCTCTCACAGTTAGGTTGGTTATGAGATACTAATGTGTAGTGATCCACGTGTTGTTTATCACTGATTAGTGTCACACCTTTTAACGTACTATCAATGCGCTCTCCGTCTTGATAGAAGTTTAAATTATTTCTAATCAACTTACCTCCGAATGAGAAAGTATGAACAGAAACTCTACTCTCTTGCTTCTGAGTAATATATGTATTGTCTACTAGTGTAGCTTCTTCATTATCATTCTGTAACTTATAGAAATCTACGATAGCACGTTTATGCGCTACGATCTCAGTTACAGCATTAGTAAGTACAGTAGAGTTAGTCAAGTTCTGATGTCTTTCTACAATCTGTACATGAGCATTCTCTCCTACTACTACTAAGTTACGAGGTTGTACTAACAGAGCTTTATCCGCTACCGTAGAAAAGTATATAATCTCTATCGGCTTAGCCACTACTTTACTCTTAGGAATATTAATAAATGCTCCCTCAGTAGCAAAAGCTGTGTTTAACGCCGTCATACTATCTGTCTTATCAGCCGTATTGTTATAAAAGGCATCGATCACCATTTTATATTTAGGCTTAGTCAGTGCAGATGACATTAAACATACGTCTAAACCATCATGAGTAGTAGATGATAAATGAGAACTGAACACTCCATTGATAAACACCAATTTATACGTGTCAGAATCACTTAAGAAGTATTTCTTTACATCTTTATACTCTATCGCTGTCTCCTCTTTCTGTAATACGCGAAATTCATTCTTTAAAATTGAATTCAATGAAGTGTACTTCCACGCTTCTACTTTCTTAGTAGGAAATCCTTTATCTTCGAATGTCTTTAATGCTTCTAAACGAATATCGTGTAAACCTTCATGTTCACCTTTTAAACCTTGTTCAAAAGCCACAAAAGACGTAATTAATTTATCTTTAAGCTCCATAATTCTTTCTTTGCAATTAGATTAAAATGATTGATTCTTGAGATCTAGTATTCTTACTTCTCTAAAGAAGCTTTGATCCAATCGTATCCTTTTTCTTCTAATTCCAATGCCAATTCTTTACCTCCTGTCTTAACGATTTTACCATCGTATAATACGTGTACGAAATCTGGCACGATATAGTCTAATAAACGTTGGTAGTGCGTAATTAACACTACTGCGTTATCTTCACTTTTTAGTTTGTTCACTCCATTCGCTACGATACGTAGAGCATCGATATCTAGTCCTGAGTCAGTCTCATCTAGGATAGCTAACTTAGGCTCTAACATAGCCATCTGGAAGATCTCATTACGTTTTTTCTCACCACCAGAGAATCCTTCGTTAAGAGAACGAGATAAGAACTTTCTATCGATCTCTAATAACTCCGCTTTCTCCTTGATTTTTTTCAACATCTCGTTCGCAGGCATTTCTTCTAATCCTTGTGCTTTACGTGATTCGTTGATTGCTGTTTTCATAAAGTTAGTTACAGAAACACCAGGAATCTCTACAGGATATTGGAACGATAAGAACACCCCTTTATGAGCTCTTTCTTCTGGTCCTAATTCTCCTAACTCTTCTCCTTCTAAAAGAATCTCTCCTTCAGTAACTTCGAATGCTTCATTACCAGTGATCACAGATGATAATGTACTCTTACCAGCACCGTTAGGTCCCATGATAGCGTGTACTTCACCAGCTTTTACTTCTAAGTTAATTCCTTTTAATATTTCTTTATCTTCAACACTTGCGTGTAAATTTTTTATCTGTAACATAAATTGTCTTATTTAATTTTGTTGAGGTAATCTGATTTTTTGAACTCTTTAGTTTAGGCGTAGATTAACCTACACTTCCTTCTAAAGAAATCTCTAATAATTTTTGTGCTTCTACAGCGAACTCCATTGGCAACTTATTCAACACATCTTTAGAGAATCCGTTAACGATAAGTGCAATCGCTTTTTCTGTAGGAATACCACGTTGGTTACAATAGAAGATTTGGTCTTCACCAATCTTACTAGTTGTTGCCTCATGCTCAATCTGAGCAGTAGTATTCTTAGCCTCAATATAAGGGAATGTATGAGCACCACACTCATTACCCATTAATAAAGAGTCACATTGAGAGAAGTTACGAGCATTCTCAGCTCTAGGTCCCATATGAACCAATCCTCTATAACTATTTTGAGATTTACCAGCAGATATACCTTTCGAAATAATAGTAGACTTCGTATTCTTACCTAAGTGTATCATCTTAGTACCTGTATCCGCTTGTTGGAAATTATTCGTCACAGCGATAGAGTAAAACTCTCCGATAGAGTTATCCCCTTTTAATATACATGATGGGTACTTCCATGTCACAGCAGATCCTGTCTCTACTTGTGTCCACGAGATTTTAGCATTCTTCTCACATAGACCACGTTTAGTCACGAAGTTAAATACTCCACCTTTTCCTTCACTGTCTCCAGGGAACCAGTTCTGAACAGTAGAATACTTAATCTCAGCATCATCCATAGCGATAAGCTCTACTACAGCAGCGTGTAATTGGTTCTCGTCACGTGATGGTGCCGTACATCCCTCTAAGTAAGAAACATAACTACCCTCATCAGCGATCACTAATGTACGCTCAAACTGACCTGTACCAGCTTGGTTAATACGGAAGTATGTAGACAACTCCATAGGACAACGAACACCCTTAGGAATATAACAGAATGAACCATCAGAGAATACTGCAGAGTTCAGCGCCGCATAGAAGTTATCTGTCTGTGGTACCACAGTACCTAAATATTTCTTCACTAACTCTGGGTGAGTCTTGATCGCCTCAGAGATAGAACAGAATATAATACCTTTCTCAGCTAGAGTATCTTTAAATGTAGTCGCTACAGACACAGAGTCCATCACGATATCCATCGCTACACCAGTAAGACGCTTCTGTTCGTTAAGCGAAATACCAAGTTTATTAAAAGTCTCTATCAGTTCTGGATCCACCTCATCTAAGCTCTTATACTCATCCTTCTTCTTAGGTGCAGAGTAGTAAGATATAGCTTGAAAATCAGGTTTAGTATAGTTCACATTAGCCCATTCTGGCTCCATCATCGATTCCCAAATACGGAATGCTTCTAATCTCCAATCAGTCATCCACTCAGGCTCACCTTTCTTAGCAGAGATCGCTCTAACAATATCTTCATTTAACCCAACAGGAAATGTCTCTGACTCTATATCTGTATAGAATCCATACTCATACTCCTTGGTTTCTAATTCTTTCTTTAAATCTTCTTCTGTATACTTACTCATATATTTATACTTAAAAGCCACTACTTTCTCGTACGCTTCTTTTATTAAACTAATTATCAAAAGGAAAGAAAGACAGACGTACATCCGCCTTTCTACCTTGAGGTCTTATAATGAAAAGCTTTCTCCACATCCGCAAGTTCTACTTGCATTTGGATTGTTGAAATAAAAACCTTTACCGTTCAATCCTCCAGAATACTCTAAAGTCGTTCCTACTAGGTACAAAAAGCTTTTCTTATCCACAGCGATTCTTACACCATTGTCTTCGAAAACCTTATCGTCTTCTCCTATCTCGTGATCAAATTTTAATTGATACGAAAGTCCGGAACATCCTCCGCTAGTCACTCCTACACGTACATAATCTGTAGTATGGTTAAACCCTTCATCTTCCATCAAAAGGGCCACGCGTTTACTCGCTATATCTGAAACTTTTATCATACCTTTTTTAAAATAGATTAGTTCTAAAATTTGATTTACAAAGGTATTATAAAAAAATGGTTTCTTGTACTAACTAACATATTTATAACGATTAGAAGTTTTAATACTAATATCGATAAAAACTATCGTTAGAACTCCTTTTTTGATATTCTTTCCTAACTACTTTAGTAAAAAACCTACTGAAAACTAATCACTTAATTCGATTATTTTGCTCTACTAAAATACTTTATTGCAAATATTGTACCTTTAATTATACTATTCAAGGACATTTAAAAGAATGTATTGAACAAATCAAGGCAATATTTTTTCAAAAAGACAAAGTTATCCTTTATCAATAAAATATAAAAGCAAGAATCGATAATATTTTGAACACTAAAACAGATACTAATTCTAACTTGGAAGAATTTTAAGAGCTAAAACTAATTCTTAGCGAAAAGGAATTTTCTCCTATTCTTTTTTAAATACTTTAATTGCTCTAGTTATCTTATTTCGAACAATTACTCCCTTATTAAGGGCTGGCTTCCATACATCAAGCAAATCAAACACTCGTTTTACTTCAATATTAACCTCTTTATCACCATATCTAAGAGCTTTCGCATTACTAACAGAACCATCTATCTCAACTATAAAACTAATGATTAACAACAAAGAATCTCTATCTATAAAAATTGTAGACAAACTAAATTCCTTGTTAAAATCTTCTTCAAATCTTTTTATCCCACCAGGATATTCTGCTCTAAACTCTACTGCCGTAAAAACATCCTTCTCCTCATTTACACCTTCCTTAATATCCTCTTCCTTTGCTGCTTCCAATTTTACTTCAAATACCTGAGCACTAATTTGTTGACCAAAAAAAACAAAACAGATTATAAATAAAACTCTCATATCTACCCTTTTACACCATAATAAAAATAAACATAATACTTAATTTCTAATTCTTCATTAACTATCGCCCTCTTTTGCCCTTTTTGGTTAATATTGGAGATATTGCCTTCCTTTGGTTATTTCATCCCAACATAAACAGCTATTAATAAACACTTTACCACTTTTAATTAAAAATTTGTTCGGAAGCTGTTCGGTAATGAGCAGTGTTTACTTGGGATAAGTACCCTTTTACCGAACCGTACTAAATCTCTACCCGAAGCATCTATATACTACTATCATTTCCTTAGATAACCGATTAGATCCTCTGCTATACCAAGGCCAGTGACAGACTTTTGCAAAAAAGAGAGACTAGGAGAAATAATTTTAGTAATTTGCACCTAACTCAAATAAACTAAAACAATTATGAAACTATACGCTATAGAAAGTGGCAACTTTAAACTAGATGGTGGTGCTATGTTTGGCGTTGTTCCTAAAGTGATTTGGAACAAAACCAACCCTGCTGATGCTAATAACCTCATCGACTTAGGTGCTAGACTACTCCTTATCGAAGAGGGCAACAGACTGATCCTTATCGATACGGGGATGGGAAATAAACAATCTGATAAATTCTTTGGTTATTATAATCTATGGGGAGACCATAGCATAGATAAGTCTCTAGCTAAGCATGGCTTTCACAGAGATGACATCACAGATGTATTTTTGACACACTTACACTTCGATCACGTAGGAGGTGCTGTAAACTGGAATAGTGATAAGACAGGATATGTAAATGCTTTTAAAAACGCGAAGTACTGGACGAATGAGAATCACTGGGAATGGGCAACTAAACCGAATGCGAGAGAGAAGGCTTCTTTCTTATCAGAGAACATCCTTCCTATACAGGATAGCGGTGCACTTCACTTCATCCCAAAGGCTGAAGGAAACATACTGCACAACTCCGAATTAGGCTTTGATATCTTCTTCGCAGATGGACATACTGAGAAGCAAATGATCCCTATACTGAACTATAAAGGCAAAAAAATAGCTTATGTAGCCGATCTACTACCTACAGTAGGACATATACCACTTCCTTATGTAATGGGATACGATACAAGACCTCTGCTAACACTAGACGAAAAAGAGAAATTCTTAAAGATGGCAGCTGATGAGAATTGGTATTTGTTCTTAGAACACGATGCTCATAATGAAATCATCACTGTGCAACATACTGAAAAAGGAGTGAGACTAAATGAGAATTTAAAAGCTAATGAAATCTTAATTTAGTGTTAAGTACACTTTCAAGATGTAACTTATTTATATTTTTAGCACGAATAACATTGATAATTTAAATTTAACTATAATGCGATTGATTAAACCTTTATACCTATCAGCTGCTTTAGCATTAGCTTTAACTAGCTGTGGTACAACGAGTACGATTACCAATACACCAATCTCGGGTGTAGATAATCTACCGAAGAGAACAACAAAACTTACAGAAGAACAATTACGCAGATGGAGTCATTTAGACATCATTAATGATACTGTTCCTGGAATGTCTGTTGACAGAGCGTATGAAGAAATTCTTAAAGGAAAGAAATTACCTAAGAAAGTAATTGTAGGAGTTGTAGATTCAGGTGTTGAGATTGATCACGATGATTTAAAGACTCAAGTTTGGACAAACCCTAATGAAATAGCGGGGAATGGTATCGATGATGATAATAATGGATACATCGATGACATCCACGGATGGAACTTCTTAGGACAGTCTGTACACGAAAATGTAGAGATGGTACGTGTGATCCGTAGAGGTGATGACGGTTCTGATCAGTACAAAAGAGCTGTGAAGGAATACGACGAAGAAATAAAAAGCAACCAAGAGAGCAAACTACGTGTAGATATGCTATTGCGTGCAAATGAGCGTATCGCAAAATACCTAGATAAAAAAGACTACACAATGGATGACTTAAACAGTATTCCATTAGACGCTAATGAAGAGATCATCCATTCTAAGAATGTTATGTATAATATCTTAGCAGGTGGAAGAGAGTTATCTTGGTTAGAAGCTTACAAAAACAGTGTAGAAAGTAAAGCAAAACACCACTTAAACTTAGAGTTCGACGGTAGAAAGATAGTAGGTGATGACCATACAGATATCAATGATAGAATCTATGGGGATAACAACGTGATCGGACCTGTAAGAGAAGAGGCTAAACATGGTACTCACGTAGCTGGTATTATCGCTCAGACTCGTGGTAATAACTTAGGTGGAGACGGTGTAGCATCTGACGTAGCAGAGATCATGGCTGTAAGAGCTGTACCTGATGGAGATGAGTATGATAAGGATATCGCATTAGGTATCAGATATGCAGTAGATAACGGTGCTAAAGTAATCAACGGAAGCTTCGGTAAATACTATGAAGAAAACAGTCAGTGGGTACGTGACGCTATTAAATATGCAGAAGAGAAAGACGTACTTATCGTAGTAGCTGCAGGTAATGATGCTATGGACTTAAACATCCCTGGAGGTGTAGAGCGCTACCCTAACGATAACGTGAAGATGGGACCAGAGATCTCTAACAACTTCTTAGTAGTAGGAGCTCTTAACCCAGAGTTTGGTAAAAATATGGTGGCTCGTTTCTCTAACTATGGTGATTATGATGTAGACGTATTCGCTCCTGGAGTGAAAATTTATGCTACTGTACCAACGAATAGTTATGAGTACTTACAAGGTACTTCTATGGCTTCTCCTAACGTAGCAGGTGTTGCAGCATTAGTGAGAGCTTATTACCCAGAGTTTACAGCTGGAGAAGTGAAGAAAATCATCATGGACTCAGGTGTAGCGGTAAACTTCGACGTAGTAGTAGGTGAGAAAAAAGAAATCAGAAATTTCCAATCTATCTCTACTTCTGGTAAGTTTGTAAATGCGTACAATGCATTATTATTAGCTGAGAAATTGTCAAAAGCTAAAAAATAAAACTTGTAACTAAGTAACCCTTAATATAAAAAGCTCCACATTTATGCATAATATATGTGGAGTTTTGATTTCAAACACATTATGAAAAAAATATTACTAACTCTAGCTATTTGCTCTATTGCCCTAATAGACGCAATCGCTCAAAACAACCCAAATCCAGGTTATTGGCAACAACATGTTGACTATAAAATGGACGTAAAGATGGACGTGAAAAAGTACCAATATACAGGTACTCAAAAGTTAACTTACACAAACAATTCACCTGATACTTTAAAAGCAGTATACTTCCACCTTTACTACAACGCATTCCAACCGAATAGTGATATGGATGCGCTATTATCAAATATCGCTGATCCTGACTCTCGTATGGTAGATACTAAAACAGTGAGAGGAAGAAAAGTATTTGAAAGTAGAATCACAAAGCTAAAAGATAACGAAATAGGATACCTAAAGGTATCTAAAATGATGCAAGATGGTGAGGCTTTAGAGACGAAAGAAGTAGGTACTGTACTAGAGGTGACTCTAAAAAAACCTATCGCTCCTAAGTCATCTACTGTATTCACAATGAACTTCGATGGACAAGCTCCTGTAATGATCCGTAGAGCTGGTAGAAACTCTAAAGAGGGTGTAGCACTGTCTATGTCTCAATGGTTCCCTAAGATCGCTGAATATGACTTCGAAGGATGGCATGCTGAGCAGTATCTAGGTAGAGAGTTCCACAGTGTATGGGGTGACTTCGACGTAAAAATTACGTTAGATAAAAACTATATCTTGGGTGGTACAGGTAATATCGTAAATAATAATGAGGTAGGATATGGATACCAAGATGCTGGTATCGATGATAATTCTATCAAAAAAGGTAAAGAGCTTACATGGCACTTTAAAGCTGAGAATGTACTAGACTTTACATGGGGAGCAGACCCTAACTTCATACACGATACGTATGATGGACCTGATGGAGTGAAACTTCACTTCTTATATAAAAACAATCCTGCTATTATAGATAACTGGAAAAAACTACAGCCTGTAACAGCAGAGTTAATGAAATTCTTCAATGAGAATGTAGGTCCTTATCCTTATAACCAATACTCTGTAATACAAGGTGGTGATGGAGGTATGGAATACTCTATGTGTACCCTAATCACAGGCGAGAGATCATTCCCAAGCTTAGCAGGAGTGACAGCTCATGAGTTAGCGCACAGTTGGTTCCAACATGCTTTAGCTACTAATGAGACGAAACACGAATGGATGGATGAAGGGTTTACTTCATTTATCTCTGACCTAGCGATGCTAAAGATCTTACCTAAAGACCAACAAGAAGATGTGAACCCGTTCGGATCTACTTATAAGAGCTACTATAGCTTAGTGTCTAAGGGAATGCAAGAGCCATTAAGCACACATGCAGATCATTACTTGACCAATAGAGCTTATTCTACTTCTGCATACAGCAGAGGGTCTATCTTCTTAACTCAATTAGCTTACTTAATCGGGTGGGATAATATGATGACTACACTGAGAACGTACTATAATGAATACAAGTTCACTCACCCTACTCCTAATGACTTCAAGCGTGTAGCTGAGAAAGTATCTGGTGCTGTATTAGACCAATATTTAATCGACTGGACACAGACGAACAACACGATAGACTACTCTATCTTATTCGTAGAAGAGGTACAGAAAAACCAAACTTTAGTTACTTTAGGTAGAATGGGAAGAATGGGTATGCCTTTAGATATTTTAGTAGAATACGAAGATGGTTCTATAGAGACATTCTATATTCCTTATACTTCAATGCACTGGATCAAACCTAACCAGTACGTACAATACGAAAGAACAGTGTTAGATGGATGGGGATGGGCTCAACCAGAATATAAGTTCACAATCAATAAACCAAAAGGTGCTATTAAGAAAATAGTGATCGACCCAAGCCAGTTTATGGCTGATGTAAATCAAGAAAATAGTATCTATACAAAATAGAAATAGGCCGCAGTAGCGGCCTATTTTATTTATAAATATTTCATATTCCTTTGCTACCTTTGCAGTCTATATGGAACAAAAAAAATACAATTATCCTAAAAAGGAAAAGCTAAAAAGCAAAACTGTAATCGAAGAGTTATTTACAACTGGTAAAACTGTGAGTAAATACCCTTTGAGAATGGTATACGTGCAAATAGCTAATCAAGAAGACCTCCCTCTAAAAGTAGGAGTATCTGTATCTAAACGCCATTTTAAAAAGGCGGTAGATAGAAACTATTTTAAAAGATTACTACGCGAAGCATATAGGCAGAATAAACACTTACTACTAGAAAATATAGATAAGCCTTATGCAATGATGCTATTCTATCAATCTAAAGATAGATTAACATTCAAAGATGTAAACGAGAAGATGATTAAGCTTTTCGAGAAATTCATAGACGCTACAACAGAAAAAAAAGAAGACAACTCTTAATAGTTTGTCTTTTTTACATCTTATATTTGCACTATATTAAAAATACACTTAACTTAATAGTTTTCTGATTATTAATCATTAAATACTAATAAATAAGTATCTTTTTATTGTTTAAAGGTATTGTTTATTCTTGATTGAGTTGATCATTTTTACAATATCTAGCATCTAATGCTACTTACATGTAAGAGTTCAGAAAAGCATTGTTATAAATATACCTGAGTTTGTTCAGGCTTTAAAATAGTGATAGCTCTATGCAAAATTTAGAAAAAGGAAATTGTTTAATCGAAACAGATAGTGATGTAGAACACATCTCTACACCTAACAAAAGCACTCTAGACCTTAATACTACACACAAAGCTCTTGAAGTAGCGAATAACAGATTGCGCCAACTACCTTTAGAAGGTCAGTCTAACTTCAGAGATCTAGGCGGATATCAAACAGAGGACAACAAAACAGTCAAATGGGGATGCTTATTTCGCTCAGGACAATTGAGCAACCTAACTGACGTAGATCTAAACTACCTAAGCTCACTTCCGCTGACTACAATAGTAGACTTTAGAAGTGAAGAAGAAAGTCAAGAACAAAAAACACTGTTACCTAAGACAGTTACTAATGAAGTACTTCTACCAATCACTCCTGGTAATCTTAGTAAGAATCAGGTCATGCAGATCGTACAAGAAGGAGATATAAACCTAGCTACTAAACTCTTAGTGGATATCAATGAACAACTGGTACTCCACAACCAAAGTCAATACAAAGCTTTCTTTAGAGAGGTAGAATGTTCTGAGGCTCCACTAATGTTTAACTGTACTGCAGGTAAAGATAGAACAGGCTTCGCTGCTGCTCTACTCCTATCTGCTCTAGGTGTGAATCAACATACAGTGATAGAAGATTACCTATTGACTAATCAATATGTCAATCTCGATATACAACAGATACAACAACAATTTAATCTAGAAACACAACAAGCCGAAACACTTCTAACCCTATTCACAGTACAAGAACAATTCTTAGCAAAAGCATTGAATACTATAGAAGAATATTATAATTCTGTAGAACAGTACCTAACAGAAATATTAGAAGTGGATATCGCTTTATTAAAAGCAAAATATCTTTACTAAACTAAGACTAGCCATGGAGTGGTATATATTCCTATTCTGACTATTAGCTTATTAGTAACCATATCGTTACAAATTACAAGTTTAAATCCGACACTTTTATGCAAGCACAGTCATCACATGGCCACAGTTCTCAATTGAATAAAATAACCTTAGGAACACTACTGGTGACCTTAGGTATTATCTATGGAGACATTGGTACATCCCCACTTTATGTAATGAAAGCCATCATAGGAAAAGAGATTATCCGAGAGGATATTGTCTTAGGAGCTATTTCATGCGTTTTTTGGACCTTAACCTTACAGACGACCATTAAGTATGTTTTTCTAACCCTAAAGGCAGATAATAATGGTGAAGGAGGTATATTCTCACTCTATACTTTAGTCAAGAGGTTGAAGAAACGTTGGTTAATCATTCCTGCTATTATTGGAGGTAGTGCACTATTAGCCGATGGTATCATCACCCCTCCTATCTCTATATCATCTGCTATAGAAGGACTTAGAATATATGAACCAAACCTACAGACTATTCCGATAGTGATAGGAATTATCTTTATTCTCTTTGTCATCCAACAATTTGGTACCAAGGCTATTGGCAAATTCTTTGGCCCTATGATGACTTTGTGGTTCTTAATGATAGGGATAATTGGTCTATTTCACTTAATGGATAACCTTACAGTACTAAAGGCTTTAAATCCTTATTATGCAGTTCATTTACTTTCTATACACTCAGAAGGATATTTTGTATTGGGATTTGTCTTTCTATGTACTACAGGTGCAGAAGCACTTTATAGTGATCTAGGACATTGTGGGATAAAGAATATACGCATCACTTGGGCATTTGTAAAAGCGATGCTAGTATTGTGTTATTTTGGACAAGGAGCTTATTTAATCAACTTTTCTAACCAAACACTACTACAACTATCACCGGATAATCAAAACCCCGCAAACCCTTTCTTTTTAGTTATGCCTGAGTGGTTCTTGCCATTTGGTATAGCCATTGCAACAATAGCGGCTGTAATCGCATCACAAGCCCTAATAAGCGGATCATTTACACTAATCAATGAAGCGATAAGACTTAACTTATGGCCAAAAGTAAAAGTAAAATTCCCGACCAATGTAAAAGGTCAATTATATATTCCTTCTATCAACTGGTTACTATTCTTAGGCTGTGTATTCGTGGTACTACACTTCGAAGAGTCAGGTAATATGGAGGCTGCGTATGGACTAGCAATTACCTTGTGTATGATCATGACTACAATCTTACTAGGCTACTATATGTACCTAAAACGTGTACATATTGTTGTAATCGTATTAGTCGAACTAATATACCTAAGCTTAGAGGTCTCATTCTTTATTGCTAACGTTCAGAAGTTCACTCATGGTGGTTATGTTACTGTTATCATAGCGTCTTTACTAGCAGGTACGATGATTATAAACTACTTAGCTAAGAAAATTAGAAAGAACTATACTGAGTTTGTCAATATAGAACAGTATAAAGACATTCTTCTAGATATCAGTGGAGATACAAGCATTCCTAAATTTGCTTCTAATCTAATCTATCTAACCAACTCCAATACATGCTCTAAAATAGAGTACAAAGCGCTGTATTCTATCACACAACGTAGACCTAAAAGAGCAGATAACTATTGGTTCATACATGTGAATGTAAGTGATCAACCTTATAACTTAGAATACAAAATACAGAAGATGGGTGCTGATAATATTATCCGTGTTGACTTTTATCTAGGTTTTAGAAATGACCAAAAGATCAGTGTACTCATGAAACAAGTACTTAAAGAGCTAACAGAAACAGGAGAAGTAGATGTAATCAGTAAATACACCTCTTTACAAAAAAACAATATCTATACAGACTTTGAATATGTATTGATAGAGAAAGAATTGTCTTATGACAATGAACTACCTGCTCATGAAACAATCATACTTACACTATATGAATGGCTTAAAAAACTAGCACTATCAGAAGAAAAGGCCTTTGGTCTTGACAGTAGTGCTGTAACAGTAGAACGATTCCCTATGGTGATAAACCCAATAGAAGAATTACCTTTACACAGAAGGTATTAATACATAAAAAGGCGTTCAGTGATGAACGCCTTTTTACTTCTATTTAATTTGTTTCGCTCTCATTAAACTTTAATGAGTTTACGATTGATTCTACTTCCATTAAGATACCTCTCTTTCCCATAGCAGGATTATATACTAACCCTTCTATAAACAGGTACCTACTAGCTGATTCATCCCGGAATACATAACTCATATAAGGACCACTCATAAAGCTATTATGCATGTCCCAATCTCCAGTGAACTCATATACCTTTCTTCCTTGTCTTACAAACTCTTTATTGTTTGGAATAAACCCTTCATTGAGCCTTAGATACGAATTATCTTCTATAGAATGTATATACTTTCCATTTACGGAGTCCTTTACTGCTAATAAGTTATTTAGAATAGTATCATCTCTATTCTCTATTCTATCCATTGGCACATCATAAATCAGAATATTACTATTACCTGAAGCAATATTCTTTTTAAACCATACAAAGTGGTAATTACTTCCAACCAACTTATACGTAGTGGGCAAATTAAGGCTTACCTGAAACTTGTCTTGAAAATAATCAATATCAACTATCTTCCCTTCAAGAATACGCTTTGCAACGACATCAAACTCAGATCGCAAAATAGAACTCACAATCGAGTCTGAATTCTTCTTAAACTCGCTTATTAGCCCCTTCCTAGAATCTCCGCTAACTGTAAAGTACATCTGACCAGCAGTATACTTATCTTTCTCAAACAGAATACTATTATTACTATAGTTATCCGAAAAGACGATTATATTTCTTCTATTCTTAGTACGTGAAGAAAATAGATTAGGTGAGATCTGTTCTAAAGAAAAAGTAGACTCTGGTGGTGTAATTCCTTCTATAGGTACAGCCAGATGTTCTCTTATACTATCTCCTACACTACCATACCATAACCTGTCATTAATCACTATAAGTATCTGATGAGGTTCGTCCATAGGATTATTAGATCTATTCTTAGCAGACCGATCTCTACACCCCATAAGGGCAAATAATACTAACAATAAGCAACCTAGATACTTCACACTATACTCTCCTATCTTCTATTCTAATTAAGTCTTAACTTCATACCTGGACGAATGTCATCTGAGTCCTTCATATTATTTAAGGACTTTAATTTAGTCACAGTCACTCCAGCAAACTTCTTACTTATAGAGGATAATGAATCTCCTCTCTGCACAGTATAGAAATTATTCTTAGTACCGCCTGACGCTTGAGCCACCGCTTTTTTACCTACTACTAATTTCTTACCAGGGTAAATTAGATTTCCTTTTAGATTATTTAATTTCTTTAATTGTGCAACCGAAATACCGTATTTATTAGCAATAGTACCTACACTCTCACCCTTGCGTATCGTGTGATAACGCGGATTAACAGAGCTACTTTCTACTATAGATTCTGCAACTACAGCATAGTTTGGTTGTTCCTTTTTAGAATCTAAAAAATCTACATAAGCATACATCTTTTCTTCATTAGAGGCCATTAAACCTATTTTCTTTATAGGTAGTCTTAAGAAGTTCAACTTACCACTATCATAAGGAATCACTTGTAACTTATAAGTAGGGTTTAAGAACTCTATTTCTTCTTTAGATACATCTAATAAATTAGCGATTTGGTCAAAAGACATTGTTTTCTTAATCGCTATTGTATCAGTCTCCACTACCTTTATAGGTGCATTTTTAGACGTGATACCATGCTCTTTTGCATATTCAAAAATATACATAGTAGCGTAGAATGCAGGCAAATAGTTTTGTGTTTCACGTGGAAGATTTGGTCTAATATTCCAGTAATTCGTATATCCATTAGAACGACGAATCGCTTTACTCACGTTACCTGGTCCAGCGTTATATGATGCTAATACTAAATCCCAATCACCAAACATACCATACAAGTCTGATAAAAACTTAGCAGCTGCCTCAGATGACTTTAATGGATCTATACGATCATCTATATAAGAAGTTACTTCTAGATTATATTGTTTACCTGTAGGATACATGAATTGCCATAGACCAGTAGCTCCCACTCTAGAACGAGCTACAGGATTAAGTGCAGATTCTACTATAGATAAATATTTAACCTCTAAAGGAACATTTTGTTTTGCTAATTGCTCCTCAAACATCGGGAAATAGTACTCTGATAAGCCTAATAACCTCTCAAAAGAACGTTTTCTATTCTTTAAAAATGACTTGATCACTCGCTCTAATGTTTCATTGTATTCAACATTAAAAGGTGTTTTCTCATTTAATCTTTTTAAACGTTCTTTTAAAAGCTCAGTAGGTAATTCATCAAAACGAACATCTCCTTCGTCAAAGTTTGCATCAGCTAACTCATTCTCTAGCTCATTAAATAAATCTTGGTTCAATAACTCATTCAACCAGCGCTTCTCTATAGAGGCACTACTAGCATGGTTAACGAATGTCTTTTTAATAGAGTCCAGATACACCTCTGGGCTCATTTCTTTCTTTGATACTTCTGTAAGCGTACTAGGCTCATTCTGTCCCATGACTGAGTACGAAAAAAGACCGCATGCTAATAAAGTTAATACTTTGTAATTCATCGCGCTATGTATTATAAAATCCCTATGCTTAATATATAAGCATAGGGACCTACTATTATTCTTGTATTGCTTTAATTCCTGGTAATACTTGACCTTCCAACATTTCCAACATTGCTCCACCTCCAGTAGAAACATAACTCATCTTAGGCGCTAGACCGAACTGTTTTACAGCAGCTACAGAGTCTCCACCTCCTACTAAAGAAAAAGTACCATTTTTAGTAGCTTCAGCAATGAAGTTACCTAACTCGATCGTACCATTCGCGAATTTCTCCATCTCGAATACTCCTAAAGGACCATTCCACAAGATGATTTTTGACTCAGCTACCACAGGTTTTAAGCTTTCTAATGTCTTAGGACCTACGTCTAAACCTTGCCATCCATTAGGAATTTCATTAGCAGCTACCACTTGTACATTTGCATCAGCAGCGAATGCATCAGCAGCCAAAATATCCACAGGTAAGTGTACTTGTACATTCTTCTCTTTCGCTTTTTTCAAGATATCTAAAGCTAATTCTAGCTTATCATCTTCGCAAATAGAATTACCGATCTTACCACCTAGAGCTTTAATAAATGTAAAAGTCATCCCTCCACCGATAATCATGTGATCTATCTTATCTAAGATATTCTCGATAATCGTAATTTTAGAAGATACTTTAGAACCACCTAATACAGCTGTAACAGGCTTATCAGTACTATTCAATACTTTATTTAAACTCTCTATCTCTTTAGCTAATAAATAACCAAAGCATTTTTTATCAGCAAAGTACTTCGCTACGATAGTAGTAGAAGCATGTGCTCTATGTGCAGTACCAAAAGCATCATTCACATAAAAATCAGCTAACTCCGCTAATTGTTTTGAGAACCCTTCATCACCTTTTTCTTCCTCTGCGTAGAAACGTAGATTCTCTAATAAGATGATATCACCAGCTTTACTAGCTGCGATAGCTTCCTTAACAGTACTTCCTACACAGTCGTTCACAAAAGTAACTTTATGTCCTAAAATCTCTTCTGTTTTTGCAACGATATGACGTAGTGAATACTTGTCATTGCGCTCTCCCTTAGGTCTTCCTAAGTGAGACATTAAGATAGCTACACCACCCTCTTTTACTATTTTTTCAATAGTAGGTTTTGCAGCCTCTATTCTATTTGTATCTGTAACATTAAAATTCTCATCTAGGGGAACATTAAAGTCAACTCTAACCAACACCTTTTGATTTTTAAAATCAAAACTATCAATAGATTTCATCTTTACTTTTTTATATATTTTACGATAAGTTACACAAATATAAATCTTTTTCGATATCAGACTACCTGATTATTATATTGTTAAACGAAAATTTTAACATATTACACTCATTAGTCTTTTATAAATACACCATTAAACCATATAATTATTAATTATATCACACTTTATATATATTAATTATTCAATATTATAGTATTTACAGACAGAAATACAAAATAATAAGCGCAAATAAATATTTAAACTATTTTTAATTTTAGAACACTTATAGACTAGAACTTGTCTAAAAAACTCTAAATAACAAACAAAATAGATACTCCTAACACAAAACTAAACGCAAAAGACATTGACTTAATCATCACTTCATAGATTTAGTCCCTGATAATAAGCTGTATTATTACAATACATTGTTATAGAACAAACCTTATTTTGTGAAGGTAAATATTCTCTAAACAGAAATAAAATAGTTGTACAATTATGAATCTGATTATTTTAAACACTTGATAATTAATTTATCTTTGCCTTATGCAATTTTCAGATATTATAGGGCAATCCTTTTTAAAGAATCATTTGATACAGTCAGCTGCATCAGGTCGTGTACCTCATGCACAGTTATTTATTGGTGGAGAAGGTACAGGTACTTTACCCATGGCTATCGCCTACGCGCAGTATTTACTATGCAAAAATACGGGTAATGAAAACACAGGAGGGAATGATGCCTGTAATATCAAATTCAACAATCTTGCTCACCCAGATTTGCACTTTGTATATCCTGTAGCTACGACAGAAGCTGTAAAAAGGAATGCTACTAGTGATCTATTTGCAGAACAATGGCGCAGTTTTTTAAAAACGAATAAATACGGAAACCTTTTCGATTGGTACACCCACATTGATATACAGAATAAACAAGGACAAATAGGAGTAGATGAAGCGAGTGAAGTACTGAAGAAACTTGCCTTAAAATCATTTGAAGGTGGTTATAAGATTATGATTATCTGGATGGCAGATAAGCTAAATACTGAGGCTTCTAATAAACTACTAAAGCTATTAGAAGAACCACCTGCTAAAACAGTGTTCATACTAATCGCAGAGAACGAGAAAAATATTCTACAGACTATCCTCTCTAGATGTCAAGTACTAAAGTTTCCTCCGCTTAACGCTATCGAAATACAAGAAGCTTTAATACAACGCGAACAATGTGATCCACAGGAAGCCATCATGATCGCTAATCAATCTCAAGGAAGTTATAACAAAGCACTGAGCTTACTGCATAATAAAGCGAATGCCTTACCTTATGAGAAATGGTTTGTACAATGGGTGCGAGCAGCCTTTAGAGCGAAGGGAAACGCTGCTGTAATTCAGGAACTAATAGAATGGAGTGAGGAACTAGCTGCTCTAGGACGTGAACAGCAAAAACAGTTTATAGAGTTTTGTATAGAACTATTCAGACAGGCTCTACTGTTAAACTATCAAACTCCAGAACTAGTATATTATAAAACGACAGTAGATAAGTTTAAACTAGAAAACTTTGCTCCCTTTGTCAACGGAGAAAATATAAATGAAATATACCAAGAGCTAGGTGATGCTATCTACCATATAGAACGAAATGGTAATGCTAAAATGATCTTCACAGATCTATCTATAAAGCTAACACGGTTAATACATAAGAAGTAATAAAAACGGTCGCATTCGATGAATACGACCTTTTTTTTATTGTTTCTATTTAGAAGAGCATTGCTTTAGCTTGCACTTTCTTGCGGTTTCCTAGGACTTTCCTTGGAGAATCCTAGGCAAAACAGGTGTTTTGTCGAAGGAATGTGCTAGAATACTGCAAGCACTCTCCTAGCAAAGCAAAAGCAAATAAGCCCCACACTTAATTCATTCTATAATGACAGTATACTTACTTCAATATATACCTTACTCCTCTTTCTGAGCCATTGCACGTTGATACAACTTTAATTCTTCCCATGAGAAGTCCTCTTCTGCATTCGCTTTAATCTCAGATAACGTCATTCCCTTACTCTTCTCAAATAAAGCAGTTAACTCCTCTATACGTTCTTTTGGCAATACTTCTTCTAAGGTAATATGCCCATCCATAATCAACTTACCGATATGAGAATAGATTGTAGTCGTAGTCAGTTTTCTAGTTAATGCAATATCTTCTATACTCATCTTCTCTTTCCACATCTCTAGAGTAATGACAAACGTAGACTTCTTTTTCTCTTTCGACTTCGTCTTCGGACTAGAAGAATACACTTCTATATCTTCCTCCTCTTCTACTCCTAGTTTAGTACTTCTTATCAGATTAGCGATATTGACTAAATGGTTAATCTTATACTCACTGATCTCTAGTGAGCGCAGATTCTCCTTGCATATCTTCTTATCCTCTTCTATTAACTTCAACATAATAGAAGCCTTCTTCATCTGAATAACCGTCTTCAATAACGACTCTTCTAACGGTACTAATTCTTCGTAGAACGCCTTTGATTTCTTCGCAGTTTTTACCTGTGCTATAGTGAACAATAGTTCAAAAACCATGTGATCTAAACGAGGAAAAAAGTAATCATACGCTTTAAGTACACGTTCTTTAGTAAACTCAAATCTGAAAGGTTCTTCTTCAAACAATGCTCTTAACTGATTGACAAATTTCTCTGAGTGAACAACCATTTCATCTAAGTGATTTGTCATACGCTGAGCCCAGCCCATAAATGCACTTTTCTTACTTCTCTCCGCCTCGGCATTATAACTATAAAGGTGCGTATGCCATTGTGTACTAAGGTTAAACCAAGAATAGGTCTGTATCAGATAGTTTCGAAGAAAGTTCTTTGTCTCTATCTTTAATTGCAGATTTAATTCTTCTGTGCCAGCCTTATTCTCAGCATAGCTCATTACATCCTCGTCATTGACTAAGCCGTTCATCTGTATAGGGGATAATAAGACTAGTCCCTCTAACGAACGAAGTCTAGATAAGGCAACATAAGCCTGCCCCGGTAAAAACACCTTAGATACGTCTAAAACAGCCTTATCGAAGGTAAGCCCTTGACTCTTGTGCACCGTAATAGCCCATGCTAGCTTAAGAGGATAATGACTAAAGGTACCTAAGACCTCCTCTACGATTTCCTTAGTATTAGGGTCGACCGTATATTTTATATTCTGCCACTCGTATCGTTCTACTTCAATGACTTCTTTATTTTCAAACTCTATGAATATCTCATGCTTAGTCAAGGTCTTCACCATCCCCATCTTACCATTGTAGAATCGCTTCTCTGGAGATATATCATTCTTAATAAAAATAACCTGAGCACCTTCTTTAAGCGTCATTTTAGCCTCGATAGGATATATCTTTTCAGGGAAATCTCCCACTACTTCAGGCATAAAACTAAACTCCTTCGTAAACAATCCTCTAAGTGCGTCCTCATTAATCTTGTCAGCCTTAGCATTATGTGTACTTAGAGTGATATAACCAGGGTTATCTTTTATATTAAAGTTAGGATTGGTATACTGATTTAAGAGTGCCAAATCCTCTCTAGATACGCGATTATTGCGAAGATTGTTTAGCAAGTTAATAAACACTTGATCCGACTGTCTATACACTTTCTCTAACTCGATATACAAGGGAGGATACTGTCTAACAACTTCTGAATGGAAGAAATATACCCCGTCATAATAGCGCTTCAACACATCCCATTCTTGGTTCTTGACTACGGGTGGCAACTGTAATAAATCTCCTATAAAAAGAACCTGTACTCCACCAAAAGGTTGTTGACTTTTACGCACAGTCTGTAACATAAAGTTCATCGCATCTAATACATCTGCACGCAACATACTAACCTCGTCTATAATCAACAAATCCATGTTTAAGAACAACGCTCTACGAGCATTACTCATCAGCATATGACGCCTTAGCGATACGCGATTTTCAAACTTGATTGTATCAGTAAAAATAGGAGGATTCTTAGTATCAGGGACAAAAGCAGCAAAAGGCAAATGAAAAAAAGAATGTATAGTCACTCCACCTGCGTTCAAAGCCGCTATCCCAGTAGGAGCTACTATTACTGCATTCTTATGTGTAGTATTAATAATTTCTTTTAACAAGGTAGTTTTACCAGTACCAGCCTTTCCTGTCAAAAAAAGAGATCTATTCGTCTCATTGATAAACTTTAAAACGTATTCTGCTTCTTCTGAAAAATTAGTCATTCCTTTTTTTTTACAAAATACGATAATAAAACTGTACTAAACGAAAAAAGCCCCTGTTAAAACAAGGGCTTTCTCTAAAGTAATTCAAAGATATTACTTTTTATCTTCTTTGCTTTCTGCAGGTTTTGTCTCCTCTAATTTAGCAGGAGTAGCGCTACCTTTATATTTAGCATTTAATTCTTTGATCATGATTTCAGTAACATCATTACTGTCTTTACTATAGATAACAGTAGATGCATCCTCAGTATTGAATACATAGTCTAAGTTATTCTTTTTAGCATACTCAGCGATATGTTCTTTTACTTTTTTCACTACAGCTTCCATTTCCTCACCGCTCTCTTTTTGTAAAGCTTGCATTAAAGTTTGTTGTTTAAACTGTAATTCTTGCTCTTTTCTTTGAAGGTTAGCAGCAGTTTGCTCAGCCCATGCTTGTCCTTTTTGACGAGCATTAGCTTGGAAGTTTTGAACCTCTTGTTGGAACTTAGCAACTTCAGCTTCTAAGCTTTTTCCTTTTTCTTCAGATTGGATCTTATATTTTGATTCCATATCCTTCATCTCTTCATACTCCTTCATCAACTTAGCAGAATCTACATAAGCAGTTTTGAATTCAGTAGCAGGAGTTGCATTATTATTACATGAAAATAATAATCCAGCTATACCTAGCATTAAAATAGTTTTTTTCATTTTCGCTTTTTTAAACCAGTTGTAAATGTAATAAACTTTTTACAGTTAAATAAAAATAATTAAGATATAATAAAAATCTATCAATACATATTAACTATATAGATAAACTTAATACAGAACCCCTTTTTTAAACCATTAAAATAACTATTATCTCAAAAAAGGAATACATAGACCTCACTACTAAGTAGAAACTCGCTTAAATCGCTTTAAAATAAGAAATAGCACTTCTAAAGAGCTAAAAAGGCATCATATCCTACTAAAAAGTAGCTTAGTTCTTTTTTAAGTAATAAATCAGTGAAGAGTACTCTAAATTTGCTCTTGCTTCAATATTTGATTTTAGTCCAACACGAAAAGCTTTAAACCAATTCTTTTTTCCTATTTTATATTGCTCCGATAAAAGTGAAACATAAAAACTATCGAACAACATTGGATATGTTTCTACTAATTCAAATTGGTAAGGATTAAAAAGTAACGGAATCGACTTCTGAGAAAAATGCCAAAGGTGACGAGGTACATCATAAGCTGCCCAATATTGACCATAATACTTAGCGTCGTAAGAATTATAATTAGGTACAGCTACGATCAGTGTTCCTTCTTTTTTTAATATACGTTGAAGTGTCTTTATTTGTTTATCTAAATCAGGTATATGTTCTAACACATGCCACATCGTAATAACATCTACAGAATGATCTTCAATATCATCTAGAGAATCTACTAATGTGATTCCCTTATTTAGGCTTAATTGTCTCGCTCCTTTATTTGGTTCAAAACCTAAAACAGACCAACCTCTATTTTTTCCTTCTAATAGAAACTCCCCTGTTCCACATCCTATGTCTAAAAGTACACCTTGATCACTTTTTATATCTTCAAGTATTTTGTACTTATTCTGAATTGCTTTTGATTTGATCGTTTGATATACCTTATCGAAGAAAGTCTTTTTACTATCTGTATGAGAAATATATTCTGGGCTTTCATAATAACTATCTAATTTATCCAAATCAGGAACTGGTTCAGTTTTTAATAACTGAAACTTCTCATCTAAATAAAGTTCAAATTTCTCTTTAGAAACAGAATGATCCTCTACTTCTATATATTTAATAGTTGCATTAATTTCCATCAATGAAGTTTTAAAAGCCACACAAATATAAACAACATATATCGGCTATGATTCTAAAACCACAAAAAAATAATGGCTTAATTAACGAGCTTCTAAAAATAAAAAGAGAGTGAACCTAATTCTAAAAATGATACTTAAAGTTATTATTTAACTCCAAAGAGTATTACATGAAAACTCACTTTATAAGCAATAAGTATTAAACTAAAATGTATAACTTAAACAATTACTCTAACTAAAAATATAAAGTAGATAACTAGAAAGATTCGTTCCTTCCTTTCATTAAACTTCATTTTGATTCTTTAAAATAGCCAATCATAATAGGCTAATAAAACACAAACTCATTACATAATATTATCCTCTACTCTAAACATAAAAAATGATACAAGACAACCAAGATGGTTATACATAAATAGAAACTTTTATGAATAATCTACTTTCTTCTATCTACTCAAATTAGTACTGTGTAGTAAAATTATATAATCACTATGAAAGTAAATAAGCATATAGATAAGAGTACTTTCTAATATAGTATTAAGGTATAAACTCATCCTCTCCTATAAAAGAAAGTAAAAAATAAAGCATCAAATACTATCTACTCAATACCTCTTATAAAGTAAAAACACAAACGTATTAAACTATCCATTACAATATAAAACTCAATAACTATTAAGAGCATCTCCTACCCTTAACTACCAACAACAACTCCAAAATAAGTATTCTGAACTTTACATATGATACACTATACATCTACCTACTCTATGCTCTAATATATGTACCTACTACACTACTTCTATATTATTCTATACAGTTCCATCCATAAAAAAAGGCTGGTATGTTCCACGTGGAACATACCAGCCTTCTATATTTTTTCAAGCCTGCTAAACCTGCTTATCTACCCATATGGATTAACAAGATAGAGATATCTGTAGGCGTTACACCACTGATACGAGAAGCTTGAGATATCGTAATAGGCTTAATATTTTTAAGCTTCTCACGTGACTCAAACGATAGAGATACTATCTTATCATAATCGAAATTAGCAGGGATTCTTACATCCTCTAGTCTATTAAGTTTATCAGCATTGTTCTTTTCTTTCTCTATATACCCTGAGTATTTCACTTGGATTTCTGCTTGCTCTATGATCTCCTGATCTAGATCATGCTCGTCTATATAAGTTTTTACCTTTTCGAATTTAAGGATATCTTCTAACTCGATTTGTGGACGAGAGAATACCTTAAACATCTTATCAGGTTGACTCATTAGAGACGATCCTTTCTGTTCTAAAATAGGATTAGCCTCCTCTGTTTTCACACTTGTTTCTTTAAAGAATTGAACGAAGTTTTCTGCTTCTGTCTGCTTATGCTCCATTCTTCTCATACGTTCTTCAGACGCTAAACCTAGCTCATAAGACTTCGGTGTTAATCTAAAATCAGCATTATCTTGACGTAATAATGTACGGTATTCTGCGCGAGATGTAAACATTCTATAAGGCTCTTCTGTCCCCTTCGTAATCAAATCATCTATCAATACACCTATATATGCTTCGTCTCTTCTAAGGATTAACTCCCCTTCTTCTCTTACTTTTAAAGCAGCATTCATACCAGCCATTAGCCCTTGTGCAGCTGCCTCTTCATAACCTGTAGTACCATTGATTTGCCCAGCGAAATATAGTCCTTCTACAAGCTTAGTTTCAAGCGTATGCTTTAACTGTGTAGGTGGAAAATAATCGTACTCGATAGCATACCCAGGTCTAAATATCTTAGCATTCTCAAACCCAGCTACCGAACGAAGAGCTTTAAACTGTACGTCTTCTGGTAGTGAAGTAGAGAATCCATTTACATAGATCTCACAAGTATTCCACCCCTCAGGTTCTACGAATATTTGGTGTCTATCTTTATCAGCAAAACGGTTAATCTTATCTTCTATAGATGGACAATAACGTGGTCCTATACTCTTAATTCTACCTGTAAACATCGGAGAACGATCAAATCCTTCTCTTAATAAATCGTGTACTTCAGGAGAAGTATACGTCATAAAACAGTCTCTTTGTTGAACTAATGGTTGTGTCACATCTAGGTAAGAAAACTTAGAAGGGTTAATATCTCCACCTTGTACTTCCATCTTACTATAGTCTAATGATCGACCATCTACCCTAGGAGGTGTACCTGTTTTCATTCTGCCAGAAGTAAAACCAGCTTTCACTAGGTCTTCTGTTATTCCATAAGCAGCCCCCTCTCCAGCTCTACCACCACCGAACTGTTTTTCTCCGATGTGGATAAGCCCATTTAAGAAGGTACCATTAGTTAAGATAACAGTCTTAGCCTTTATTTCTAACCCAAGATTAGTTACTACACCTTCAATCTTATGATTCTTAATAATCAAAGATTTCACCATATCTTGATAAAAATCAAGGTTAGGTGTTCCCTCTAACATAAGCCTCCAAGTCTCAGAGAAACGCATACGGTCAGACTGCACTCGAGGAGACCACATAGCAGGTCCTTTAGACTTATTAAGCATCTTAAACTGGATCGCAGTCTTATCAGATACAATACCAGAGTAACCTCCTAATGCATCTATCTCTCTTACGATTTGCCCTTTTGCGATACCTCCCATTGCAGGATTACAAGACATCTGAGCGATGTTCTGCAAACTCATTGTAATCAATAAAGTTTTAGAACCCATATTTGCAGCAGCAGCAGCAGCTTCTGAACCAGCGTGCCCACCACCTACTACTATTACATCATATTTATCAGCGAATATACTCATTGTTCCACGTGAAACATTTAAATTAAAATACTCGAAAAAACACTATTGTTCCACGTGGAACATAGCCATTTTCTCTTCTTCTTTACTACGCATTAAGCGTTCATCCTCAGGAGATTTATCCTTATAACCACAATAATGCAAGACACCATGAGACATAACTCTCAGTAACTCAACGTCAAAATCAACATTAAAATCCTTAGCATTATCACGTACTCTCTCTATAGATAAAAAGATGTCACCAGAGACAATCTTTCCTTCACAATAATCAAAACTGATAATATCTGTCAATGTATCATGATCTAAATACTTAACATTAATCTCATGTAAGTAAGCATCGTCACAAAATATATAACTGATATCCCCAGGGAACAATCCTTCTGAAGTCACTATCTCTTCAATCCAATCTTCGTATTTAGTCTCATCAACTAATTGAAAATCAGTTTCATAGTTAAAAAATATCATACTTTTTCTCTATTAAAAAATAATTGTTGCAAAGGTACACGGAAAAATAAAAAATAGACTTAAAAAGCCCTTAAAATATCAAATTTACAAACTAAAAACACAGATAGTTAATCCTTTAGCTCCTAAAGCTTAAAAATAGACTTAAAAAGCCTTCTCCATTCTAAAACAACCCGCTTAGCTTTTGATATCTAATACGAACACTTGATTAAAATAATATATTGAAATTATACAGCGTTGTTTTCTTGTAAAAAAAGACTTCTATAAAATATACAGCCTTCTAAAGTACCAAAGTTACGCAAATAGAAAACGAAAATCCTACTTAGATCTATAACAATTAGAAAATAAATCTAGTGACATAAAAACAACACACTACCACTACTCTATTTTTTTTCACGTGAAACAAAAAACAAAATATGACAATCTCAGCGCTTCCTTTTTTTTATCCAATATCAAAATAAAAAATAAAAACAATGAGGAAACTAAAATAATAAAAAAGCTTAAAATATCTCCTTTCCATATTTTCGATAAAACGTACCAATGGTCAGAAAAAAAAAATATACGCGATTCTCAGCGCGTTGAAAAAATAGACTAAAAACAACAAAATTTAATTCTCTTAAAAATTATCCTCCTCACAAACTCATATTTTGAAGAAAAATAATCCGAGACTCAAATATCAAAATCTAGAAGGATTTTTATTATCTAGTAAAAACAAAAAAATACTACTTGACAAATTTTTCCCGACCAACGATAAAAAATAAGTAAAGTCTAAAATCAATCCAATGAAAAAAGAAAAATATAAAAACCTTCAAAAATGTTCCACGAGGAACAATTAGCATTTCATTAATAAAGACTCAAGGAGAAAAAAACACAAAATCAAAAAAGACTAAGATTTTCTCTTTTAAAGAAAAATATAAATATCACCTGGATCAATAAATCGGATTACATCTTCAGAGATTTTAATCAATATGAAAACAACCTACCTCTTAAATTTCTCAGTCAAAAAATATGATCCTGCTAATAAAAATAGAGAAATAAAATTCTAAAATAATCCCTCTAATCGAACCTAAAAATCACAGCAAAAAAATAGGCAAGAAACAGTCTTAAAAACGATACAAAAAACACTAAAAAATCAGAGCCAAATTTTACTAAAAACAACCTCTCATAATTTAGATATTTTACCCCACTTCCACTGTCAGAAAATATACGCAAAATACAAGGCGATGTTTCGGAATGTTTCTCGTGGAACATTTCTACTTTTCAAAAAAATCAACCGTCTATATTTTTCATATAGCGACCTACTACCCTATCAAAAATTTATAAGCAAACCTCAGAGGCTTCGAAAATTTTAACCGTCATCCTTCTAAAGTCTCCTTTAAAAAACAACGCCTTATAATTTTAATATTTCACACTCAACAATACATAATACCAAATATGAAAAACAAAAACACTTATCAACGTTATTAACAACTATAATATATATAAATAGATTTTTTAAAATTTTAAAATAAACTAATAGTATAGTATTGTCTGTTAATATGTACAATAACTTTTCTCTATAAATTCTTTAAAGTTGATTATTAATACTTATCAACAGGTTGTTAATTCACAAATCATTTAAAATAAATAGTTTAGATTGGTTATTAACAAGAGACTTTTTCGTTATCAACAGTTATTTTTAGATAAATGAGGGTGTCTAAAACTGTTCACAACCTATACTTTTGATCTTAATATCCACACAATATGTTTTAGAAAATAAATTTGCAAATATGTGTGCATGAGTTGTATTGTAATTTTTTTGAAATAAACAAAAAATACTTTTTTTAAACTTTTTACAGTTATCAACGCAAATTGTTAGTTCTTACTTTGTTTAATATCAGTGTTATACTGTTTCTTATTAACAATGGGGTGTATGGAGATAAATCGTTGTATTCTAATAGATTATAAAATATAGTAAACTTAGTTACTATCTGTGTTTTAGCACCTTTTGTACTCCTAATTGACGTTGTAAACAGAGTTTCGATTGTATTTTAGAGTTCAAAATTAAGTGTCCCGAGGTTATTATTTGGGTTAGTTGGTTAGTGGAATTTGGGGTAAGATTGGAGAGATTACGTACTCATTTTTGAGGTATGGACAGGAGTTTTTTTAGCCATGACGGGGGGTAGAATGAAGTGTCTTTTTAAGATTTTTGTATTGTTTTTACCTTTTATTTCTTTATCGAATAGATAATTTTTTTATTGAAATATGCTCTCTATTTTGAGTTTTAAGCAAGCTTTTATAGCTGTATTTTTTGCTCTTTTTTTAGAGATTTCGGTACTGTATTTTGATCTAGTTTTTGATGTGTTTTTTGAGAGTAAAAAACGCATTTTTTTGACCTTAAAATAAGGTATTATTTTGCCTATTTAGGATTAAGAATATTCTTGATTTTTTAAATTCTAGTAGATGAAAATGTAGTGTATTTAGTTAGTAGATTGTTCGGGTAGAGATTTAGTACGATTCGGTAAAACACCTCCTATCCCAAGTAAATACTGGGTACTACCGAACACTATCCGAACAAAATAAAAAAGATAATGTGTATATTATTATGTTTTAGTTAGTTATAACTATTTATATACTTCATTTAGAGTCATTTTGACCAATTAGCGCTATTCACTCCATTAGAGGGCATTTTGATCAAATATGATTATAATAATGATTCTAGTGTACCTATATATAGGCACAAAAAAATAGCCACTCTGTACAGAGCGGCTATTTTTTATCTATTATTTTAAACGTTTTTGCTTTCCTTTTCCATTTTGATAAGGTGTGCCATATTGCGTATTACACTGTTGTGTTTCTTAACGAAAGGGTTTTGATCATCCCATACATACCCTGCTAGTACAGAGCATATCTTCCTTTTTACATCTGGATTTTCGGGTTGGTGGAAGAATAGTTCTTGTAGATTACCCGTATACCATTCTTGAATATAAGTTGTGAATACATCTATACCTTTATTCATGTGGTCGCTATATTCAGCTTGCCAATCTACTTTTTCTCCTTTGATTTGTCTTATAGCTAGTTTGGCTGCTAACATACCAGATTCTGTTGCAAAACACACTCCTGAAGAGAATACAGGATCTAAGAATTCTGTACTATTACCAGTCAATACATAGCCATCATCAAACATTTTTTGTACACTGATAGAATAGTTGGCTAATTTAATTGGATCGAATTCGAATGGTAAATCACCAAAGCGTTTTATATAGAAATCAGATAATGTGATTGCTTTTTCTAGTGCTTCTTTAGTCGAATTGTTATTCGATAATGATTCTATGAAGTCTGTAGGGCCTACGATACCTACACTAGTATTACCATTTGAGAATGGAATTACCCATAGCCACACTTTTGTTTCTAGAATGTCAAAAGAGATTTGTGTACCCTCTACTCCTTCCGGTCTCCTCACATCTCTGATATGGCTAAATATTGCAGAATGTGGGCTCAGTTTCGAAGCCGCATCTAACTTGAGTAAACGTGGTAATACACGACCATAACCACTAGCATCAATTAAGAATTTGGCATGTATTTGTTTTTCTTGTTTGTTTTTGTCAATCACTGTAGTGATAGAGTCTGTGCCTTTAAATTCTATATGGGTTACTTCAGATTCGAATTCAAGATCAACCCCTTTTTTAATCATTTCGTTAGCAATAGCCAAGTCAAAATCAGCACGAGGGATTTGCCAAGTCCAGTCCCATCCTTCTGAAAACTTATCGCTAAAGTCAAAAATACAAATCTCCTTACCACGTATAAAACGAGCACCAGGTTTTTTTTGGAACCCCATACTGTCTAGAGAAGGGAATAGATCTGCTTCTGCGAAGTGATCCATCACTCTGGGGATAAGGCTCTCTCCTACAACTATTCGAGGAAACTTAGTTTTCTCTACTACTTTCACACTAATACCCATCTTGTGAAGGTAACTTGCAGCTACACTACCAGATGGTCCAGCACCGATAACTAGAACATCTACATTTTCAATTAACATTTTATATTGTTATTTTGTTAATAGTATTAAATTTGCCTTAAAATTATGACTATCAAAGTTATTGACAATATTCAATTCTTGAAAGCATTTAATTAAAAAATATTAATAGACTTATAATGAATATCTTAAAAGACTTCTTAACCTTAGAAAATTTTATAACTATACTAAATGATAAAAATGAAATAGTTTTATCTAAAGAGTTAGTAACACGTGTAGAGAATAGTTTCTCGTTTTTACTTGATTATTCAAAGAATAAAGTAATCTATGGCGTGAATACTGGTTTTGGCCCTATGGCTCAATATAGAATACAAGAGGAGGAATGTATTCAACTACAGTATAATTTAATAAGAAGTCATGCTTCAGGTATCGGAACACCATTATCAGTAGCACAAGTTAGAGCAGCTATATTGGCTCGTTTGAATACCTTGTCATTAGGGTATTCAGGAGTTAACCTTACTGTTATTACCTTGATGAAGGAGTTATTAGATCGTCATATTACACCATTGATTTTTGCTCACGGTAGCGTAGGTGCTAGTGGAGATTTGGTACAGTTGGCGCATTTAGCATTAGTATTAATTGGAGAAGGGGAAGTATTCTATAAAGGAGAGAGAAGAGATACAAAAGAAGTCTTTGAACTAGAAGGACTACAACCAATAGAGATACGCATTAGAGAAGGGATATCACTTATGAATGGTACTTCTGTTATGACTGGTATAGGTATTCTGAATTGGCAAAATGCAAATAGGTTATTAGATTGGTCTATTAAGATGTCTTGCGCTATTAATGAGCTTGTAAGTGCGTATGATGACCACTATTCTGTAGAACTTAACCAAGCTAAAAAGCACAAAGGTCAACAGTATATCGCAAAGGCAATGCGAGATACATTAGTGAGTAGTAAAATGGCGCGAAAAAGAGCCGAACATTTATATACTGGAGAGAATCAAGAAAGTATCTTCAAGGATAAAGTACAAGAGTACTACTCTATCCGATGTGTACCACAGATATTAGGTCCTGTGTATGATACCATACAAGAGGTAAAAAAAGTATTAGAGAACGAGATAAACTCTGCTAATGATAATCCTATCGTAGATATGGAGACTAAACAAGTATATCACGGAGGAAACTTCCACGGAGATTATGTCTCATTAGAGATGGATAAACTAAAGTTAGTGATGACGAGATTGACAATGTTATCAGAGAGACAACTTAACTATCTTCTGAATGCTAAGATTAATGAGCTGTTACCACCATTCGTAAACCTGGGTAAACTCGGGTTTAACTTCGGGATGCAGGGAGTACAGTTTACTGCTACTTCTACTACAGCAGAGTGTCAGACATTATCTACTTCTATGTATGTACACAGTATTCCTAATAATAATGATAATCAGGATATCGTAAGTATGGGGACTAATGCGGCAGTATTATGTGATAAGGTGATAGAAAATAGCTTCGAAGTATTATCTATTCAAATGATTACTTTGGCTCAAGCAATAGATGCATTGAATTGTAAAGATAACTTATCTTTACCAACACAAGAGTGGTATAAAGAAGTACGTAACATCATCCCAACATTTGCTGAGGATGTAGTAATGTATCCATATCTACAAAAAGTGAAAGATTATTTAAAACAATAATATCTGTCTATGAATAGGTTTATTTTGACATGCTGTATATCACTACTTACTATATGTAGTTTTAGTCAAGGATTAGCCTTGTTTAAGGAGAAGGGGAAGATAGGTTTTCTTAATGAAAAGGGAGTACATGTTATCCCACCAAGGTTTAAAGAAGCTAGAAGCTTTAATGAAGGACTTGCTGCTGTTTTTGAAAAAAATAAATGGGGGTTTATTAATGAAAAAGGGGAATGGGTTATATCGCCTTCTTATGATAAGGTAAAAGACTTTAATTATGGAATAGCGATGGTGTTGAATGACAAAGATTGGTTTTATATCGATAAGAAGAATCAACCATTTAAAACGTTAGGAAAGACTTATAACTTTAAAGGTGGAGTAGCGTTTTATAAACCAGGAGAAAAAGTAGGGTTAATTAATCAGGAAGGAGTAGTCATAGTACCGCCTACTTATGAGAAAATAATGTATTTAAATGATGAATATTTTAAAGCATTATCTCAAGGTAAATGGGGTATAATCGATGCAAAAGGTAATATTATAGTATCGTGTATGTATGATGCTGTTGGTGAATATCACAATGGGATAACTTGGGTAAAAGAAAATGAGATATTTTATTTGTGGAACAATGAACAGAAGATAGAATTACCTGAAGTAACTAAGATTATTTCGATAGAGAATATGGATTATATCATTGCTAAAAAAGAAAAGTTAGTAGGTATGATAAATAGTCTCGGACATGAGGTTATCCCATTTATGTATGAAAACATGGGGGAATTATCTGAAGGATTAATCTCTGCTAGAGTAAATGGTGAATGGGGCTATGTTAATACTAAAAATGAGGTAGTAATACCATTTAAGTATGATTATGTATTAGCTTTTGGAACAGAAGGATTAGCTGCTGCTCGCTACAATAAAAAGTGGGGCTTTATAGATAAAGAGGGTAAAGAGTTAATCCCTTTTAAATATGAGATAAATGCTAGAAACTATGTTTATCGAAAGAGAGGTAGTGGATTTATTAATGGACTAGCTCGTGTAAAATATAAGGGTAAATGGGGCTATATCAATACCCAAGGAGAGTTGTTAGGCAATAAATGGTATGACAACTTAGAATTATTTAGTAAATAAAAGTTATTAAAAGTATGAAAACTGCTATAGTTACAGGTGGATCAAGAGGAATAGGTAGAGCAATATGTTTGCGTCTAGCAGCAGATAAAAAGTATCATATATTAATTAATTATCAGTCTAATGAAGAAAAGGCATTAGAGACCTTAGCTGAAGTAAATAAATTAGGATCAACAGGAGAGATTATTAAGTTTGATGTTAGTAATCATGAGAATGTAGTTAGTGTATTAACACAATGGGTAGAGGCTAATCCTGTAGCTGTAATAGAAGTTATTGTTAATAATGCGGGGATTACTAGTGATGGTCTATTTATGTGGATGCCTTTAGAAGATTGGAATAAAGTACTGCAAACAAGTTTAAATGGATTCTATAATGTAACGCAATTCTTTATGCAAAAGATGTTGCGCAATAGATATGGCCGTGTAATTAATATTGTATCTGTATCAGGTGTAAAAGGTACAGCAGGACAGACAAACTACTCTGCTGCTAAGGCTGGTGTGATAGGAGCTACTAAAGCATTAGCACAAGAGGTAGCAAAGAGAAATATAACTGTGAATGCTGTGGCACCTGGGTTTATAGAGTCTGATATGACTGCTGAATTAGATCAAAAGGAATTAGTGAAGATGATTCCTGCTAATCGCTTCGGAAAAGCAGAGGAAGTAGCTGATTTAGTAGGTTTTTTAGCTTCTGATAAGGCAGGTTATATCACAGGAGAAGTGATTAATATTAATGGAGGTATATATTCTTAGTATATGGATAATAGAGTAGTAATTACAGGTATGGGAATTTACTCTTGTCTAGGATTAAACTTAGATGAAGTAAAGCAATCATTGTATACAGGTAAGTCAGGTATTATTTATGATCAGGAGCGTCATGATAAGGGATTTAGATCTGCCTATACAGGTATGGTGCCTCGTCCAGATCTTAAGAATGAATTGAGTAGGAGACAGCGTATTTCTATTGGAGAAGAGACAGAGTATGCTTATGTAGCTACAGTGGAAGCACTGAAGAATGCAGGTATTACAGATGCGTATTTAGAGCAGAATGAGGTAGGTATTCTTTATGGAAATGACAGTGTATCTAGGGCTGTTATAGAAGCAACAGATATTTTTAGAGAGAAGAAAGATACTGCCTTAATAGGTTCTGGCGCTATATTCAAATCTATGAATTCTACAGTGACAATGAATCTATCAACTATCTTTAAACTAAAAGGTATTAACATGACTATTAGTGCAGCATGTGCTAGTGGATCACATGCTATTGGTTTAGGATACTTAATGATCAAAGGAGGGCTACAAGACATCGTTATATGTGGAGGTGCACAGGAGATTAACCCTTATGCTATGGCTAGTTTTGATGGATTAGGAGTGTTTGCAGAAGAAGGAGTAGCACCAGATAAGGCTTCTAGACCATTTGATAGTAGTCGTAATGGTTTGGTACCTAGTGGTGGTGGTGCGACAGTAATTTTAGAAAGTTATGAATCAGCTATGAAGCGAGGAGCTACTATTCTAGGAGAGGTTATGGGATATAGCTTTTCTTCTAATGGAGGTCATATTTCTACACCTAACGTAGAAGGACCAGCTACAGCTATGCATAGAGCTATAGTACAATCAGGAGTTGCTATAGATGAAATAGGATATGTGAATGCACATGCTACTTCTACTCCACTAGGAGATGCTAATGAGGCTAAAGCAATCCATGAAGTATTTAAAGGATATTCTCCTGCTGTGAGTTCTACAAAGTCTCTTACAGGACATGAATGTTGGATGGCAGGTGCTTCAGAAATTGTGTATTCTACGTTAATGATGAATAACGATTTTATTGCTCCTAACCTGAATTTTAAAAATCCAGATGAAGACTCGAGTAGATTAAATATAATTAACCAAACTTTAGATAAAAAATTTGATATATATTTGTCTAATTCTTTTGGATTTGGTGGAACAAATTCAGCATTAGTAGTTAAAAAAATATAAAGTAAGAAATGAATCACGAAGAGATTTTAGAAAAGATTAATCAAATTTTAATAGAAGAATTTGAAGTAGATGAGGATGTTATTGCAAATGATAATAACTTGAAAGAAAGTCTTGATTTAGATAGTTTAGATTACGTAGACTTAGTTGTGTTAATAGAGTCAAATTTTGGGGTAAAGTTAGTAGAAGCTGATTTTGCAAATATTGTAACATTTCAAGATTTTTATACACTTATAGAAACAAAAGTTGCAGCTAAGTAATTAAAATGACACAATGGCAAGGTAAATCTAAAGGGACACTTTTAGGATATAGAATATTTGTTTTTTGTATAAAGAAGCTCGGTATTAGAACAGCTTATAGTGTTCTAGTATTTGTAGCTTTTTATTATTTAATAACAGCATGGAAGTCAAATAAGTCATTATACTATTATTTACATCATAGGCATAGATATTCAATAGTGAAATCTGTAATGATGATGTATATGAGTTATTTTAGATTTGGACAGGTACTTATTGATAAAACAGCTATCTCTTTAGGTTTACGCAACCGTTTTACTTACGAATTTGATGGCATAGAAATATTAAAGCAATTATTAGAAGAAAAAAAGGGAGCAATTCTGATTAGTGCTCATGTGGGGAATTTTGAGGTTGCAGAATATTTCTTTGCAGATATAGATTTTGAATGTCAAATAAATTTGGTAACAACGGATAGAGAGCACTCATTTATCAAAGAGTATTTTGAGAGTATATCTATTAAGACAAACCTTAATTTTATTATTGTGAAAGATGATATGTCTCACATTTTTGAGATTAATAATTGTTTGTCTAATAACGAGATCATTTGTTTTACTGGAGATAGATATTTTCCAGGGACAAAGGTCTTGACAGAGGAATTCTTAGGTGAACAAGCTGTATTTCCAGCTGGTCCATTTAGTATAGCTTCTCGTATGAAGGTACCTGTTGCGTATGTATATGTGATGAAGGAAGCTAATTTACACTACCATTTGTACACTAGACGTGCAGAGGTAAAACATAGAGATGCGCAGCATCTATTAAAATCATATTGTGACAGTGTTACTCAGATTGTAAAGAAGTATCCATTACAGTGGTTTAATTACTATGATTTTTGGGATACAGATAGTAAGAAATAATGAAAAAAAAAGTACTTGTTTTATATTATTCTCAGTCAGGACAGCTTAAGCGTGTCTTAGACAGACTTACTGAGCCTATTCAGTTAGATGATAATGTAGAAATTACGTATTGTAAAATACAGTTAGAACAAGACTTTTTATTTCCTTGGAACAAAGAAGATTTCTTTAATGTTTTTCCAGAATCTTTTAGACAGATAGCACAACCTGTAATTGCTCCTGTTGATGAAATATTAAACACTAAGTATGATTTAATCATATTAGGGTATCAAGTGTGGTATCTCTCCCCATCTATTCCGATTAATTCATTTTTAAAGAGTGAATATGCACAGCATATTTTTGCTAATACTCCTGTAGTGACAGTGAGTGGTAGCCGTAATATGTGGGTTATGGCACAAGAAAAGATGAAAAAACTATTGAAGGATGTCAATGGACAGTTGGTTGGTAATATAGCACTTGTAGATAGACATATTAATTTGGTAAGTGTTATTACGATTGTCGATTGGATGTTTAGTGGTAAGCAACGTAGAGTCTGGGGCTTTTTGCCTAAACCAGGTATATCAAATGAAGAGATAATGAATAGCAACCGTTTTGGAACGGTTATAAAAAATTATCTTTTTAAAGAAAATTATCAAGGTATGCAGACAGAGCTAGTAAATATAGGGGCTGTAGAAGTTAGGCATTTTTTAGTATCTATGGATAAGAAAGCCAATAGAATATTTAAGGTATGGTCAGCGTTAATCTATAAGAGTAAAAATAGAAAGACATTATTAAAGATATTTAATTATTATTTATTTATCGCGATATGGTTGATTTCACCTATCGTGCATATGATTCACCTCTTGTTATATCCATTGAAATATTGGAAGATAAAAAAGGACGAAAAGTATTTTCAAGGAATAGATTAGTTACTATTATGAATAAAGTATATATAACAAAAAGTGCAAAGTTTTTGCCTAATGAAGCTGTTGATAATGATCAGATGGAAGCCAAATTAGGTAAGATAGACAATAAAGAATCAAAAGCGAGACGTATTGTATTGCGTAACAATGGAATTGAACAACGTTATTATGCTATTGATAGTAATGGCTATGTAACACATAACAATAGTGATTTGACATTTGAATCAATAAAAGGATTATGTGATAATCAATTTACCTTAAGGGATATTGAGGTATTGTCATGTGGTACTTCTACACCTGATCATTTGTTGCCTTCTCATGCAGCTATGGTACATGGTCTAATGAAAACAAAATCAGTAGAACTAAACTCTGCTTCTGGGGTGTGTTGTTCTGGGATGAGTGCATTGAAATTTGGTTATATGTCAGTGAAGTCTGGTAATTCTAAGAATGCTGTTTGTACAGGATCTGAACGTGTCTCTTCATGGATGAAAGCAGACCGCTTTGAAGCTGAGATAGACAATCTAAAGGAACTGGAACAGACTCCTATTATCGCATTTAAAAAAGACTTTTTGCGCTGGATGTTATCTGATGGAGCGGCAGCTTTATTATTAGAGGATAAGCCTAGAGATACTACTTCTCTAGAAGTATTGTGGATGGATGCTTACTCATACGCTTATGAATTAGAAGCGTGTATGTATGCTGGAGGAGATAAACAAGAAGATGGTTCTATCAAACCTTGGAGTGATTATTCTTCTAGTGAATGGTTGACTGAATCTGTATTCTCTTTAAAACAAGATGTGAAGATACTAAATGACAATATCTTGGAAAGAGGTGTGGATAGTATGAAACGTGCAATGGAAAAATATGATGTCAAAACAGGCGAAATAGACTATTTTTTGCCACATGTGTCATCACATTATTTTGTAGATAATTTATATACTAAATTTGTTGAAGCAGGTATAGAAATAACAAAAGACAAATGGTTTATGAACCTTAAGCGTGTTGGTAACGTTGGGTCAGCTTCGATTTATCTAATGTTAGAAGAACTGATGAATTCAGGTAAATTAAAATCAGGTGATCGCATTATGTTGTCCGTTCCAGAGAGTGGAAGATTCTCTTATGCATATGCTTATCTAAAAGTGGTATAGATGGATAAATTAGTAGATATAATAGATCGCAACTTAGTCAAACAGTTGATACCTCAACGTGAACCAATAGTTATGGTAGATGCTTTGTATGAATATACTGAGACTAGTATAACTGCTGGGCTAACAATAGATGAACATAATCTGTGTGTAAATAGCGATGTGCTGAGAGAGGTAGGAATAATTGAACATATGGCTCAGTCTGTAGCACTACATACAGGGTATCAGTTTCATTTGCGTAATGAGCCTGCACCAGTTGGCTATATTGGGTCTATCAAGAAGATAGATATACATAACTTACCTAAAGTAGGTGATACAATATATACAAAGGTTGATATTCTACAAGAATTTATGGGAGTGACCTTAGTAGAATTAGTTACGTATTGTGAAGGAGTAGTAATTGCTTCAGGTTCGATGAAGACTGTATTAGCTAAAGAAGAATAGATGGGACGTTCTACTCGATCTGTAAGTATTCAAAATTATCTACCTCATCGCGAACCGATGCTTATGGTAGATATCATTAGTGAAATAGGGAGTAAAACGGTAAGTACTACTTTTTTAATAAAGGAAGATAACTTATTCGTCACTAAAGGAGAACTCCAAGAGGTAGCACTAATAGAGAATGCAGCTCAGACTTGCGCTGCTATAGTTGGTCAGTCATTTTTCTTTGATGAGAATGATAATGAAAGAGAGAACGTTAGTGTACTAGGCTTTATTAGTTCGATAAAAAAAGTGAAGATAGATAAACTACCTAAGGTCGGAGAAATGATTATTACTAAGGGATCTTTGGTTTCTAAAATAGATGGAGGAGATACTGTCATCTGTGTGATGCAGGTTAGTACTTTATTAGGAGAGGATGAGATTATGAGTGCTGAACTCAATCTATTTCTACAAAAACAATAGCTTATGAAAGAGTCTGATGTACCACAAGACAAGAGTAGTCTAAAAGAAAATGATATTAAGGAGCTGTGCTATGCTGTGAATGATGATGGAGAATATGTGACAGCATTAAGCTCAGGTTGGGAAACTAAAACAATAGTACAAGAAGCTACCCTGTCTCAAATAGAAGAAAGAGTGAATGAAGCGAGACAGCAAGTGATAGAAGGTGTTTACAGTCCTATTGTGTACTACATGGAAGTGAATAGAATGGATATGCAAACATTATGTGCTTATGTATCAATGTGGAAGTGGAGAGTCAAAAGACATTTTAAACCAACTGTGTTTAATAAATTAAGCAATACGATATTACAGAGATATGCAGATGCTTTTGGTATCACAGTAGCTGAATTAAAAGCATTTAAGGGAAAGGAATAAGTTATGACTGTAGATTTTATACATCATCAATCAGCACACTGTGAAAACGGTGTTGCTTCAAATTTGTTAACTAATCAAGGGATAAAGATTAGCGAACCAATGGCTTTTGGTTTAGGTTCTGGTCTGTTTTATGTGTATTTACCTTTTATCAAAGTAAATCATGCACCTGCAATTAGTTATCGCCCTTTACCAGGGCTAATCTTTAATCGTTTGGCAAAGCGATTAGGGCTAAAGGTAAAGCGTATTAAGTTTTCTAATAAAGCTAAGGCACAACAAGTCTTAGAACAAAAGATAACAGAAGGGATTCCATGTGGATTACAAGTAGGTGTATATCACTTACCTTATTTTCCTGATGAATATAGATTCCATTTTAATGCACATAACTTAGTTGTTTATGGCAAAGAGGATGAAAGGTTCTTAGTAAGTGACCCTGTGATGGAAAGTACGACAGTGTTAACTCCACAAGAGTTAGAGCGTGTACGTTTTGCACAAGGGGCTTTTGCTCCTAAAGGACAAATCTATTATCCTATAGAACTACCTCAATCCATAGATTGGGAAAAAGCAATCAAAAAAGCGATCAGAAAGACTTGTACAGATATGCTTGCTCCTGTACCTATTGTTGGTGTAAAGGGAATGCGTATGGTAGCAAGAGCTATTGTGAAGTGGCCTAAGAAGGTCGGTGGAGCTAAAGCAAATCATTACTTAGCGCAAATGGTGCGTATGCAAGAAGAAATTGGTACTGGAGGAGGAGGTTTTAGATTTATCTATGCTGCCTTTTTACAAGAAGCAGGGAACAAAATCAGCAATACTAGATTAATAGAATTGTCTCAAGAGATGACTGCTATCGGTGATAGTTGGCGTGACTTTGCAGTTAATGCTGCTCGGGTATACAAGAAGAGAAAGAATGGAGATGATGTATATATCGCGCTATCTAAAGAACTATTAAGTTTAGCAGATAGAGAAGAACAATTCTTTAAAAAATTGAAAAAAGCAATATAATGCAACAGAAGATAATAGATATCGAATGCCTCTATAAGAAATATGAAGGGAGTGAGTTCTTTTCTGTAAAGGACTTGACACTTTGTATTGATAAAGGAACATTCTTTGGTTTCTTAGGGCCTAATGGTGCTGGGAAGACCACATTGATATCTATGTTATGTGGTTTGATTAAACCTACATCAGGTAAGTTACTAGTTAATGAATTGTCATATCGTACACATGCTAGTATTATCAAACAACAGATAGGTGTAGTCCCTCAGGAGTATGCCTTATACCCTACCCTCACTGCTTACGAGAACTTGTGTTTCTTGGGGAGTATGTACGGACTTAAAGGGAAGGCACTCAAAGAAAGAATTAATTACTACCTTGATTATTTAGGACTAGAAGCTTTTAAACACAAAAGAGTTGATACATTCTCTGGTGGAATGAAGCGACGTGTTAATCTAATAGCAGGAATATTGCATAAACCGAGTATCTTGTTTTTGGATGAACCAACAGTAGGTGTAGACTTACAATCAAGACTCGTTATTGTTGACTTCTTAAAGCAACTGCACCAAGGAGGAACGACAATATTATATACTTCACATCATCTGGCTGAGGTAGAAGAATTGTGTACAGAGATTGCTATTATTGACAAGGGAACTATCTATGCACTAGGTACCAGTGAAGAATTAAAAGAACAAACCAATACAGAGACTTTAGAGCAAGCTTTTTTATCTCTAACAGGAACGAATTTAAGAGATGATGTATAAACTGTGGATGACCATACGCAAGGAATTCTTGTTGTTGATTCGCGACTTTGGTGGATTGGCAATACTCTTTGTGATGCCTGTATTTTTGGTAATTACAGTTACCTTAATTCAGAATAACACCTATGAGAACATCACTAACCAAAAGATGGAAATTCTATTGGTTGATAATGATAAAGGCGAGATATCTAATAAGCTAATCACTGAAGTAAAACAGTCTGGTACATTTGAGTTTATTAGTGAGATGAACAATAGGCCTTTGACAGAACAAGGAGCAAGAGAAGCTGTACTTAAAGGGCAATATCAGTTGGCTATCGTAATTCCTGAGCATCTAAGTAGTAGTTTAACAGAACGCATAGATAGTAATGTTAATCGCGTAGTCGCACACTTTATGGATGGAGATTCGCTTAGTACGCAAGAGACATTCACACCGAAGGAAGTTAAATTATACTTTGACCCTGCTCTACAGACTTCTTTTAAGGAAGGGATTAAAGGAGCAATTGATAAGATAGTTGCTACGATAGAGAATAAGACGATATACAGTGCTTTTGCAACTCAGTTGAGCGAGAGTTCAGAACCACAAGAATTATTCGCTCAGGAGAGCTTAATTAGCTTCAAAGAAATAGCGCCTAAAGATGAGGAGTTTAATAAAATCCCAAATGCAGTACAACACAATGTACCTGCATGGAGTCTATTTGCTATTTTCTTTATCATCGTACCCTTAGCGATGAATATTGTCAAAGAAAAGAATCAAGGAACAAATATTAGATTATATACCATGCCTACCTCACCTATCGTTACTTTAGGAGGAAAGGTATTTACTTATTTAACCATATGTTTATTGCAGTTTTACCTTATCATTTTAGTAGGTAAGTATTTCTTTCCGATGATAGGTTTAGCTTCATTTGAGTTTAGTAATACTCTATTTGGACTTACTATTGTTACACTGTTTTCAGGATTAGCTGCAGTGTCCCTAGGTGTATTGTTAGGGATAATAGCTAAGACACAAGAGCAGTCCTCTCCTTTTGGAGCTACATTTGTAGTTATACTTGCAGCAGTGAGTGGTGTATGGGTACCTACATTTGTGATGCCAAGTTTTATGCAGTATATCGCTAGTGCCTCACCTATGAATTGGGCATTAGAAGGGTACTATACTATCCTACTAAGGGATGGAGGCTTATGGCAAGCACGCTATATGATTATTTTGCTACTTTTGTTCTCATTATTAATACTTTTAATTGCTCTGTTTTATGATAAGAAAAAAAGATCTTTATAACGAAGTATCTCCGTTAGTGGAGATAACAGAAGTAAGGGTTCGTTTTAATGAGACGGATGCTTTAGGTATTGTGTGGCATGGAAACTATCTAACCTATTTTGAGGATGGTCGAGAAGCATTCGGTCGCAAGTATAAGATATCGTACTTAGACGCTATTGATAATGGGTATGTGACACCTATTGTATCTTCATCTTGTTCACATAAGCTAACAGTAAAGTATGGGGATGTATTGCGTATAGAAACGAGTTATATCAATACACAGGCGGCTAAGATTATATTCAGATTTAAGATATTTAATCAGAAGGATGAAATAGTCTGTACAGGCGAAACCGTACAGGTATTTTTAGATAAAGAAGGGAACTTGTCTTTGCAGTTGCCTGCTTTTTATGAGGAGTGGAAAAGAACAGTAGGTTTGTTGTAATATGAAGAAAGTATATATCACATCTACTTCTTGTCTGAGTAGTGTAGGCGCTGATAAGCAATTAACATGGCAAGGAATACAAGAAGGTCGATCAGGAATAAAGAAAGTCAAACAACTTGGCTTTATAGAGGATATCTATGCAGGTCAGATAGAGGATACTAGTATAGAAGTACAGTGGAGTAAGCTGAATATATCAGGTGTATATACACGCTTAGAGAAGATGCTTATCCTTGCACTTAAGCCTATTATAGACAAAAAAAAACCTTCTGCTAAGTCACAGCTGATTCTAGCTACGACTAAAGGTAATATTAGCGACCTAGCTCATACAGGTGCTACAGGTGCAGATATCAATGTGATGATACAGCGCATAGCAGATTTGTTTGGATTTAGTACACTACCTATTGTCGTTTGTAATGCTTGTGTATCGGGTATCTTGGCAGTGTCAGTCGGTAAGAGAATGATACAGATGGGAGAATGCGACGATGCTTATATTCTAGCAGGGGATGAATTAACGCCATTTGTAGTATCTGGCTTCAATAGTTTTCAGGCGATGAGTGATGAGCCATGTAGACCTTTTGATGTTACTCGAAAAGGAGTTACACTAGGTGAAGCTACAGCAGCGATACATTTATCATCAGAGCACAAGGAGCACACAGTAGCATTCGAAGTGATAGGAGAAGCTTCTATAGCAGATGCAAACCATATATCAGGCCCTTCACGTACAGGAGAAGGACTGTATCTAAGTATACAAGGAGCATTGCGAGAAGCGGGTATTACAGCTGAGCAAGTTGATTTAGTATCTGCTCATGGTACAGCGACTAACTATAACGATGAGATGGAGTCTATCGCTTTTGATAGATGTGCTTTGGCTACTACACCTATTCATAGTCTGAAAGGGTATTTTGGACATACACTAGGAGCTGCAGGACTGTTAGAACTTGTGATGGTGATAGAAAGTATGCTGCACAATCAATTGGTTGTCTCTAGAGGTTATGAAGTATCAGGTGTATCTAGAGTCTTGAATATGATTACGACGAAGAGTACATTACCTTTAAATATTGCCTTGAAGACAGCGTCTGGTTTTGGGGGGTCTAATACTGCTTTATTAATTGCTAAACGAAATTAAATATGACTGAACAATATAAATATAGCATCAGCAAATGGTGTACTGTATCAGACGAAGTAGTTAGCCTTAATGATAAAGTCGTATTTACTGGAGATAAAGGTGACTTTGCTGCCTTTGTTAAGGCATATTATAAAGCAAATGAAATAGATTATTCGAAGTTTTTCAAAATGGATCCGATGAGTAAGCTAGCGTTTATTGGAGCAGAATGTTTATTGATGGATGAGGTATTTGAAAAACCGACCCATGATATTGCACTGTTGTTTAGCAATGCTAGTTCTAGTCTAGATACAGACTTGAAACACAGTGAGACTATAGTTGACAGAGATAACTTCTATCCTAGCCCTGCCGTATTTGTCTATACATTGGCTAATATATGTTTGGCAGAGGTTAGTATAAGACATAAACTACAGTCAGAGAACACGTTTTTTATTTCGCCTCGTTTCGATATTGATTTGATGTATGCACAAGCATCGTATTTACTAGAGACTAATAGAGCGAAGAAGGTTGTCTGTGCTTGGGTAGAGTATTTAGAAGGAACGTATCAGTTCTTTGGGTATGTCGTAGAACCTCAACAAGAAGGAAAAATAGAACACACAAAAGAGAATATTAAAGAAATATATAAGATATAATGAAAGATTTAAAGATTGAATTAAAAGGAAAAATCATTGAAGTATTAAACTTAGAAGATATTGCAGTGGAAGATATCCAAGATAACGATCCACTATTTGGTGATGGTCTAGGGTTAGACTCTATTGATGCTTTGGAATTAATTGTATTAATGGACAAAGATTACGGGATTAAGTTAAGTGATCCAAAAGAAGGACGCAGTATCTTCCAGTCAGTTGAAACAATGGCAACATATATTGCTGCTAACAGAACTAAATAATTTGCTATGCAGAAGCGTATCGTTATTACAGGTATGGGAATTATCTCTGCGATAGGTAATACTGTCGAAGAGAACTACAATGCCCTTATTTCAGGTCAATCTGGTATAGATGAACTGACTTTATTCGATTCTATTCACCGTGGAGTAATTAAAGTAGGTGAAGTCAAAATGACTACTGAAGAATTAATTACTGCATTAGGATTGAGCAGTGATAATAATTATACGCGCACAGCTTTACTAGGAGCGTATGCAGCTAGAGAGGCTATTGCCAATGCAGGAATACGAGATATCAATGACCGTAAGACGGGATTGATATCTTCTACTTCTGTGGGGGGGATGGATTATACAGAGAAGTTCTTTCACGAATTTGAGACTAAAGTAGAGAGTAGAAAGTATATTGATACGCAGGGTGCTGGAGATTCCACAGAGAAGATAGCAGATTATTTAGGACTTCACGGATTAGTGACTACGATTAGTACTGCGTGTTCTTCTGCTGCGAATGCGATTATGCAAGGATCTAGATTGCTCAAAGCTGGTAAGCTAGACCGTGTCATCGTAGGAGGTACTGATGCATTGTCTAAGTTTACAGTCAATGGGTTTAATACTTTGATGATTCTTACGGATGGATACAATACGCCATTTGATCAGAATCGAAAAGGATTAAATCTTGGAGAAGCTGCGGCTTATTTAGTACTAGAGTGTGAAGATATCGCTATAGCAGACGGTAGAACTATACTAGGTGTAGTAAGTGGATATGCTAATGCCAATGATGCATACCATCAGACAGCCTCATCAGAGAATGGTGAAGGTGCTTACTTAGCGATGCAAAAGGCATTAAAAATGGCTAATCTATCTCCTAAACAAATAGACTATATCAATGCTCATGGCACGGCTACTCCGAACAACGATTTATCAGAAGGAAGAGCGATGCAACGCATATTCGAAGATGATATGCCTATGTTTAGCTCTACAAAGCCCTATACAGGGCATACTCTTGCAGCAGCAGGAGCTATAGAATCGGTATATAGTATACTTGCAATGACACATGGTGTAGTATTTCCGAACCAAAACTTCGTTACTCCAATGGAAGAACTTTCGATAAGACCACAGACTACTCTAATGCACAAAGAGATTAATACTGTATTATCAAATTCTTTTGGTTTTGGAGGTAATTGTTCGACTGTTATATTCTCTAAAATCTAAGCTATGAAAGTGTATGTAAATGGACTAGGGTCTGTCTCTTGTCAAGAGGGATCTAGAAACTTTAAAGCTACATCTTTAACACAGGTGTCTCAGGGTATTAATCTAGCGAAACAACCTTCTTATAGAGATCTTATCCCTGCTGGGATGATTAGACGTATGGCTAAGGGGGTGAAGATGGGGATATTCGCTTCACATACCGCATTAGAAGAGGCTAATATAACGATACCTGATGCTGTGATTACTGGCACAGGATTAGGGTGTCTGATAGACTCTGAGAAGTTTTTATCTACGATGTTAGAGAACAACGAGAGTTACCTTACTCCTACTTCGTTTATTCAATCTACCCATAATACAGTAGGTGGGCAGATAGCTCTACAGCTACAGTGTATGGGATATAACTTTACTTATGTACATCAAAATACTTCTTTTGAGTCTGCTCTTTTGGACGGTATTTTACAGATACAGTCAGGTGAGTTAAATAATGCTTTAATCGGAGGTGTAGATGAGATAGGAGATATTACGATGAGATTTCTTCAATTGGCGAAGAAGATAAATACACCAGAAGAGATATTCTCTAAAGGGGTTAACTATGGGGAGGGAGCTACTTTCTTAGTATTAGATAAGCAGCAGTCTGAGCAGTCTTATGCGGAGATTGTCGACACAGATATTTGCAACAGAATAGATTCAGTACAAGACTTTATCGAAAGCTTCTTGTCTCGAAATAACTTAACTACTGAGCAGATTGACGTTTTAGTACTGGGTAGTAATCTGACTTCGAACGATGGAGATTATTACTTACATGCGCAAACTACGTGTGCAAATAGCGCCGTAGAGACGTTCAAAGAGTTTAGTGGAGAGTATCATACTGCTTCGGCATTTGGTCTTTTAAATGCCTGCGAAATGCTTAAATACCAACAACTATTTAGCACAGGTGAGTCCAAGTCGATAACGTATGTTTTAGTGTATAATCAGTTTGACGGAAAAGACCACAGTTTAACTTTACTTAGAAAATGCTGAGATTTAAACGTATCAACTTCTTTGGAATCTTGTATTCCACAGTAGTTGTTATTCTTATTTTTACAGATTCAGTTCGCAGTTGGTGGTTTATCTTAGGTGGAGTGCTTTGGATAGGCTTACTTGCTTGGGGTGCATTTGATATGAGATTAAACGTGTTTACAAAGGCTGTATCTCATCAAAAACAGGAGAAGCGCAAGCGCATAGCCCTTACCTTTGATGATGGTCCTACCCTATTCACTCCTAAAGTACTTGAATTATTGACACAGTATAAGGCAAAAGCAACTTTCTTTTGCATTGGCAATCAAGTAGCACAGCATCCTGACATTCTTCTACAGGTGTTAGCACAAGGTCATCTTATTGGCAACCATACCCAGACACACACTACACGTATGGGGTTTCTCTCAGCAGATGAGGTTTATCAAGAGATAATAACAGCAGAACAGACGATAGTAGATACCACCGGTATTAGACCGAGGTGGTACAGACCTCCTTTTGGGGTGACTAATCCTAATATCGCCAAAGCCTTGGCTAGAACAACTTATAAAATAGCAGGATGGAATATTCGGTCTTTAGATACCGTTATTGAAACAGAACAACGTATTTTTGAACGTATAAAACACAAGATTAGACCTGGAGCTATTATCTTACTACACGATACGACAGATAAGAGTGTACAGGCGCTAGAGCTACTGCTTATCGAACTGACTAAACAGGGATATGAGATGGTCACTCTAGACCAATTATTAAATGATTAAACGTATGAAAAAGGTATTAAGTACATTGTTTTTACTGGTGATGACAACAGTCTCATTGGCACAAGAAAAAGCAATGAGTCAAGCTGAGATTGCTTCATTTAAGAAAGAGGTTGTCTCTAAAACCAAAGAAATAACAAGCTTATCTACAGACTTTACGCAGTATAAGCACATGAGCTTTATGTCAAAAGACATCGAGTCAAAAGGTGAAATGCTATTACAAGTGCCTAATAAGCTACTGTGGAAATACAGTACGCCGTTTGAGTACAGCATTGCCTTTAAAGACAATAAAATAAGCATCAATGATCAAGGCAAGAAAAACAAGGTAGATATAGGAAATAACAAGAAGTTCGCTAAGATCAATAACCTTATTGTAGGCAGTATCAGTGGGAATATGTTTGATGAAAAGGAGTTTAAAATTTCTTATTTCAGAGATAATAAACGCAGTATAGCGAAGCTTATCCCTCTAAGTAAAGATATATCTCAGTATATCTCACAAATCGTTTTATACTTCGATGAAGGGCAGAGTACTGTATCTGAAGTGAAGTTAGTGGAGCCTTCGGATGACTACACACGCATCGTATTTAAGAATAAGAAAACGAATATCAAACTAAATGATTCGAGTTTTACTAATTAGTCTGTGTAGCCTTTTAGCGGTATCGTGTAAAAGTATTAAGCTCGATGGTATTTATACAGATAGCTTTATTACTCAGGAGAGTGTTATCGAGAATAACTATTTTGCTACCCTAGGTGAAGAACACATCTTTAGGGCAAATATGACAGTGTTTAAACACGAACTAAGTGGGCTCTTAGTGGTTAAGCGCATGGATGAGAATCAGCACAGAGTGGTTATGACTTCTGATTTTGGAAACACATTATTTGATTTTTCTATTTATTCGGATAAATATGCTGTTAATTATGTGATGAGTGATATAAATAAGAAGCTAATATTAAATATCTTAGCTAAAGATTTTCAGTTGTTTACTGCTGTTCAGTTACCTGTGAAGAAACTTAGTCTAAGAGAAGGCGATACAGTCTTCTTAGGAAGGTATAATAAGTTAGAGACTGTAGTGTTTTGGGACAATGCCTTAGGCAGAGTTTCTCGCCTAGTCTATGGTACACCGAAGAAAGCTAAAGTATCATATAATTATGTACAATCAGAGAATGATAAGCCTATCTTATCGATAGAACATTACAATTTTCCGATGCGTATAATACTTACCCCTATGACTGATGAGTAAATAAGAAGTATGAACCACACAGATACTATAATTATGAAAAAACTATTACTTACACTTTTATTAATCATGGGTATAAGTCAGTCTTATGCACAAAAGAAACAAAGAATACTAACGCCTGGTGTTCGTGGAGGATGGAACTTTAGCAGTGTTGTAAACTCTGGGGGGGACTCCCGTACAAACTTCTATGTAGGGGTGCAACTTCCTATACGCTTAGCTAAGTTTTATTCGCTTCAACCAGAATTAGTGTACTCTCGTCAAGGGGCAGATAATATCGTTGACAGAATCTATTATGAGAATGGACATGGTCGTTCAGTTGATTTAAAAATGGGGTATATTGATATCAATGTGATTAATAAGTTTCACTTTGGTCGATTGAATCTTCAGGTAGGACCAGGTATTGCCATCCAAGCTCATAATAACGTATCAGAAATGACCCCAGTAGACCTAACTATTAATTTAGGTGTCGGTATTGATATTACCAAGCGCATCGGGATAGAAGCTCGCTGGATGCCTGGTCTGATTGGTATTAATGATTATTACTATGATAGTGATAATGGCGAAATGCGCAACAATATACTTCAAGTAGGAGCTTACTTTAGATTCTAATCTCTTTTGGCTACTATAAACACACTATAATTATGAAAAAACTATTACTTACACTTTTAATAGTCATGGGGGTAAGTCAGTCTTATGCTAAAGAGAAAAGAAAGATACTTAATCCCGGTATACGCGGTGGTTGGAGTATTAGTAATGTAACTAATATAGGTGGAGATTATCGCACTGATTTTTACGCAGGGATACAATTGCCTATTCGTTTTGCTAGATTTTATGAATTACAACCTGAGCTGATATACTCACGTCAAGGAGTGAAAGGAACAAATAATAATCCACATTATGATCCGTATCAGCGAGATGCAGATGAATTAAAACTTAGTTACATAGACATTAACGTGATTAATAAATTCTATTTTGGTAAGATTAATTTACAAGCAGGACCTGGTTTAGCTATAGCAACAAATAGCAGTAAGTATAATGTCACTCCTATTGACTTAACACTTAACCTCGGTATCGGTATCGATATTACCAAGCGCATCGGGATAGAAGCTCGCTGGATGCCTGGTATAGTGAGTATTAATGCATCTGCTGATGAGTATCACTATAGTAGTCGATATGATGATTCGGATTATATGCGTAATAATACATTTCAGATAGGAGCCTATTTGAAGTTCTAGTACACAGTATATAAATATATTCAAAGTCGATTAAACGCAATAACATTGCGTTTAATCGACTTTTTTTATGGCTGTTTTTTCATGATTATTTACTCGATATACAGAGCTAATAGTATTTGTAGTTTTTGAAATTTCGTTCGTATTAGGAAGCCTAGTGTGACATTGTATAAGGGAGGATCACATCCTAAAATTAGGAGAACAGATCATAAAATCGTTTTATTCAGACAGATACTAGTATTACATTATTTTAGTGTTTGCCTCCTTTCTAGACAGTTTAGCGTGTCAATTTTATCCCTTTTTTAAGTATATAATTTTCTTGATTACCTACTTTTTATTTACAGATAAGTAGTGCAATGTGTGCTATTTAAGATACAATAGGTGTAAAATACGATATGTTTAGCTCACTATGTTTCCAGTATGCTAGGCTAGTGCTGGGTATGTGGTCAGCTTAAAACAATATTTTTAAGCCGACCAAATGCCTATCATATGCCGACCACAAGCCGACGACCCCGATTTTGTATACTCGGAAAAATAGAGAAATTAGGGCGAAATATGAATTTTAGTCTGTTTTTTACCTTTGTGTTTCTAGTCTGCATTGTGGAGTGTTGTTATTTCTGTGATGAATATTGGGTGATGCAGTCAGTAGAGAAGTAGCTACGTATTGTTTTGAAAGGAGGAGTTTTAGTGTGTTAATCGTTTTGTAATTAATGTGTTATATTCTGTATAGGAGTGGTGAAAGGATGAATAGAGGTGATATAATGAATTTCTATTATATATTTATTTCTTTTGTGTATAATTAAAAATTAACCTAATATGCAGGGAAATTTTATTGTTATTTGCTGAAGAATATAGAAGTCGTCTTGACTTTTGTAAAATAAAGAAGGGTTATAGAAATTTGTGTCGCTA
>NZ_DAMANB010000008.1:0-161424 GCF_032073645.1 Myroides sp.
ATTGTTATAGGACTAAAGAAATTTCAGAAAACTAAAAAGTCAAGATGACTTCAATGTGTAAAGGAAGAAAAAGATACTTTAGGTGATATAATATGTTTTGATAGGTATAATATTTTGAAGAGAATAGATTATCTGTATTTAAGTATTAATATTTTAAATCATTTTTTATGTAGAGATATGGTTTAAAAAAGTATTTTTGTTTAGAAACAAATAAAAGGAAGAAATATGCCAACTATAGAAAGAGTAAAGTGCTTAATTATCGGATCAGGACCTGCTGGTTATACAGCTGCTATTTATGCTGCACGTGCGAATATGGCACCTGTGCTTTATCAAGGTCTACAACCAGGAGGACAATTAACAACAACAAATGAAGTAGAGAACTTCCCTGGATATCCAGAAGGAGTTACAGGACCTGAAATGATGATGCAATTACAGGCACAAGCACAACGCTTCGGTGCTGATATCCGTGATGGATGGGTAACGAAGGCTGAACTAAAAGGAGATGTAAAGAAAGTATGGGTAAATGAAACGACTGAGATTCATGCTGATACTGTTATTATCTCTACTGGTGCGACAGCAATGTATTTAGGATTACCATCAGAGCAACATTACTTATCATTAGGAGGAGGAGTATCTGCATGTGCAGTTTGTGATGGGTTCTTCTATAGAAATCAAGAAGTAGTAATCGTGGGAGCTGGAGATTCAGCTTGTGAGGAAGCTCATTACTTATCTAAATTATGTAAGAAAGTTACTATGCTAGTGCGTAGTGATAAGTTCCGTTCATCTCGTATTATGGAGGAACGTGTACGTAATACTGAAAACATCGAAATCCTAATGAATACGTCTACAGTAGATGTATTAGGAGATGGTAATGTAGTAACAGGTGTTCGTGTGAAAAATAATATCACTGGTGAAGAGAAAGATATTGAAGCTACAGGTTTCTTCGTGGCTATTGGTCATAAGCCTAATACAGATATCTTTAAAGAAGAATTAGAGATGGATGAGACAGGATATTTAATCACTCAAGGAAAGACTAGTAAAACGAATGTTGAAGGAGTTTTTGCTTGTGGAGATGTACAAGATAAAGATTACAGACAAGCTATTACAGCTGCAGGTTCTGGATGTATTGCAGCATTAGATGCTGAGCGTTATTTAGCTGCTAAGTAATTTGTATTGAATACAGTATATAAGGGAACCCAATAGTGGTTCCCTTTTTTATTATTAAAAGTTAATATTATATAGTGCTTAAAGGGATATTATTATATTTGTTTTTCATAAAAAATAGAAATGCTTTTACTTAAAAATATATCATTTAGTTACTTAGAAGAAAAAACAGTTATTAATAACCTTAGCTTGGTTGTCGAAAAAGGACAGCATGTTGCTCTGTTGGGAGAAAGTGGATGTGGCAAGAGTACTTTGTTAAAATTGATTTATGGTTTACAAGATCTAGATCAAGGAGAAATTCACTGGAATAACAAGCAAGTTTTAGGGCCTGCGTATCATTTGGTTCCCGGAATAGATGAAATGAGATATCTAGCTCAAGATTTCGATTTAATGCCTTTTACTTCTGTAAAAGAAAATATAGGGAAGTATCTTTCTAACTTTTATATGGAAGAGAAAGAGCATCGTATAAAAGAACTTTTGACATTAGTAGATTTAGATGACTATGCAGATGTAAAAGTAAAACACCTAAGTGGTGGACAACAACAACGTGTTGCTATAGCTCGTGTACTTGCTTTAGAGCCTGAGATTCTATTATTAGATGAACCATTTAGTCATATTGATTATTCGAGAAGAAGTCTGCTTAGACGTAATCTATTTGCTTATTTAAAAGAAAAAGGAATTACCTGTATAGTGGCTACTCATGATAGTATAGATGCATTGAGTTTTGCTGACGAGACTATTGTATTAAAAGATGGTGAGTTAGTGGATATGGGAGAAACGAAGGATGTATATGAGTTCCCATTGAATAAGTATGTTGCATCTTTATTCGGAGAGGTAAATGAATTGTATATCTCGGATTTTACAACTTCTTTTGAAGAGGATGAATTATTGCTAATATATCCTCACCAATTAATGCTCTCAAAACAAAAAGGACAAATAGAGGTAGAGGTACTTGAATCTTATTTTAAAGGAGATGGTTATATGATAAAAACTTTCTTTAATGAGGATAGGGTAGTATTCTTTGACCATCCTTTTGATATCGAAAAAGGAACTAAGATTAAACTAGCATTAAAGAAATTTCAATAATAAAAAAACGCCACTTTAATTAAGTGGCGTTTTTTTGTAGTGGATATAAGAAAAAAGCTCAGCAATTGCTGAGCTTTTAAAATATATTATTTTTTGTTTTTTACATTTTTCTCTAAGAATTGATCTTGTTCCCATAGTAAATGGAAGATATTTTCCTTAGCTGCGTAACCGTGACTTTCTTTAGGTAGAATAACCATTCTTACAGGTGCTCCTAGTCCTTTTAAAGCTTGGAAGTAACGCTCTGTTTGTAATGTAAATGTTCCAGGGTTATTATCTGCTTCACCGTGTACTAATAACATTGGAGTTTTCATTTTACTAGCATTCATGAATGGAGACATTGTATTGTATACTTCAGGAACTTCCCAATAGTTTCTTTGTTCTGTTTGGAAACCAAATGGAGTTAATGTTCTGTTGTAAGCTCCACTACGTGCAATACCTGCTGCAAATAAGTCTGAATGAGTAAGTAAGTTAGCTGTCATAAACGCTCCGTAAGAGTGTCCTCCTACAGCTACTCTCTTTCTATCTATATATCCTAATGCATCTACAGCATCAATAGCTGCTTTACCATTCGCTACTAATTGTTCTACATAAGTATCATTAGGTTCTTCTTTACCTTCTCCAACGATAGGGAATGCAGCATCATCTAATACAGCGTATCCTTTAGTCACCCAATAGATAAATGATCCATAAGAAGGGAATGTAAACTCATTAGGGTTATGTGTTACTTGCGCAGCACTATTTTTGTCTTTGTACTCAGCAGGGTAAGCCCAGATTAATAGAGGTAATTTCTCCTTCTTAGCTTTAATATCATATCCTGCAGGTAAGTATAAAGTACCAGATAATTCTAAACCATCTTCTCTCTTATATTTAATCACCTCTTTGTGTACTCCGTTTAAAGAGCTGAAAGGATTTTTAAATGAAGTGATTGCTTTTAAGTCATTCTTCTTGTTGATATTTCTGAAGTAGTAGTTAGGATATTCAGTAGCTGATTGAATAGACACTAATACTAGTCCTTTCTTTACATCTTCTATAGATTGAATAGTCTCTTTTTTATCTGTGTAATTAGACTGGTACAATCTTTTTGTTTTTAATGTTTTTAAATCGAACTCATCGATGAAAGGGAATTGTCCTTTAGCTGTATAACCTTTTCCTATTAAGAATAGCTTATTGTTTTCTTTAGCTAGTACATAACGGTCAAATTCATTTCTTTTTAACTCGAATGTACCTGGATCACTGTATACGTCTTGTGAATTTCTGTCTTCTATTTTTACAGGAGCATCATTAAATTTAGATGGATTGATAATGAACGTTCTAGTATTTCTAGTGTCATACCATTGGTCACCTACTAAAGCTAAGTTGTTATCGCCCCAAGTGATACCACCATAACGTTGAGATAGCTTAACAATAGATTTAGGAGCATCAGTAAATGGAGCATCCCAAGTGAATACTTCGTCTCTGAAAGGTACATCTTTAGCAGGATCACCACCATCTAGAGCTTCTACATAATAAATAGTAGCAGCTTTATCAGCTCTCCATCCCATACTTCTTTTTCCTTCACGTGTAGCCATAAAACCTTTAGGCATAATTTCATTTAAAGGAATATCATTTACTTCTTTTACTAAGTTACCCGCTTTGTCATAAACTACAGTTTTCATAGGAAAACGGTTTAGTGATACTAAGTAAGAGAATGGTTTCTGTAATGTAGTAACCATTAAATATTCTCCATCAGGAGAGAAACTAGAACCAACAAATAAATCTCCTTTTTTGAAAAGTGTTTTATTTCCTTTTAGGTCTATTTTATATAATTCAGACGTAACTAAAGTTTCGAAGTTAGCCTCGTCAGTTTTATTCTTTAATAAATCTTGGTATGTTCTGTTTTGAGAAACAACACCTTCACTTACAGATACGATAGGGCCTGTTGGTAGGTTTTTAGAAGTATCGATTAATGCAGGTCTATTAGCAGGGATTTGGTTAATCAATAAAGATTGGCTATCCTTAAACCAAGTAATAGGGTTACCGATGTTTGCATTTAAATTTGCCTCAGTAAGTTTAGTTGCTTGAGCAGTTTTTACGTCTAAGATCCAAAGTTCCACACCGTTTTCAGCAGTGTTAGTGAATGCTAATTTTGATTGATCAGGAGACCAAGTAATATTAGTAATTCTAGGATTAGCTGGTAATCCTTTTACTTGTATTTCTTGAGTATCTTTTATTTTTCTAACTTTTAGGTTAGTAATATAAGTTACTGTGCTTGAAATATTAGTGTTTACATCGATACGTAAACCAGCAAGTCTCATTTCATTTACATTCAAATCCATTAATGTTTTATATGTACTCCTATAGCTTAGAAGCATATATTCCATTTTGTTGTCCATAGATATAGCAGGTGCTCTTTCGAAGTCAGCTAATTCTAGAATTTCTTGAGATGGCTTTTGATATGTAACATTTTCTTGTGCGTACATAGAACTAATCAAAAATAGGGATAATAAGGTTGTTTTGATGATTCTCATTATGGTTAGTTTTAACGTTAGGTTGGCTAATATAAATGAAATTATTGAGTGTTCTGTTAGTGTATAGCCTTTTTGTGGCAAAAATGTTTAAGTTTTTAGTTATTAGTGTATTTTTGTAGCTCGTAAACCAATTTTTTTAAAAATGTTTAGATCAAAAATAAGCGGATTAGGATATTACGTTCCTGAGAATGTAGTGACCAATGACGACCTGGCAAAGATAATGGACACTAACCATGAATGGATTGTAGAGAGAACAGGTATACATGAAAGAAGACACAAAGCATTAGAAGAAGATACAACTTCTGGAATGGGAGTAAAGGCTGCTCGTATAGCGATGGAAAGAGCAGGAGTAGAGGCTGAGGATATTGACTTTGTCGTATTTGCTACTTTGAGCCCTGATTATTATTTCCCAGGACCAGGGGTAATGTTACAACGTGAATTAGGATTAAATACTGTTGCAGCATTAGATATTCGTGCGCAGTGTTCAGGTTTTATCTATGCTTTGTCTATAGCAGATCAGTATATTAAAACAGGGATGTATAAAAATGTACTTGTCGTAGGGTCAGAAGTACACTCTACAGGTTTAGATATGACCACTAGAGGTAGAGGTGTGTCTGTTATTTTTGGTGATGGAGCTGGAGCAGCAGTATTGACTCGCTCTGAGAATGAAGAACAAGGATTATTATCTACACATATCCACTCACAGGGAGAGCATGCAGAAGAATTAGCTTTATTAGCACCAGGAATGGGAGGTAGATGGGTAACAGATATCTTAAAAGATAATGACCCAGACGATGTTAGTTACACTCCGCATATGAATGGACAGTTTGTGTTTAAAAATGCAGTAGTTCGTTTTAGCGAGGTGATTAATGAAGGATTAGAAGCAAATGGTCTACAGATATCAGATATTAATATGTTAATCCCGCATCAAGCTAATTTAAGAATCTCTCAATTTATTCAACAGAAGTTTGGTTTATCAGATGACCAAGTATTTAATAATATCCAAAAATACGGAAACACAACCGCTGCTTCTGTGCCAATAGCTTTAACAGAAGCTTGGGAAGCGGGTAAGATTAAAGAAGGTGATTTAGTTGTATTAGCAGCTTTTGGAAGTGGATTTACTTGGGGAAGTGTTATTATTAAGTGGTAAAAAATAATTATATTAGCTTTAATTAAGTTAATGTAGTTATGAAATTTGATAAAATCCACAATAAGGGTCAGGCTAGATTATTTAAGAATCCTTATTTAGAAATGCTTACTAAGGGGCATCCTGCAGTTATTTGGGGGATGTATATACCTGTATTATCATATATAGTATATCTAGGATATACAGATTACAATTTATCAGTCCAGAATCTGATTCTTCTATTCTTTGGAGGAATGATATTCTGGACTTTTTTTGAATATCTAGCACATCGTTATATCTTTCATTTAATAAGTGATAAACCGAATGCACAAAGGTTTGCTTATATTATGCATGGTAATCATCACCATTATCCTCGTGATAGACAGCGATTATTCATGCCACCTGTACCTAGTATTATTTTAGCTTCTTTACTTTTTGGATTACATTATCTGATTATGGGTAGATATACATTTGGTTTTTATCCCGGTTTTATAATAGGGTATCTGTTATATGCGTCGATGCATTATGCTATTCATGCATTTGCACCACCTTTTAAGTTTATGAAGCCACTATGGCGTAACCACCATTTGCATCACTATAAAGATGAAGACATGGGCTTCGGTGTAAGTAATACTTTTTGGGATCGAGTATTCGGAACAATGTTCGATCTAGATAAGGAGAAAGAAGATAAAGAGAAGGTAAAAGAACTTATGTTTGAAAAGAAAAATAAATAAAAAAACGACTATCAATCTGATAGTCGTTTTTTTTTTGTAAAAAATATTATTTTTTAGCCCATTTGTTTTCTGATAATTTAAGTTTACCATTATCATTTCCCCAGATTAGATTTGCTAAATAAGGGTTGTCAATAAAAGGATTTCTATTTCCTTGAGAATATTGATTATTTGGGTTACCGTGATAGTCATTACGTTTTATCTCTATTTCAGACACAGGATCTTCTTCATTCCATTTTAAGAATAAGTCAATCATGCCATCTCTTTCACCTTTATTAAAGAATAGGATAGATCCTTCTCCAATAGCTCCTGGATGACATTGCTGTTCATATCGCACGAACATATACATCATCATTCTAGCTACATCACCTTTCCACTCTTCACCAGGATACCAGTAGTTTCCTCTTTTTCCAGAATTACCTTTACCATCTACAAATTTTAGATTACCTCTAGTATTATTCCACTCACCATTAATAGGACGAAGGTTGTGGACATCTGTTCCTGCGATTAAACCTATTTCTGTATATCCAGGATATTTATCTGTAACTAGTTTTGGATTAGCGAGAGACTTTGCATACACGTGTTCACGTTCCCATAGTTTATCTCTTAGATTAGGGTTGCTTGTTCCACTTGTATTTCTGCGTTCTTTATCTAAAGATCGTGAATGTACATCTTTATTACTTTCTCCATGAGGCCAACCATATATTAATAAAACATTGTTTGGGTTATCAGGGTCTTCATCAGTTATTTTTGAAGCGTTCCATACATCAGGAGTGTACTTTAAGTGTCTATGAGTCTTAGTAACGAGTTTGTTTAAAGATTCTTTTAATTTTAACCCTCTTAAATTTAGATCAATATCTCTATAGTAAGCTATTTCTTCCTTTGTTACTGGAATATAGTTATTCGAATCATAGAGATTGTTGTCTGTGATAGGAGGATTTGGATCTTCAGGAATAGGTTTGTCTATTATAGCATTATCTTCTTTTGAACAAGAGAAAGATAATATGGCAAGACATAGTACTATACTAAATCTTTTAATCATTGGTAATTATGTTTTATTGTTTCTGTTAAAGCAAAATTACTTAATTAAAAAGTGATAATGACGGAAAGTGTCCAAAATAAACCAAATAAAAAAAGGACATCTTTATAAAGATGTCCTTTTACCTGTAGCCCCAACTGAACAAATCTCGAACCTTTTTTGGGAAGATTTGGAAAGGTTAGCCACTACAGATTTTCAAATTTAGATTTAAAGAAACCATATTCTTCATCAATGAGTATTCTTCTGTCTAGCCCCAAATTCATTTCCTCACAAGTAGTTTCAGCTACTAATGAACAAGAAAAGCAAGCAGATAAATTGAGGTCAAAAATACCTTGTCCGTCAGATTCCCAACATAATGGGTCTGACGAACAATTAGTTGATCTTTCTAATCCCTTTTTTATGATATTTAGTATTTCTTCAGGTTCTCCTTGTGAAACTAAACCTCCCATACTTCCCTCAGAGCCTTCTGCTGTATAAATTAGAACACCAGACATTGTTCTATCAGAAGTGTTTGAAATAAAAAGCCTTTCTTTTAAGCTAGCAGTTGGATAACCACAAGAGAATTCTAATTCTCTCATCATTAAATGGGAAAACGAGTGGATTAAAAAATGTTTCAAGCCATTGTTAGCTAATTTTTGTTTTATTCCAGCTCCTTGTTCTTTATAATTAATTTCTCGACTCGTAAATTTTGAAAATCTTTCGTTTAACTTTGTAGAATTCTGATTTATCCATGTATTAATTGCATCATCATTAAACTGAAAAAACAAACCTTCACCATAAGTTTCATTCGCTGGCAAAACAAACAACTCGTCCTTTCCTATTGAAAAAATATTTTGCCCTATTGATGCGTCTTCAACAACTTTTTCCCCAACCTCATTTAAACGTACTATTCGTTCTTTAGGCTTCACTCTAGTAAAATCAAATTGAATATTAGTTACCTTTAGTTCTTCTACTTGTTGTATTTTAGTAAAAAATGATTGTAGTTCACTTGTTAATACAATATCTTGAAAGCTAAGCCCTTTATTTTCTTTAATATTTGGAATTGAAGAATTCTGAGAAAAACATCTGTATTCTTGCCATCGATATTCTTCGTACGGATCCTTAGATTGTTCATTATCAATATTTAGGAAAATACTTTTTAATGATTTTGAAAATTGCTCTTGGTCTGATTCTATCTGAATGTCATTATCGCTTAAAAATTCGTCAAAATCATCTTCTACTTTATTTAACCAATAATCCTCTTTTAAAATAGCTTTGTTGCTATTTCTTTTGTTGTAGCGTTCTTCTAATATTTCGAGTGCATCAAGTAATTCTATTGAAATATCTTGAGCTAAATGCATTGGAATAAATAAACTGGAAAAAACGTTTGCATAATATACATTATTTGCTGTAACCAATGAAACCTGCATTTTCCCACGACCGTTCTGTTGTTCACCTAGAATATAACATTTTTCAAAAGGAATGGATTCTGGAACTGACAATTCTATTTCCCAAGGTTTTTGCCCTTTACAGTTTGGTTGTAAGCTATTAATCCCCTCTAAATTAACTTTCGGTTTTTCTTTTGAGACACCTGAACCTAATCCACAACTTTTACATTCTATATAAATACTTCCATAACCTTCGGATTTGGTTTTACTTTCTGTCCAAATTAAATTAGGATTACTGCAACATGGCTCTAAATCAAATAAATTCTCTCCATTTTCATTATCTTTCGCTAACTGATAATTCCCTTTTAGTGTTTTCCAGACTAAAAACTTTGACCAAGGTATATCGGACAAATGTCCATTAGGACAAATTAAAGATAAGTTTAGTTGTTCTAGTTCTTTATATTCTCTATAATTTATTTCACGCCCTTCAGCGTCTTTTCGCTTAAATTCTCTTACAAAATCAGATATATCTCTTGGCGGAGCAAATTCGCTGATTGTTGGTATTCCATTGTTTTTGCGACTTTCTCTTTCCCATAATTCTTTCCATTCCAAAACTGTTTTAAGTTCACCTTTTTTATTTTTGAACCATTTAGGAAAATGTGTTCCGACAATCATGTAATCACTTGACGTTCCTGTTTCTCCTGTGTTTTCCAATGCTGCCTTTATAGGATGATTTTTCCAATTTGGCGTATTGAAAGATTCATTGAGTGCCATGTGTGGAACACCAATTAAACAAACTAAATTGTTCAATTCTTTTTCAGCTCTTATAAAGCAAATAAATCGTTGGTCATTTATAAAATCAATACCACGTTTGCCTATTTCAGATTCACTTATATCATAAACTTTTCTGTCATCAGAATTGGTTGTACGAATTGTTTCTACTTTGGAATTCGCCCATTTCATAAATTTCCATTTGTTAATGTCAGAAATCAATACATAAGAACCAACCTTTGTTGTAATAATTGAACCCACACCTGCCGTTGAAGACAGTAATTTATACTTTCCTATACCTTGATTATACTGGTTGGAGTTTAATATTTTCATTTTTAAATTGAATTTATTTTAATTGCAGCTTCTGGCTCAATTACTCGTAGAGACATTGGAACTTGCCATTTTTCACTATGAATATTACCTTCATATTCCTCTATATCAACGTAAAGCTGTTCTTGTTTTCTTACTTGATTTGCTCCATTTTTCTTTCTAGTGAAAACTAAATCTGTTGAGCTATCAAGACTTTCTTCAAACTTCTTCCATTCTTCGAAAGCTTCTTCAATCCATTGTTTAATTTGAATAACATTCTCTTGTCTTAGTAGGTTGTTAACTAACTTATCAAAATTGGAAAGTCTTACTTTTCGTTTTTCAAAATAAGATGTCATTTCAGAAATAATCATAAAAAGTTCTGATTCTGTAATTGAAGAAATGCTACTTGCTGAATTTCTTTCTGTAAATCTTGTAGTATGACGAAGCATTGTCGCTAAATACAAGCCCATATACCTTTCAACAGATTTTTTTGTAAATGGTGTAATGGAAATAGGTTCAACATAACTATACATCTTTTCGTGAAACTCAATAAACTTCTCATAGTGTGATATATCTCTTGCCCTGAAAGGATGATGTACAGTTAAGACCAAACCATAATCATTCCTTGCTACACGGCTACTTGCTTGAATATATTCAGCATTATTTCTTGGCATTGAGTTCATAACAATAGTATTGAACCGTGAAACATCAATTCCTACAGAAATCATATTGGTTGCTACAACAAATTCAGGCGGCGTACTACCTCTTATAATTTCATCATTTTGATTGTTTGCAAATCTATTTTTAGCCTTCCATTTCGATTCTACTTCTTTAAGTTCCTCTTTCACTTCTTCTCCTGATAATCTGCCTGTTAATTCAGATTCTCTTATAGGTCCATAAGTATAAATTGGGTGCATTAATTTTTGTGGACGAATAACTCGATTGAAAACTCTTCGAAGTTCTTTCAAAATATAAGTCTGTATTTGAGATTGGGTTTTACCAACTTCTTTTAAGCTATTGAAATAGGAGATAGTTGTATGATAATAATCCATTGCTTTTTCAAAGTCTTTATATTTTTCAAAATCAATCGGAGTGTTATTAGATAATTCTTTTATTTCAAAAATTGCCCGATGCGTCATAATGATGGCTGCCAATCTCATTTGCATCCAAATTTGTGTTCTGCCCGTAGGTAACACTCCAATATATTTTCTTTTGGATAAATACTTTTCGGACTCTTTCTCAGCATTACTGAATTTTCTTCTATAGAATGCAAAGAACGAATCATCACATTCTACTCCAGGTTTGGGGAAAAGATTAACCTTTCTGTCAAACAATGCAGCAATTTGTAATTGCGTATTTCGAGTCGTAGCCGTGGATGAAATTATTTTTGGTCTTGTTCCATCCCCTCTTGTACAAAGTTGATCAACGGCGGCTTCAAACAATGCAACTGCAGAACCAAGAGGTCCAAGTAATAAATGAAGCTCATCTTGAATAATCAAATCTGGTGGCAGATAGCCAGCATGAGGTTTTCCTTGCTCCCAATTCCCCCTACCGAATAAACGTCTTGAATCTATATTTCTTCCTTTGTCTGTACCATTTACTTTGTGAGCTAATTGCGCAAATTTATCAACTGTACCAAATAACAATGTTGGTGGATGTTGATAAATGATTTCATCAGAAAGACAAACAGGGATTGAACCTTGATCACTTTGTCTCACTCTTGCTCGTCTTTTTGGATATGAAAAGGAACATTTATTATCTGAACACTTTAGGTGAACTTTATTTGAGAACCAATGATTTTCTCGGTTATTTAAATTTTCAGTATCTTCTTTATCCTCTCCTTCAATGTCATTTCCACACCAAGGACAATTTGAAAAAGGAATTTTATTAGGTTGCTGATTGTTTAGTTTTTCAAATTCAATTATTAAGTCTTCTGTTTTATTTGGTAGGGAGTTATCTCCAACCCATAACCCAATTGTAATAGGCTCACTTCCTAATTCATATTGATTCCAACGTCTAATTAATTCCAACGCCATTATCACTAATGTTGCTCTTTGAAATTGTTGCATTGTAAGCAAACGTAAAGTATATCGCATAATAGAAGCAACTCCTCCACCTTCTTCTTTATACAATTTTCTTCTATTGATTATTGTAAGAGCGATTAATCCAAGATATGCTTCTGTTTTTCCACCACCTGTCGGAAACCAAACTAAGTCCACCCATTCGTTTCTTTTCTCCCAATTATTATCATTTTTAATTTTGAAGACACCATCGAGATTTAAAAGAATAAAAGCTAATTGGAATGCTCTCCAACCAGCAGATTCCGTTTGAGAAAACAGTTTATCATCAGCTTGTTTATAAAAATCGAAATCAAAAAGATGAAAATCTTCTTGTTCAAGTATAGAAATGACTTTATTTTCTTTAACCTTTACAGAATGCCATAATTGCATAAACATCGCTCCATTCATCAATCGGAATGAATCTAAATTGTCTTTATTATTTTCTCCTTGCAATAAAGTTTCAATATTAGTTTTCATTCGTTGATAATCTTTCTTACATTCTTCTAATTCTTGAAAGGCAATATCTTTTAAATCAGATTGATATTTTATATCATTTTTTTTGTTCTCAATCCATTTTCCATACGAATTTACAAATGCCAGTAAACCGTTTACAACGTCGTTATTTTCTGTATCGGAAAATATAGAAAGCCATTTGAACTCTTGTGGGTGTGAATTTGGTAAAAATAGTGGCGAAACAAAATTACCATTAACAGTCTCAATTGCAGGTTTGCTTTTATCTCGAGGTATTGGATCAATATCAGGCGTTTGGCAGTCGGGCAAATATTCTGTTTCTACTCTTTTATTATCGATATCCCATTTTGCAGAACAACCATGACCGATAGCGTAATCCTTAAATTGATCATAAATAAATTGAGTTGTTGTATCTTCATCGTAAATTCCAGATTCATTTTTTAAATATTGATAATCAGAGTACGGTACCAAAAAATCGTCTTCTACAGAAATTTTAACACCAAAAAATGTTCGTTGATTTACCACTTCATTAAAAGTCGAGAAATATCTGTTATCATCATTTTTTTTGTTTAATGTAAAAGGAGAGCTTGTGTTAATTAATTGGATTTTTACAAAAATCTTATCGGATTTTACTCTTGAATCTCGGTTTAGTTGAATATTGGCAGATAGAGAAGCGTACTCTTCTTCTTTATCCGTAATATTGAATTTGAAAAGATGTTCCAGTCCTGTTTTTTCTTCTCCGTTCTCGTCAATTACAATAATATTTTTTACTGATTCTGGTTTATTATATAAAAAAGATGTTTTGCTTCTTGATTTTGGAAAATCAATATTTTGAAGTTTTATTGTTCTATTAATTAGATTTGATTGCCAAAGTCCATAACCTCCAGAATATGCATCTAATAGATTTCGTAGATGATCCGTAATATTTTCAATCAATTCTATTTCTTGAGTAATAACATATAGCTCTTGTCTTGTAATGTTATCAACAATTGAGTTTTTTAGTTCATAATAAATCGTTGATTTTAAACTGCTCAAGTAAGATTTATTCTTTGTTAAACGGGGTAAGCTATAAATTTCACTCGCTTTATCGAATAAGTTTTCTGCACAGCTTTTTTGTATATTTCGAATAGTTGTTTTTAGTTCAGTTATTTGTTCTGAACTAATTTTTGATAATAACAAAAAAACGTTTTGCCCTTTGGTAAGAATTGAAAATTGAGCTAACTTATTTTCAGTCAAAAAGTTTCTTAGCTTTTCTATTTCAACTTCGCACAATAATCCGTATTTGTTGTTGAACTTTCCTTCTTTGTCTTGTTTTAGTTTTTGGTAATATCTAAATGAAACGTCGAATGTTATTTCATCTTTCTCTAAATTTTCTTTTTCTAAACAGAAAGTAAGTCCCATCATTTTGGGGTACATCTGATTTAGTTCTATGCCATTAGAAGCCTCGTCAGATTCCATACTATTATTCTGTGAATCTTTTTCGTCAACACCATCTTCTTCTTTAGTTTGTTCATTGTTATCTAAAACGGCTCCTTGCTGGCAGGTTTCACTATGATCTTCAGGAAAAAGAATACCTGTACTATAAATCGCAGCAGGAACAATGTCTAAAATTTCAGTGTTATAGTTTATTGATGGTTCTTTACTAAGATCTTTTTCTAATAAAAGTTCATTTTCTAAGTCAACAAACTTATACCCGTTTATTCCTGGGCCTAATGTTTGTTCCCGAATAAACGTTTCTAAATCTTTTCTTTTTTGTAGTACTTTATTCATTATTCAACCTTTTTGAATTTTTCCATTTCTTTTAATACAATCTCTGGCTTTATTAATTCAACTAAAGCAACCAAATTGTCTCCCAAGTATCTTTCATCAATACCTAATTCATCCAAAGGATGTTTCCTTTTATAGTTTTCAAGATTAGCTGTGATAATTTTATCAATATCCTCACTTTCGTCAAAACTACTATCATTGAATAAATCCTGTAAAAGTCGATTCATTTGCCGAGTACTTTGCCGATTGGATTGTTTAGATGCATTTTTTAATCGACGAATTAGTGTGAAATATATTGGTGGTAATCCAAGAAAATTACAAAGTTCTATAAATACTTTTTTACTGATAGGAGCAATAGAATCACTTTCTGGATTTATCCAATTATTTGTAAAATGATGTAATGAAACAATTTTAACTCCTTTGGTTTCAAAATGATTTTTTAACTCTTCATATAATGCTTCTTCATTACTTGTTGATGCTTTTTGTTTTAATAAAAGTTTCCAAAGCCTTCCTGAATCTGTTTCATTTATTTCAAATTGCTGACGAATAATGTTCAACTCCTCATCTTGTTGAGATCTATCCATTATCTTTTCATACAGATTGATGCGTTCTTGAATTTCATCAAGATAATGAACAAAATATTTTTCATCCTCATCAATTGCTTCTATAATATTTCCGATTTTATCAACTTTAAAAACCTTTTTATCTCTTGAATAAATAAAAAGATCTGAACAGTTGAAAGTCTTTTCTCTTTCACCTTTCAGTTTAAGCTTAATGGTTTCTCGATTTGTGTTCCCTGAATATTGTTGTTCTAAGTCCCAATTTGTATTTTCTACTATTTCTGGTTTCATGGCATTGATTGATTTCTTTAATCTTTCCCATTGAAAATATTTTTGTCTTAAAGGGTGATCTAAAAGTTTATACAAATCTTTGGTAACATTATATTTTGCCCATTGGTATCTTATTAAAAATAAAAACTTATGGTAGATAGCCGTAATTTCTACATCTTTTAAAACTGTAGTTTCTATCACATTCGGATAAAAATAATACGGGAATTTTCCTTGATCTTGATATGATAAAATGATAATGTTATTATACTTATTAGGGATTAATTCAGACCAAGAAATTAGTTTATTACTATCTTTTAGTGATAGGGATTTGGAAATCAAACCTCTTAATTGTTTTGATTTAAGTATAAAAACATCAATAAACAATGTGGTTTCGCTTTTTATTTTTTCAGATACAGATTGTTTCATATCAGAGCTGATAATCAATTCTAATATATTCCCAAGACAATTCCTTAGAGTTGATAAATCTTCATATCTTAAATTCAATAGTCTTTGCTTTGTTTCTTCCGATATTAGTTCAGAAGTGTCTTTCTCTGAAAAAATATCTTGCAGTATGTAATCTTTGATTTCACTGTCGAAACATAAAGAATATAAATTCATCATTTTTATAGACCTCAATTCGTATAAATCCTGAACGTTTGTTTCAAGTAAAAAAGCATCCCAAAAACTAGACTTCTCAATTCCAACAAAAGTAACAGGAATGTATTTTGTAGATTTTCGTTTTAGACAATCATCAATTTCTGATTGAAGTATTGGATAACTTTCATTATTTGTTATTTTGAATCTGCTCTGAATTAATACCAGTTTATCTCTGAAAGTTTGAACAGAATTGTTTTTATTTCCAAAGGAAAAAATCAAATATTTTTTCAGATTAACATCATAATCTTTTATCATGTCTTGCTGTGAAAAACTTTGCATCATTCTCTTTCTTTCACAGTCAAATAGTACAACATTCTCTAAATTGTCAATGATAGAATTATCTATCTCATCGATTTCATTTAATGTCGATTTCGTATTTAATAGGTTAAATGTGGGATAAGCATTGTAATTATCAATTGTACAAGCATATGGATTAGTAGTAAGAAAATCATTTATGGAGTTTGTTAACCAGACCTGACAATTAAAAACCGTATTATTTAAAATTTCATTACCATTTCCTAAATCGCAATAAAAATCAATTAGAGTTTTTATACTAGTTTTTTCTTTAATCCAATTTTTATAAATTTTATTTCCTCCATTTTTCCCACTTGCACCATCTGGACAAGTGTTGAGTTTTCTCAATTTTGAATTAAGCTTGAGTTTAACTGATTCAAACCAATCATTATTTCCACTTGATAAATTGTTTTTCGTATAACTTTCTTTAAATAAACGTATTAACACATATTGAGCTATTATAGATAACGAATCATCATTAAGACTATGTGTAAAATGTAAATGAAATATTTGAGGGTTATCGTTTTCTTCGGAAAATACTGCATTCAATAATAAATGAATATAACGTAGCAAAAGGATGTTTTTTTCCTTCTTTTCGCTTTGAATCAACTCAACGATATTTTGAAAAAGAGCATCTTCCTCGTCCTGAAAACGAAACAAATGCTGACGAATATGTTGGTCTATTAAATTCATTATTTCACTATGTTTATTTCCAGATTTAACATTGCTCGTGTAATACCTATAAATATCTCATATTTATTTAGTTCGGAAGGCTCAGAAATAACTAAATAAACGTTCTTTTTTTCCAATCCTTTAAATTTTAATATTGACGTATATCGGAGCTTATTGGCAGTATCTCCAATATTTGATTCATTCAATTCCTCCACATCTTTTATTATTAACAGCTCCTTTAAATCTTCATGACCTTTATAATTTCCTTTTAGAAATGTTGATTCTATTAAAATAACACAATCATTTCCTTTAAGAGAAGAATCGGCTTCACGAATTGGCGTTAAGATCGATTTTACTATGTGCTTTTTTACACTTTTCAAATCATTATGATATATAATAGAAATATTAGAGAATTTAGCTTCAAAATTTTCATTGCTAAATATCTTTGGATTCTCCAATATTTCTTCACTTAATTTCCTAATACTGGGGTTTTGAATACTTCGTTTTACTTCATTTAGTTTAAAATGAGAATAATACTCTGAAATCAAATCCGCAAGCTCAGAAACATTTCTCCCACTATTAGAATAACTTTGGTCTATGTCATAAAGAATAAGTGAATTTCCATTTGAAAGTCCTTTACCATTATAACCTGAGAAAGAATTGATAAATAAATCTAAGCCTTTGTCAAATATATCTTGTGCTTCATCTATTACGATAAAGTCATAAGGAATAAAGCCTTTTTCATTCTCTATTCTTAAAATAGTATCTTTCACAAAATCATAAAATTCGTCTTCTGAAAATGATTTCAATTTTTCATATTCCATTTCTGGATTAAGTTTTTGGAAGAAACGAAAAAAGGTTGTTATTTCTATGTCGTTTAATAGATTTCGTTCATTCAATAGTGATTTAGTATAGTACATTAAAAAGCTATTCCAACACAAATAAATACCTTTTTTACCAGCTTGTTTGTCTATAAACGCTTTAGCTATAGTGGTTTTTCCAGAGCCAGGAGGTCCTTCAATAAGGATTCGTGGATTTTTATAAAGACCTTCAAGGATTTCAATGTTATGAACTCCAAGCCATTCCAAGGTGTTAATCGAGGTGTTTTGATTTCTATCTCCAATTCTTGGACTAAGTATTTTTTTAATTGCAGAATATTCCTTTGACGTAAGGTCTTCATAGTTCCTGAAATGTCGCTTGTGTTTAATCTTTGAATATTCAATCGCCCGTAAAAGAAATTCTTCGATTGAATTATTGAAAACTGGCGCATTGTAAGCTGTCCATAACAAATTGGAATCGATCAATTTTGAATCAAAAGGATAATCTACATGAGGAAGTGTTACAACTTCACAGAAGAAGCAATTCTTTAAGTTGTTGAGTATGTTATCTTTTAAGGTGAATCTGTACCCTTCTACTTGCTTGAATGGATTTTGCTTCATCGGTGTCTCAAAGTTTTTTCCATAATAAAATGTGTTATTCATTGTGGAAATAGGACCTCCTTTTACTTCTAATACAATTAATCCATGCTTTGAAAGTATTACAAAATCTATTTGCGCACTTGTTTTTTTGTAATAATTGTGATTATCTGAATGTTCTGGTAATTTTAAATCGTGCCAAACATCCCATTCAATGTCACTTTTACTCAGATCCTCCCAAAGCTTTCTGTAAACAGCAATTTCTCCGTTAAGAGGACTTCCGTCTTCTTTTACGATAATTTTTTCTAGTGCATCTATTGGGTTATTTGGATGAAATTGAACAGGCATAATCTTGGTTTATCAGGTTATATTAGTATTCAATTAAATGTGTGCTCATTAGCAAGTGTAGTAATTTTATTTACTCCATATAGTGCTAAAATCTGTTTCACAGGTATATTGTCTTTAAATTTAAATATTACATTTGATTGATTTTGAGAATATATCTCCTTATCTAATTCAATGTCATCAATAATTTTTTTAAGGTCATCCATCAAATGAGTAGGTTCTCTTTTTCCATTTTCACATTTTTGCTGTTCATACATTTTCTGCATCTGTGATGAATTTGCAATTTTCTCTGAAAAACCGTTGTTTATAATCTTTATAAATCTTTCCCCCCCCTTGACTTCATTTTTTATAATATTTTCTAAATTGAGATAGAAACCATCAGAAATTTCTTGATGTTTAAAATTAGCTCCTGTTCCATATTGAACAGAAGTAAACCATTTTCCCTCAGCTTTTTCATTAGACAAAATATTGAAGTTAGACAATGTAACTGTAAGGTTACCGTCTTTAATTGGATGTCTTCTATATTTCGAATTTTTAGTTCTTTTGGGAGGATTAGAAAAAATGGCTTCAGAAAAATCATTTAAATTGACTATGCCTTCTAAATTAACTTTTTTCTGCAAGGTTATCTCTAAAGGAATATTATAGTTGTTTTGAATTAGGAATTCTTTAGCCAATGCTCTACTAACAGAAGGACAAACCGCATTGCCCACTTGTCTCCATTTAGCATACAAATTTCCTGTGAATTGGTAAGTAATTGGAAACCCCATAATGGATGCGATTTCACGGATAGTTGGTGATCTGTATTCGCCATCTCCAGTTCTATTGTAATCAGATTTATAAACAAGACCTTCTCTTGATGTACCACTTTTAGTTGCAGTAACAGTTCTACTAGGTTTGTTCGCGTTTTCAGGAAAAGACATTTTTCCCATACAATGGTGATTAATCTTTAATTCTTTGGATTGTCGCCATTCACATTCATATAAACCACTATCATAGAAATGGTCTGTAAGCTCTATCGCTTTTATTTTTATTTCAGGATAAATAGGGTCAGTAATATTATCTTGCTGAGTTTTTAAACTAGGAGTTGGTAGATTGTTAATTAATTGTCCTAATGTTCTCCATGGTTTTAAAATAGTGCCTTTTTCCTCGTGAGTTGGTGTAGGGACAATAAAAGCCTCTTTAGAGATTATCTCTCCTGAGATAGATCTTTTACGTGATTGGTGTGAGCCATAATCCGCTGAGTTTATAATAAAGGTGTTTGATAAAAGTCTTAACGCTACGCAATCTGGTGTCTTTCCATTTTTCAATGCCCATTCTGCAAGATTTAATTCTGCGAAGGTGTAAACTTCTTGTAAATGTTTCTTAGAATTGACTACATTTTCCATAAACCATCCTTCAAGTATTGAATTTTCCTGATGTTTTTTTACAGCAACAATTCTTAAAAAGGTTTTTATTAAACGTAAACCTAATTTTTTATCTGCTTTTCCTGATTTGTTTGACGAAGAGAAGCTGACACAAGGAGGACTACCCAATATTACAGATGTATTAGGAATGTTTTCAATTTCTTCAATCGAATTTTCAAAGTCTAAAATATTTTTCACCTCACATTGAAGGTTGAAATTGTGATTAAAAGTATCGACAGCTGGCTTCCAATGGTCATAACCCTGTACGATATTAAATCCCATTTGTCTAAAACCTTCTGAAAAACCTCCTGCTCCACAAAAAAAGTCTATTATTGTCATTAATTATTATAGTTATCTTTAATATTATCTATAAGGCTGTATTTTTGGAAATCTAACTTAAGTAAGTTTCACAATACTACAAGTATGCTTATAGTTTGTAATATATACAAATGCTAAATTAAAAAAAAATTGTAGATCAGAAATGAAGTTAGTTCACTATAAAACATGAATTGCTATTTACATTAACTAATTCTCCTAAAAATACAACATAATCTATAAGATAATTCAACTACTTATCATATTTGGTAGTATTCAATTTGTATTGTCTCCAAACATAAAATATTTTTAGTAATCTCTATTACGGAAATCCGTAAACTACTCAATATTTTGAGTCTATCTACTATTTAAGCAAAAAACTAACGACTTCGGAGTAGTTTTCCAGCCCTCTGCAAGAGCAAGTAGTTTTGAAGGCACGAATGCAGTTTCGAGTGCCTCAAAACATAACTTGCTGTTACCTTTTCGGTAACTTTTTCAACATATTTATAATATGTTTTTTATAATATGAATACTGTTTATATACTTATAAGTAAACGCCAAATTAACTCTTTTAAGACCTGTTTTTAAATAGTTAGTCTATATCTCTGGTTATTTGCCTAATCAATGTTTTGGTTGGACAAACGCAATATTGTGGCTATGACTTTACATAGCTCCCAACGATTAAACACACAAATAGACTGTTGATAAAACCTTTATACAGTTTGATGTCTGAAACATTGGAATTGCAACTAAATGGACAACATAACATTTAACTAATAACATAAAAAGAGAGAATTATAAAAAGATATAAAAAACGAGAAATTATGGAAGAAGAATTTAAAAAGAAACGTGTTATTGACGAAGAAGCTATGATGGCACTAATGGTTGATGGACTAAGGCCTAATGGATTTACAGAGGCTGAACTCAATGCTCCTGGTATAAGAGATGAAGAGGAAGATACTGTGGATGAACCAAAGAAACAAAGACGTGTAAAAAAAGAACAGAACTCTACTAAAGAATGCGATTCAACAAATTATGAAGAACTCTTTTTTAAAGATGTCAAAAGCACAGCACGTCATGGGAAATCGGTGTACATAGATCCTGAGCATCATAAGATCCTTTCTCGTATTGTTCAAGTCATCGCAGAAGATAAACTTACTATCTATGCTTATTTATATAATCTATTAGAACATCATTTCAATGAGTTCGAACAACAGATAACTACAAGCTTTAATGAAAAGAACAAACCTATCTTTTAAGTATTTCACTAAAAAAATAAAGAAGTAAAACTGTAAAAGCACCTTTACAGTTTTACTTCTTTTAAAAAACAAAGGCACCTTATAAGATGCCTTCATCTACAAAAGAGTAGTAACTCTCTGCTGTTATAATTAAATGATCTAAAAAATTAATATCAAGTATTTTACTTGCTTCTTTAATCTTTCTTGTAATTTGTCTATCAGCATCACTTGGAGCTAATTTCCCTGACGGATGGTTGTGTATAAGCAAAAATCCGACTGCATTCGCTTTTAAAAGAGCGGAGAAAATGATTCTCAAATCTACTATTGTACCTGTTATTCCTCCTGAGGAAACTTCTAATACTCCAAGTACTTTGTTATTGTTTGAAAGCATAAGTACTTTAAACTGTTCTAATAATTCAATCTTATTACTATCCCATGCTTTTAATGCTATTTGATATGCACTATAAGAAGATGTAATCTGAGGTCTCTGGGAAGCCTTTACTTTTGATTTGTAGATCAATTCTACTTCTGAGGCGATAAGCCATTCTTTGTTTAAAACTTTAGTTTCCATACTATTAAATTTTTAAATTAATTATGGAACCACAATTGGTAATGGCTTAGCGAGCGCAAGAAGCAACGCAATAAAGCGCAGACTTTAGTCAAGCATTTATGGGGGAATTTCTTGTTAGCGAACCGCAAGGCATTGCCTAACTTTGTGCTATTATTAATAAAAATAATACTCTACTACTTAAATGATAGAATTAATTATACTATGAAAATATGCGGAAAACACGTATTGTTTTGAATTATAAAGAGTTGTAATTTTACCTCATAAGAATTTTTTCATGATTATATTTTTTTAGTTGAAGCTGTAATACTATACTTTGTACACGTATAGTAGGGATAGAAAAGTTCGATTTAGGGTAGCTACATAAATCGACTACGGTGAATAAAAGACATAGATTAACTTTAAAAGACGACCATTTTTATAACAGACACGAGGTTTGTTATATAATTTAAAAACGATAACATTATGAAACATTTGATAAAAAACCTACTTATGCCATTTGCCGTTGTTGCAATGCTAAGCGTAGGTGCATTCACAATGAATGCTAGTAATAAAGCTGATAATAAAATTGAAGCTACAAAAATTGCTGAATCACAAACACTATACATTGGTACATTACACTATAAGGTAGGAAGTACTTATCCAATAGCTACTATTGTAGATAGAAAAGACTGTACTTTGGATGAGACTACAGTTGCTTATTATGAAGAAGTAAATAACCAGCAAACAAGAATGTATGGTTGGGATTCTAATTTAAATGATTACAGGCCACTTTTTGAAATTACAGAATTGTAAATATTAAGTAAAAACGGAGAGCACCTATGTTTTAGGTGCTCTCTTATTTTAAAAGTTATCCAAAGGACTCCAAGAAGTATTGTCGTAATTAATTCCCTTTTCTATCCACTTAATTTCTTTTTTATCTCTTAAAAAGTAATCAAACCAATCAATAGTTCTTTTTGTTAAATCTTCGGATTCTATAGCATGATCTAATCCTAAGGCATGATCTATATCTTTGTAAAAAAGAGCAATAGTAGGTACTTGATACCGTTTTAAGGCAATATACATTTTACGGGTGTTTTCCCAATATACATTTTCATCTAAAAGACCTGTCCAAAGTAGCATAGGAGTAGTTGTTTTATGAGCATGTAAGATTGGAGAATTAGCCAAGTACTTTTCTGGATTTTCCGCATAACTTTGATTAAAAGCATATTGAGCGCTTTCTGTCATGAACCAATCTGGTATATTTCTCATATTACTATATCTATACATAAGCCCTCCTATTAAGTCATGAGCAGCTGCACCACTAACAACCGCTTTAAATAGATTGCTTTGAGTTGCAATAAAGCTACTTTTATACCCACCAAATGAATGCCCAATAAGTCCTAATTTATTGGAATCAATAGAAGATTCGGTTTGTGTTATGGCTTCAATCCCTTTAGTTATACACTCTAATGCAGATATTCCAGGACCTTGTTCAGAAACATAGGTCTGAGTATAAAAAACAAAATAACCCAGTTCTGTTAGCAAAGGAATATTAAATCCTATTTGACTTAAAAGCGTTGGTACTTCAAAGAAGTTGGTATCTGTTCTATTGAAATTATAGGTGTATACAATCATCGGATATTGTTTATTTGAATCAAAACCTTTGGGATAATAAAGTGTTCCTTGTAGCTCTTTTTGGTATTTATCTTTAAAAAAGATATTCTTTTTCTGTCTCCAAAAATAAAGCTCTTTAGGAATATCACTTGATAATAAGGTTTCAACCTTATTATTTCTCAATAGCATAATATCAGGTGCTTTATTGTAATTCTCTTGAGTAAAAATAAATATACTAAGGTCTTTACTGGTAAGATTTCTTAAACTTGAACGAGCTTGTGAAATATTATCATCTTTAATTTCTACTATTGTATCAATTTTGTTTTTATTGATTTTATAAATTGAAGAGACTTGTTCATCACTTGTTAATAATAAGATTGGTTTATCGGTATCCAAAGTATTGTTATTAATATCTTTAGTCAAGCTATTTAAAAAAGTAAACTGTGATTGGTTGTTTACTTTAAATAGTTTTTGATGGGTGCCCTTTTTCACATTAAGTTTAATTAGAAAATCATTATTTACATAAAAAACAAACTGTGAATTTTCCGACCACATAGGAATGAATCGATACTCTGTATCAGATGTTATTGATATTGTTTTTTTACTTTGTACATCCACTATTTTCCACTGTTTTGAATTGTTATTATCTATATACAAAACATACTTATTGTCTTGAGAAGGTATTAAATATTGTTTACTTCTACTAATAGTTGAGAATATAGAGTCAAAGTTATCTGTTCTAACAAGTGTGTACTTTATTTTTGCAAAGTAACTATCAAAGTCTTGGTAATCAAAAGGATTATAAGAGAGTATGTGATTGGGTAAATCAATAAACTCATAGTCGTTTTCTCTTGTTCTTTGTAATTCTTTAAGAGTATCACGTTGATAATTATAGACAAAAGCTTTATAAATAATCTCATACTTTTTTTTAAAATTACTCGGAAATAAGAATTTTGAATTCCCATTCCAAATATCAAGATACTCAGCGGCAGAAATCTCCTTATCAGATTTAACATTATACTTGATAAACACATCGTTATTACTGTAAAAATTGATTTCAAAACGCTCAATTTGTTTTTCGTTCAGTTTTATGGACTTTGCACTATTAGTTGTAGTGTTAACAAGATGTACTGTGTTTTTTGTATCTTTAAATGCAAATACATCTTGCTGTTTGTTCCAATACAGCATTTCTATTTTGTAGTCAAAAGAATCAATCTTTTGATTTTTAAATGTTTGCAAATCAAGAATAAAAACGGATTGACCTTGGTCGTTTTTTTGATACACCAGTTTTGTTTTATCGCTATTTATAAAGTAATTTCCTATTTCCAAATCACTAATTAAAACACGATCAATCTGTCCTTTACTATTTATTATACTAATTTTTATTTCATTGTTAGAAGATAAAGTGATTAATAGATTTTGATTTTCAACAGCTTTGGTTGTAAACTTTCTTATATTATTGACAAGTAATTTACTTGATGGATATCCAATTTTTTCTATTATGATATCTTGATTAACTTTTCCAACAACAAGATCATTGTAAAGCAAATTATTGGAAACATCTTTTAAGTGACCAATATCTACTTTTTGTTTAGTTAAAGTATTGATATACAATAAAGAGTCTTTGCTTTTATTGAACTTGTTTTGGTACCTTTTACTGATAAGAACCCACTTAGCATCAGGACTTAATTTACTTGGAAAAACAGTGTTCCATCTATCATCTATAGATAAAGTATCTTGCTGTAAACTGGCATTTGCATAACCAAATTGCAAGAATGCCAGTACTAACAAGATGCTATTTATAATATGTTTCATAACTAATTACATATAAAGATTTACAATGGTATCATTTTGAGGATAAAAACGAATAACATTAGGAGATAAAGACCACACGCTACACATAGATCCTTTTGGTACTTTTATAGAAAATGCACCATTTGTATCTGTTAAATGATAAGTACCTGTCCCTTCAGTATTATTATTAAAAGCTGATCCTACATCAACGTTTTTTAGTGGTTTTTGTGTTTTCTTACTATAAATATTCCCCTTAATTGTAATGAGTTTTTCAGGATCTACAGTTTGTACATGCTTATCCAAGTAATTTTTTAATGTAGGATTATTTTTAACTTGAGCCTCATATTCTTTATTCTTTGGTTCAACAGAGATATTTAGTATTTCATCTTTTGTGAAATCTGTAAAAGTATAAGCAGCTGTGTCCCTTCCATAAATGATATAGTTTGGAATTAAAACAAGAGTATCTGTTTTTTCTATTTGAATTTTATAGTATCCTTTTTTATCTACAAACACCCTTTCATTTTCTCCATAAACTTGTAATTCTTGGTTTTTCCACACCCATTTGTTCTTTATATTCATGGTTGTTAGTCCAAGTGGTACAGAATCCGTTGCTTTTACAGTCACTCTACCTTGTATTGTTATTTTGTTATCTGCTAGTTGAGGTGTTTTATCAAGTGATTTACATCCCATAATTAAAAGAAGCATTAACAATGAATGATAAATAGGTAGACGTTTTGTTATTGATTTAGGTGTATTAGTATCCATTGTTTTGAGGATTAAGATTTTTATTGATTAGTAATTGTTTCTCAGGTATAGGAAAAAGTTGATGAAATTCTCTCCAGTTAGGTTTAGTATCCTTAAGTATCTGTAGTTTTTCAAGTCTTTTTAAAGTAAAGAATCGATGCCCAGATTCAGTGAAAAACTCTTTATTTGATTCAGTAAGATATTGTGTTTCAAATTCTTGTTTTGTAATATTTAGAGGCAGACCATTTAATCCTCTTTTGATTCGTACAGTATTGATTACTTGTACTGCTTCAGAAATTTTGTCTTGTCTATAAAGACTTTCAGCTAACAAAAAGTTGGCTTGTTCTATTCTGAAAAAAACAGAGTACTCGTCAGTATTATTTGTTTTGTTTTTATACTTATAAACACCATATAACACACTTTCATTAGATTTCACTTCTTTTATCCAATGCTTAAAACGCATATCGTTAGTGTCAAAAGAATCTATTAGCTTTTTACTTAACACCGTTGTTGTTGGGGTAATTGACGTAAATAGATATAGATTTGCTTCCGGTGTAGCAGCAGAGTTTTGTAGTGGACTGATTTGCCATAGTGTACTTTTTGCAGTTTTCTTGAAAGTTTGGTCAAGATTCATTTCAATGTTGTACAACGAATTATAAACCAGTTTTTGAGCAAGGCTTTCAGCTTCACTATATTTTTTTTGCAGTAAATAATTCTCTACAAGAAGTAACTCCGCAACTGCTTTGTTAACATAAAACCGCTGATTATCCCTGTATTCATAAGAAAGAAGTTCTACAGCATGTAATAAATCCTTTTCAATTTCAATCAGTGCTAAATGATACGGTGTTTTGTAAATACTTGTATTAAAGATATAATCTGTTGAAGTTGTGTAAGGAATATCTCCATAGAGTTGTATTAGATACTGATAATGTAAAGCTCTAAGAGTATATGCTTCTCCTAATAACTGATTTTTTATTTGCTTTTCAAAAGCAGATGATTGGCTAACACCATTGATAAAAGCATTGATAGTATAGATGCTTTGATATGCGTTATCCCACCATAAACGGCTACTATTGTTATCTGCATTGATCGTATTTAAGTATAAATCATTGGTAGAAGTACCTAAATAATCTAATTCATCTGTGTAAAGACTAAGACCATATGCTAAACCACTGCTGTTTTTAGAGAGAAAGAACTTATCTCTTATATTGGAATAAATAGTTGATAACACTGCTTTAGTGGTGCTTATATTTTGATACACATCTTTCTCATTGATTTTATTTTCAGGTAAGTCAACCTCAATCATGCTTTCACATGAGGTGGTTAAAATGAGCAGTATCAAAAAAAGTAGTTGGGTTATGATATGTTTTTTCATGATTTAAAGCTTTAAAAAGTTAATTGTATTCCAAATGCATAGGTGCGCAAGGGAGGTAAATACCCATAAGTTGCAAATTCTGGATCCATTCCTTTATAGGAAGTGATTGTCCAAAGATTTTGCCCTTGTAGATATATTCTTAATGATTCAATATTTACAGTAGGTATTTTTAAAACATAAGAGACAGATATATTTTTTAAACGTAGATAAGAAGCATCACTAATAGAATTATCACTATCTATAAAAGCTTGAGTATTACTACTGGAAGCAGGTAAATTTGTATTGGCAGCTATATAAGGCGCATTTAAATTATCGATAGACCAACGCTGTGTCATTTCAACGGGTAAGTTTACGATTGCGGCACCAGGAAGGTTGTATAGTCTATTGATGTTATAGTTCTTTTGTTTTTTGAAATAGAATAAAAAATCAAGGGTAAAATTTTTGTAAGAGATGGTATTTTGTATCCCTCCATAGAATTTTGGGTTTAGATTTTGAACAAATACTTTATCTTGAGCATTTATTTTTCCATCATTGTTAAAATCTGTAAACTCATAAAAACCTGTTTGTGGATTAATTCCCTTGTATTGGTATGTTTTAACTATATTCAATGGTTCTCCAATAACATAAAAACTACTTTGTGTACCTTCTTCTAATCCTGGATAAGAAAGCAGTTTGTTTTTAGGAAATGAGATATTAAAGTTAGTAGTCCATTTCCAATCTTTATGTACTATGTTTTGAGTGTTCAAAGTAAATTCCCATCCTTTATTTTCAACCACAGCAGGAGAGTTTGTCAAAATAGAAGAAAAACCTGTGGTAGAACCAAGAGTTAGACCAACTAATTGGTCTGTTGAACGGTTGTTGTAATAAACAATAGAAGAATTGATTCGATCTTTAAACAAACTAAATTCTAATGCACCTTCAAGTTTAGTTGTCTTTTCCCATTTGTAATCTGCGTTATAAAGTGATGTAGGAGTTAATCCGCTCTCAGAATTATATGAAGTTGAAACAACACTATAGGTATTTAAGTACGCATAATCTCCTATATTATCACTTCCTGTAACACCATAGCTTCCTCTTAATTTACCAAAGCTCAACCAACTATTACCAGATAATAGCGACTCATTAGAAAACAGCCACGCAGCTCCAATAGCCCCAAAGTTTCCAAATCTATTATTTTCTGCAAAACGACTCGAGCCATCTCTTCGAGCAGTTAAGTTTAAAATATATTTGTTGCTGTAATTGTAATTTAATCGAGTAAATAAGGCAACATATTTGTAGGTTGAACTATACGTATTTCCTATATATTTTTGCTTAGCGGAACCAATATTTCTAATCAGTGATTCAGAAGAATAACCAACTCCTCTAATTTGTGAATTAGTACTGGTAGTTGTTTGATAGGTTGTTCCAACAAGAACACTAAAAGAATGATTATTAATCGATTTTTTATATTCTATTTGGGGCTCTATTAAATAAGTATTGAATTTTTGATCCGCCTTACTACTTGAGGAGTCATCACTTGTTAGACCATAGATTGGATTGTTAATTGTATAAGGACTAATTTTCCACTCTTCAAAGTTATTATTGGTTAACCCTGTATTTATTTTAAAATAAGTGTTAGATAAAAAATTATAAGTCAAATTAGCATTTAAGATTAGCGTATTTGTTTTGTTTTCATAAGTTTCATTTAATTGAGCAAGTGGATTTTCGAAAGTTCCGTTTTGCCAATTAAGATTACCCTTGTCATCATACAGTTTCGGCGCATTAGGCGCCAATTTAATTGCTTGTTGAGTTATATCTGTAACAGGAAGATTATTGCTCTGAGTTGAGTAGGTAGTGGTTGTGTTTATTGCAAGGCGATCATCCTTGCTTCGATGATTTAAACTAAGGAGGAGGTTATTTCTTTTATATCCTTTGTCTGTTGGAAAAACGGTAGTATTTTCATTGTGATTAAGATTGATATTAAACAATGTATATTGATTTCCTCCACTTGTGTTTAAAGCAATGTTTTTATCAATAGCCGTGTTTCCTATTAATTCTTTTTGCCAATTGGTATAGCGATTTCTATCCCATGTTCCGTTTAAATCATAAGCATTAATTGGGTAAGAAGTAACACCACTGTTTTTAAATGCTTCTTCACGCATTTGAAGATATTGATTGGTATTCATCATCTCTACAAACTTTGGTACTTTACTAAAACCAGTAGAGGATGAAATAGTAAAGCGCATTTTATCGCTATTGGCTTTTTTTGTAGTAATTAAAACTACGCCATTAGCCCCACGTGAGCCATAAATAGCTGTAGCATCAGCATCTTTTAGTATTTCTATACTTACAATATCTGATGGATTAATGGCATTTAAAGGAGAGATGTTATTGGGTAGTATTTCCGTTGCATAATTTCCATTGTTCTTACCTAAATTTTCCGAAATAAACGGTACTCCATCAATAATATACATCGGGTTATTCCTTCCAGAACTTGAACTATCTAAAAAGTTACGCCCTCGTATTTCTATATTCATTCCACCTCCTGCAACACCACTACTTTGGGTTATGTCAACCCCTGCAACTCTTCCTTGTATAGCCTGTAATGGATTAACCACAGGTTGAAATTCAATGTCTTTAGCAGTTACACGGGCAATACTTCCTGTACGTTCACGATCTTTAACGTTGTAATATCCTGCATTAACCACAATTTCATCCAGTGTACTACTATCTTCTAAAAGAGTAATATTTAATATAGAACCGTGATAATCTGAATAAGTAATAGTCTGCTGTTTATACCCTATCATTGAAAAAGTAATTTTATCACCTGCGCTTATCTCAATAGTGTATTTCCCACTTAAATCAGTTGCTACAACTTTATTGTCACTGGTAGATATGTGTACACCACCAAGAACACCTTGACTGTCTTTTACAATTCCAGTTAATTTAATCTTTTGCTTATTATCAGGTAAAGCATTTGGCATTGTAAAAAACAAGTAATGATTATTTGATACGGCATAGTTTGGATAACAGATTAAGAAACTTAATAGCATAGTTATCCTGTAACCATAATTGGTTAAAATTTGAGTTTTCATAATATTTATAATTGAAGTGATATAAGAGAGCTTTAAATCATTAAGATTATTATTGCCGTAGTACTTAGATAAGTCTATTATATCAAGGGTTAGTTAATTGAATTTTAAAACCATCTCCTTTACTCTAAAGCATGTCTCCCAAAATGCGATATAGAGCAAGGAGATAGTCATGGACTTTTATATGTCTTAAAATCCCTTTAAGCCATATTTTGTGTTGTGTGTTTAAGTGCTCACTAATAGTTTAATTCTACATTAACCAACTTAGAATAAACTAAGTAATGAGCGTTTTTCTCCATAGTGTAATAGTTTTTAAGTGTGATTAATAAATAGAACAGTGAATAAATTCTCTTCATAGCTTTTTACTTACTAACTAATCAATTTGCTCTATTGACTTAAAAATGAATATATTGATAACAATACGTTTCAAATTAATAGGCAATAGAAGTCCTGTACGCATCTAAAAAACTATCTTAGACATTGCGTAAAATGTGTGTTTATTCTAACTAAATAAGTAATAGGGTAGCTATCTAACATTAAAGCGTTAATGTCAAATTAATCTACATCGATAAGATTTAGTTAAACTAAAGTTTGATCATAGGCTAAATGTGAGTTTAGTTACTGATTGGTTGTTTGTAATAAAATGTAATAATTGAAAAAATCTCGAATAGAACATTCGATAAGTCCATTAAGGAAGAGGTATTGTTAGACTTCTATGATAGAATGTAAACAATATAACCTTGTTTTTTAAAACCTTTTAGAGCTTGTTTGGGAGACAGCATACATAAAAGGTCTGTTGTATTTTTAAGCAAAGAATAATTAATTCTCTTGCTTTTGTTCCTTGGATAGTCCAGTATATATACCAGACTATCACATCTTATGACCTTTACTTTTGGAGAACTGTAAGAAAGGATTTACTTTTAGAGTGCGAATTAAAAAAGAAAAAACCTAAATAGCTTAAAAGTTATCTATTGCGTAAAGGTAATAGTAGTGTAAAAAAGGGGAATCCCTGTTTTGCTACTATTAATGAGAGAGATAATTGCTTTTAGTGTAAAAACAAAAAAATCGCTCACATAAATTATATGAACGATGTTTAAGTATGATAGATCAAACCTTGTAAAAAAGCAAGGAGCGGTCGCATACTTTCAAGCCAAAGGGATCCTAAACCCTATTGAGTTTAACTCAATGCTTTTGAAAGTATACGTGAGTACCGCTCACATGCAAAGACAAAAGTATGAAACTTTTTTGCATGGAGCGACTGCACGGTTACTCTCGCAAGCAAATTTAGGATTTTATGGCGCGAGATAACATCGTTTGTTAAGCGTATAGCTTAATCAGTCTATTACTATAGACAAATATAAACAAATAATCTATAAACACAAAAAAGTTTTACAAATGTACTCTTTAGTGTTTTAAAAAATAAATGCAATATGCCTTATAAATTGACAATTGGCTTAAAGCTAAAGAAGAAAAGGGAAGAGTTAGATCTTACTGTTGAGAATATTGTAAGTATTACAGGTGTTTCAAAGGGAAGTGTATATAGAGTTGAAAGTGGTACTGCTGAAGACATTGATTTTTATGTAAAATATGCTATAGCTGTTAAATACCCATTAAAAGAATTAATGGATGTAGATTTAAGTATGGTAATAATGAATAATTCGGTTATTCTAAAAAATAGAAATCTTTCTTTGACTAAAAATATAAGGGATTTGATAAAGAATAGCTTTTTTTCAGAGTATCGGTCTACAAATGATATAAGGGAAAAATTGCTTGAGATGAAGTTAATAGACAGTTCTGTAAAGAGTAGTGTTATATCTAACGTGTTAATCAATTTAAAAAAGGACGGTTCTTTAACTGCTAAGAAAGAAGAGAATAAGAACTATTATAAAATTTAGTAGAGTTATAATTCTTTTTGTTTAAGACCAAGCGTCAAACATTACCTCTGATTGACATTTCACAAAATAAATGAATATCCCTCTTTAGTTTAGTCAATAACTAAAGAGGGATATTATGAAACGTAGAAATATAAAACGAATTAGTATAGAAGAGTCATTAGATTATTTTCAGAAAAATGGATTAGATGTTACTAAAGAGGAAGCATCTGAAATCCTCGATTTTCTCTATATATTAATTACTATAGTTTTTCGCGAATACTTTGATAGAGAGTAACTTATTTCTATCTTTGTGTTATCTCCCAATTTAATTTATCGTCTAATAATTAAATGGTTAGCTTATGAAAACAGCTGATTTGTATATTCGTGTGTCTACTGATGAGCAAGCAGACAAAGGATACTCACAAAGAGATCAAGAAGAACGCTTACGTCGTTATTGTTCCCAATATAATTTTAAAGTAGGAAATGTGATTTATGAAGATCATTCTGCAAAAACATTTAATCGTCCTGCTTGGAATAGTTTACTTCAAAATTTAAAGAAAAATAAAGGAAAAACTCATTTGGTATTATTTACTAAATGGGATCGTTTTAGCCGTAATGCTGGGGATGCTTATCAAATGATAAATATGTTAACCAAACTTGGTGTTAACCCTCAGGCTATTGAACAACCATTAGATTTAACTATCCCAGAGAACAAGATGATGTTAGCTATTTATTTAGCTGCTCCAGAGGTTGAAAATGACAGAAGAGCTCTTAATACTTTTTATGGAATGCGTAGAGCTAAAAAAGAAGGCAGAGTTATGGGGAATGCACCTTTTGGTTATGCAAATAAAAGTAAAGAAGATGGAAAGAAGTATATCGCCTTAATTCCAGAACAGAGTAAAGCAATGAAATGGGCGTTTACCGAATTAGCTAAAGGTATTCTCTCTGCTAATCAAATCAGATTAGAGATGAATAGAATGAATGCAGGAAAATTAAGTAGCACAGCGTTTCATGTAGCAGTACGAAATCCAATTTATTGTGGCAAAATCTTTATTCCAAAATATAAAGACGAGGAGGCATATTTTGTAACTGGATTACATGAGGCTTTAATAAGTGAAGCTTTATTTGATAAGGTGCAAATGATATTAGATGGAAATGTTCGTAAAGAAAGACCTAATACAAAGATTCTTTCGGATGAAAACCTCCCACTTAGAGGTTTTTTAGTTTGCCCAAAATGTAATAGGAATTTGACAGGTAGTGCTTCTACAGGAAGGAATAATAGGTATTATTACTATCACTGTTTAGCAAGTTGTGGTTTTAGACAAAAAGCTGGTGTAGCAAATGAGATTTTTGAAAATGGATTAAAACAACTTCAGATTAATAAAGTTGTGCAAAATTTTACGAAGAAGCTACTTATAGATAGTTATAATCAAGTCTTTGCAAATCCAGTAAGTCAGAAGAAAAGTATATTGGAAAACATTGATAAGATTAATCATAAACTGTCAATAGCTCGAAATAAATTGTTAGAAGGAACTTTAGAGGATGATGATTATTTAGCAATCAAGAAAGAATGTAAAATTGAAATAGAAAAATTTGAAAAGCAATTAATTGAGGAAGAAGGAAATAAAAAGATAGATATAAAAAGTATGCTTGATAGAGCATTAGATAAAGTCGTAAACCTTGGTATACTCTACGCTGAGGGAGGTATTCAAACCAAAAGAGAAATTATTGGTTCGATATTTCCAGAAAAATTAGAGTTTGATGGAAAAATTTATCGAACCACACGAATTAACACTTTAGTGAAGTGTATCTTTCAGATTAACAATGAATTGGCTGAAAATAAAAACAGGATATATGAGAATTTTCTCGATATATCCTGTGTAGTAGCGAAGACGGGAGTTGAACCCGTGACCTCAGGGTTATGAATCCTGCGCTCTAACCGACTGAGCTACCTCGCCATTTTTGGTCTGCATTACTTCCGTATTGCGAGTGCAAATATAGTAGTATTTATGGGTTCTCCAAACTGTTTTTACGAGTTATTTTTAAAATAAATGACACGATTAGTTTAACCTATTTAGAATGAAAAGTTTACTGAGTAAATATTTTTTTATTTTTTTTGAAATATTTTTATTCTAATCTGTTTTCTATTATAAAACACCTTTTTTAGACAGTAGAATAAGGATAGATGAAGTTTCTTGCACTATTTTTTGGATTTTAAATAAAGTATAGGACTATGTTTTTGTGTAGTTTCTCAAAAGGGTACACATTGTTATAATTTTGTGAAATTTCTTTTAGAAATTGTTTTGATATATATCTTTGAGGGTATGGAACTATTAGATTATCTTTTTCACATTGATAAGTATTTGCACATCTTTATAGAGCAATACGGAACGTGGTTATACGTTATTTTATTTTTAATCATTTTTGTTGAGACGGGCTTAGTGGTCATGCCGTTTTTACCAGGAGACTCGCTTCTCTTTGCGACAGGAATGTTAGTAGCTCAGTCAGATGAGCTGAATATAGTATTAACCATTGCGATTCTTCTAGTAGCAGCCATTACTGGAGATTCTTTAAACTATTATCTTGGACGAAAAGTAGGAATGCGTCTAACAGAATTTAAATTGTTCGGTAAACAAGTAGTGAAACAAGAACACTTAGATAAGACACAGTCTTTTTATGAGAAGTATGGAGAGCGCACCATCGTTATTGCTCGATTTGTCCCTATAGTTCGTACGTTAGCTCCTTTCGTAGCAGGGATTGGAAAGATGAGGTATGGAATATTTATGACTTACAATGTAGTAGGAGGAATAGTATGGGTAGTAGGACTTACTCTAGCAGGGTACTTCTTGGGTAATATACCTCTTGTAAAAGATAATTTCTCTAAAATTGTACTTCTGATTATCGTAGTGTCTGTATTACCTATTGTGTATGAGTTTATAAAGGCTAAAGTACAAAGCAAAAAAGCGATTGAATAGCATATTAATTTAAATAATAAACGATAGAACCAATGTGATAAGCATTGGTTTTTTTTATGTCTTTATCCAAAAAATATGTGAAGGTGATGTAAAAAAAACAATATGAGATAGTCTATATTAAGACTTAAGTACACTATAGTATAGTTTTAAAGCTAATGAAATAGAATTGCTTTGTAGTACTGAGTTAATGAGATAGAGCAGACGCTAGATATAATAAAAAAAGCTAGAAATCATGTGCTGACTTCTAGCTTTTACTTATAATAGGGTTTTGCTATTTACTCCAATTGTTTTTTGCCTTAGGACCACCCCAGATACGAGTAGCTAATTCAGGGTTGTCAATGAATGGGTTACGGTTACCTTGAGAATATTTATAGTTTGGATTATTCGGGTTACCATGGTATTCATTACGTCTTCTCTCTATTTCATCTACAGGATCTTCTGCATTCCATTTTAAGAATAAGTCAATCATTTCATCGCTTAATACACCAGCTTTAGCATCTATAGGCATTCCTACTTTAGTAGCTTTAGTATATCCTCCTCCATTTTCGTTTTCATAGCGGATATGCATATACATCATCATACGAGCTATATCACCTTTCCAGTCGTCACCAGGGAAATAGTATTCTTTACCTACTGTTTTTGAATTTCCTTTACCATCTACGAATTTTCTATTGCTTCTAGATGAGTTCGTAGATCTATTGATTGCACGTAAATGGTGTGCATCATGTCCTGCGATATCTTCTATTGCAGTTGGTTTATCATCAGAATATGTAGTTGTTAAGGCTTTTTGATTTTTGGCTTTATCTACAGCTAATGCTTTAGCGAATACATGTTCTCTTTCCCATTTAGAAGTAATTGGCATTGAAGGATTCGTACCATTATTCTTATGTTCTTTTGGGACAGATCTCATTTTAGTGATATCCCCCTTAGCATCTTTATCAGGCCAGCCATAAATCTGAAGAACATTATCTTTATTATCTGGATCTTGATCAGTAAATTCTGTAGCTTCCCATATACCCGGTGTATAGCTCTGTGGGATATGTGTATCTTTTACTAGTTTTGCTAACTGTTGTTTTAGTTGTGTTCCCTCTTTAGTGAAGTCTAGCTTACTGTAATACTGTTGGTATTGAGCAGGGATGATGTAGTCTCCAGGATTAGGTGTGATATTTCCTCCTTCGTCAGGTTTTTCTTCTCCACCGTTACCTGGTTTTTCTGTCGACTCAGTAGGTTCGGTAATAATAGGGTCTTTCGTACAAGAAGTAGCGAAGACGGCTAATCCTGCTAATACAAGTAATGTTTTTTTCATGTTTGGTAAGTGATTTATTATTCTGTTTTTTACAATAGAATGAATAATTATTGCGCTATTCTATTAGCTCGCAAGTTACTTATTCTATTCTCTAAGTTTAGTGGATATAGAGGGTTTGTGAATATTCTTGTATATACGCAAAAATAGGAAGTATGATATTGTTATTTATTGACAGTGTGAGAAGAACTTTAGTTTTTTAGGTCTTTTAGTATTAATTACTGAGGCGTTTTTAGAGGAATGAGGAAGAGATAAAACCAAAAAAAAGGACAATCCGTCAGATTGTCCTTTTTGTATATCTAAAATTGTACAGTTATTCTTTTGACCAGTTATTTTTTGCTTCTGGGCCGCCCCAGATTCGAGTAGCTAAATAAGGGTTATCTATAAAGGGATTTCTGTTTCCCTGAGCATATTTGTTCTTCGTGTTAGCATGATACTCATTTCTGTATCTCTCGATTTCAGAGACAGGATCTTCAGCATTCCATTCTAGCAATAGATTAATCATATTTGGATCTATCTTATTAGTAGTACCGACTACCACACCAGCGTTTCTTCCATTATTTCCTTTAGGAGTATACTTAGGGATACATCTATTCTCATAACGGATATACATATACATCATCATACGCGCCACATCTCCTTTCCACTCATCGCCAGGATACCAATAATCTCCTACTAGTTTAGAAGTACCACTACCTTGTACGAATGGTTTATTTCCCCTAATACTATTCCATTTGACATCTGCAGCTCTTAGATGATGTGCATCTGCCCCCGGACCAGCTTCATTTAGATTAGGTGTGCCTAGTGATTTAGCATAAGTGTGTTCTCTGTTCCATTGTCCTTGACCACCACCATTACTCTGTTTACCTCTGGTATAAGCTGTGGTGCCTGTGCGTACTCCTTTATGACCATATAATAGATATACTTCATTACCTTCAGGCGTTAGGTCAGTTGCTTTGGTAGCTTCCCATATTTCTTTATAACTTAATTCTCTTACGTGTTTACGAGTGCTTAGTTCTGTTAGCTCTTGTTTTAGCGCTAGACCTGTTTTAGTGAAATCTACTCCTTGGTAATAATCTTGTTCAGACGCAGGAATAGAGAAAATACCAGTGGTATTAGCCTTACTGTTTTTAGTGGCTTTTGTATCAGAAGTAGGTGCTTCTCCCGTGGAATAAATAGGAGTAAAGTTTGTATTACTCTTTTTATCACATGCACCTAGCGTAAGTACTAAAAGAAATATTGAGGCTATAAGGAAGTTGGTTTTCATATATCAGAAATATCAAAAGGAGTATATAAGTAAAAAGCCTGTTTTAAGGTAAAACAGGCTTTTGTTATCGGTAGGTTTATTTTTTCTCTAATAAAGCCATGTAGAATCCGTCAAAACCAGATTCACTAGATAGAATTTTATGATCTTCGATCAGTTTAAAATCTTTACCAGCATCTGATTTTAAGAACTTTTCTATCTGTAGTTCATTTTCAGAAGGAAGGATAGAGCAGGTAGCATATACCATCTTACCACCAGCTTTAAGTATTTTAGAATAATCTTGTAATACTTGCTCTTGTACTTGCTTAATTTCTTCTACGAACTCAGGTCTAAGCTTCCACTTGCTATCAGGGTTTCTTTTTAATACTCCTAATCCACTACATGGTGCATCGATTAATAGACGATCAGCCTTGTCATGTAGTTTTTTAATGGTTTTAGTACCTTCTATGATTCTGTACTCGATATTAAAAGCTCCGTTTCGTTTCGCTCTGATTTTTAATTGCTTTTGTTTGCTCTCATAGATATCCATTGCTATGATTTGCCCTTTATTCTCCATAAGAGAAGCCAAATGAAGTGTCTTACCACCCGCACCTGCGCATGTATCTACTACACGCATTCCAGGTTTTACATCTAACAATCTAGCTACTAACTGTGAAGAAGCATCTTGTACTTCGAACAATCCTTCTTTAAAAGCATCTGTCATAAATACATTCGCTCTTTCTTTAAGGATTAATGCATCAGGATATTCTTCTGGTAGGATAGTCTCTATATCTAGATCCATCAGAATACCATATAATTTTTGTCTAGTTGTTTTTAAAGTATTCACACGTAAGATCACGCTAGCCTGTTTATTCTGAGCAGCAAGTTCTTTCGTCCATTTTTCTTCACCTAATTCTTTCACACCTAATTCATCCATCCAGTCAGGAATAGACTCTCTGAATTTACGTGTTTTGTTTAATTCGTCGAATCTACCTTTAATACGTCTTGCAGGTGTGTTTTCGAAGTATTTCCAGTCCGGTAATGTATAACCTCTAAGTACAGCCCAAACAGCGAATATTCTCCAAGCGTCATCTCTGTTTATAGGGTCTTTTACTTCTGCTATTTCAGCATATAGTCTTCTCCATCTTACGATTTCATAGATAGTCTCAGCTACGAATTTTCTATCAGCGCTTCCCCAGCGTTTATCTTTTTTCAAGGCTCTAGCTACCATTTTATCTGCATACTCACCATCGTTGAATATAGCTAAAATAGAGTCTATAACTGTAAATACAAGGTTTCTGTGTAATCTCATTATTATATTATATATAAAATAGCCCACAAATATACGTTGATTTGTGGGCTTTATAGGTATGGATTAATATTATTTTAAGTTAAACCCAAATTACGCATTAGCCAAATACTACAAAGCAATTCTACTTCATAGTTCTTTCATTAGCTCTAAAACCATACTATAGTATGCTTTAATCACTAATTCAGACCTATTTTGTATAATTACTTTTCGTTTATATGTCTATTGCATAATTCGGGTTAAATAGAATTACTTCTTGTCTTTATACTTTTTGAGGAGTTGACGGTTAAAGTCGTCTTCTGCCTTTTTTAGAACAAGAATTTTCTTTTCACCTATGATCTTTTTAACATCTTCTACAAACTTGATTCGAGCAGAAGAATAAGATTCTTCGAAGTCTATTAGTTCCTGTACTTTTTTATTCGCTTCTTTATCACTTAGCTTGTTTAAGTCTTGTATATCTGCGTTTTTGATGTATTTAAATACATTAGTGTGTCGTAGTTCTGACATCTTTTTATCATAAGCGATGTAAATCGGTAAGAACTTTTCGGCTTGTTCGCTACTCAAGTTTAATTCGGCTGTAATATGAGCAACTTTTAATGATCTAATCTGATCATGTTTGTCTTGTGCATAAGTAGTTACACTAAACATAAGCACCATTAAAATACTTAATAATTGTTTCATTGTATTATTCATTTAAGTAATACTCGATATCAATATGTGATAACACATAATGATCTATTTGGGATTGTTTTATTTCTATATTATCTTTTAAATCGTTGAAGTCCTGTTCATCTAATGCATTGATAATGTCATTGTTTAAAGAGAAGCTTTGATTGTATTCTAAGTAACTCTCTATACTATCTTTATTTAAAGTATTAGAATCTGGAGTAAAGAAGAACGTAATACCAAACAGCAATGCAATAGCCGCTGCTGCAGCGGTCCAAATATAACGGTTTTTATACAGAGGTACTACCTTAGGAGTAGGAGTGATAGAAGAGTCAATATTAGCTAATACTCTATGCTCTAGATTAGCAAAGTAGTCTTCAGGTACTTTAAAAGTGCCTTTAGGATCTTTCGTATTTAAATATTTATTGTCCATATTCTTCTCCTTTATTAGTTAGACGATTAAAAAGTACAAAGGTTTAATTTGACTCTATAAAAAGTTCTATTTTCTTTACTGCGTGGTGATAAGAAGCTTTTAGTGCTCCTACACTAGTCTCTAAAATTTCTGATATAGTCTGGTAGTCTAGATCTTCATAGTATTTCATCTTGAAGACGAGTTGTTGTTTTTGAGGTAATGACGCTATTGCCTTTTGTAATATGAGTTCTGCTTCATCCCCATCGAATAGACTGTCTGCTTCTAGTTGATTGACTAGATACTCATTTAGCTCATCATCTTCTAGTTGCATTTTTCTACTTTTTGACTTTAGAAAATCTAGTGCTTGATTAGTCGCTATTCTATACATCCATGAGAACAATTGACTATTCCCCTTGAAGGTATCTATGTTTTGGTAGATTTTTATAAATACTTCTTGTAGCACATCATCTGTATCATCGTGATTCAACACGATAGTACGGATATGCATATATAAGCGCTGCTGATAGAGGCTTAGTAATTCACGAAATGCTTCATGCTTTGTGTCGTTATTTTGTAATCGATGTAAGAGTGAAATTTCGTCAGACAAGAGTTTTGATATTTTATAGTTTGTTTTTGGATGAGAGAAGTAAATGTAGATAAATAAAGTCAGTATATTGATATAAAGGATTATTTTTGTCAGAAAAAAAATGATCAAGACGGTTATATTTGATATGGACGGGGTGATTGTAGATACTGAGCCGGTACACCGTTATGCATATCACAGTCACTTTAAAGAATTGGGAATAGAAGTTTCAGAGCACGTATATAATTCCTTTACAGGGCACTCTACTAAGAATACGTATGAGCGCATAAAAGAAATATATGGTGTAGAAGGTAATATTCCGGACATGGTATTGAGAAAAAGAGCGTTGTTCAACGAATCTTTTGATACCAAGCCTGATCTAGAACTAATAGATGGTGTACGAGACTTGATAGAAGGATTACATGCTAAAGGGATAGAGCTTATCGTAGGATCATCAGCATCTAAGAGTACGATAGACAGAGTGTTTACTCGTTTTGGGCTGTATCCGTTCTTTACACATATCGTAAGTGGAGAGGATCTTCCTAAGTCTAAGCCAGACCCAGCGATATTCTTAAAGGCAGCTTCACTAGCGAAGTATAGTGATAAAGAGGACTGCATCGTGATAGAAGATAGTACTAATGGTATCAAGGCAGCTAATGCAGCAGGTATTAAGGTGATAGGATATAAGAGCGCTAACTCTAAACAGCAAGACTATACAGGGGCTAACTATATCGTCCATGATTTTACGACGATAGATGCAGACTATGTCATCCAACTCTAAGGTAGAGTAGATAAAAAGTCGATAAGAGAAATATAATGATTTAGGAATGTAAAGGCGTTTAATTTGACTTTCTTTTATTTTTATAATGGATAGAAATTATTAACTTTGCGTTCTTTATAATAAAAGCTTATTAAGTAGATGTTTCATAGATATATTAAATTAGGTATCGCTGCGGTATTATTCGCAGTATCAGTTTGGCAATTTGTAGAAGGTAATATTGGTAACGGTATTTTCTTATTGTTCCTTATTTCATTAGTAATATTACTTTACTATAAAAATGAGTTTATCTTATTAGCTTTCTTAAAATTGAGAAAACAAGATTTTGACGGTGCCCAAAAATGGTTGAATAAAATCAAAAATCCAGAGACAGCATTAGTGCGTAAGCAGAATGGATATTATAACTACTTAATGGGAATCATGACTTCTCAGACTAACTTAAATGCTTCAGAGAAGTATATGAAGAAGGCTGTAGAACTTGGATTAAACATGGATCAAGATTTAGCAATGGCTAAACTTCAGTTAGCAGGTATTGCGATGACGAAGAGACGTAAGCTAGAAGCTACTAAACTTCTAGGGGAAGCGCAGAAGCTTGATAAACAAGGGATGTTAAAAGACCAAATTAAAATGATGAAAGAACAAATGAAGAGATTCTAATCTTAGACTTTGTTAAAGATATAGAAAGCTACACTTCGGTGTAGCTTTTTTTGTATCTACTAGTTAGGTTCGTTTAGTTTTAGTTGCCTTGAGTCCGTAGTGAGTCCGTTATGAGTCCGTATTGACTCCGTTATTTTAGCTAAATAAACGGAGTGACTATAGACTTAGACTAGATTGAGTATGTATTTGTTTCGATAGAGAGTGATGTGAGTGTAATAGCAGGGTGCAGGGTAAGAGGATAACAATGTGTATGTATATCAATCTGAAGTTTTTAAAAGTTGAGGAGTTACTTGTATGAAGAATATGATGTAGTTGCCACTTGGTTGTGGTATTCTCTTACCTAAGAGAAGATTGAATCAAAAAAAAATCGCTTAAGATTATCTCTTAAGCGATTTTATATTTTATAGTATATTGACTATTTAATTTCTTCTGATGTGAATGCTAGCTTCACAGTAGGGAATTTACTTTGTGTCATTTGGATAGAGAATTCACTATCTGCTAAGAATACTAGTTGCCCTGATTTATCAAAAGCTAGGAACTTCTGTTTTATACGTTTGAATTCTTTGAACTCTTCGTTTTTAGGATCTTCTGGACGTACCCAACATGCTTTATAAGCAGGGAAGTTCTCATACGTACATTTAGCTCCGTATTCGTGTTCTAAACGGTATTGGATAACCTCGTACTGAAGTGCTCCTACAGTACCGATTACTTTACGACCATTCATCTCTAGTGTGAATAACTGTGCTACCCCTTCATCCATTAACTGATCGATACCTTTCTCTAATTGTTTAGATTTAAGTGGGTCAGCGTTGTTGATATAACGGAAGTGCTCAGGTGAGAAACTAGGAATACCTGTGAACTGCATGATTTCTCCTTCAGTCAATGTGTCTCCGATCTTAAAGTTACCAGTATCGTGTAACCCTACGATATCTCCAGCATAAGATACATCTACGATTTCTTTTTTCTCAGCGAAGAAAGCATTCGGGCTAGAGAACTTAAGCTTCTTACCTTGTCTTACGTGTAAGTAAGGAGTATTTCTCTCAAATGTACCAGATACAATTTTGATGAATGCTAGACGGTCTCTGTGTTTAGGGTCCATATTAGCATGTATCTTAAATACAAATCCTGAGAATGTATTTTCTTTAGGCTCTACTACTCTTGTACTAGATTCTTTAGCACGAGGAGAAGGAGCGATTTGGATAAAACAATCTAATAGTTCACGTACCCCAAAGTTGTTTAACGCAGAACCGAAGAATACAGGTTGTAGGTTACCACTGATATACTCTTCTCTGTCAAACTCTGGGTAGATACCTTCTATGATTTCTAATTCATCACGTAGGTTATTAGCAGATTTCTCACCTACTAATTTGTCTAATTCAGGAGATGCTAGGTCAGATACATTGATAGTTTCTTCAATGTTCTTACGGCTATCTTCACTGAATAAGTTGATATTCTTTTCCCAAATATTATAGATACCTTTAAAGTCATATCCCATCCCGATAGGGAAACTTAAAGGAGTTACTTTTAGTTGAAGTTTTTGTTCTACTTCATCCATTAGTTCAAAAGCATCACGTCCTTCACGGTCAAGTTTGTTGATGAATACGATCATTGGTATATTACGCATTCTACATACTTCTACAAGCTTCTCAGTCTGTTCCTCAACCCCTTTAGCAACGTCGATTACTACGATAACACTGTCTACTGCAGTCAGTGTTCTGAACGTATCTTCAGCGAAGTCCTTGTGACCAGGTGTATCTAGAATATTAATCTTTTTGTCTTTATAATTAAATGCAAGAACCGAAGTTGCAACAGAAATACCACGTTGGCGTTCAATCTCCATAAAATCGGAAGTAGCTCCTTTTTTAATCTTGTTGTTTTTTACTGCACCAGCTTCTTGAATAGCTCCACCAAAAAGTAGTAACTTTTCAGTTAATGTTGTCTTACCAGCATCAGGGTGAGCAATTACACCAAATGTACGTCTACGATCTATTTCCTTTAAAAAACTCATTATTAAAAAATTTAAGGTACAAAAGTACTTATATTTTGTGGAATTAAAAGTTGTTTTTTGGAGAATGATGTATACATTTAGTCGCTAGTTCATACTCTGATAGACTGATGTAATAGGATAGCGATGGTTAGAGTAGGTAATAGAACTAATGTTGGTAGTATAAAAAAGCAATATTTAGAAAGGAAAGGAGTTATCCTTTATGTAAAATAATTACATAATTATTATCAATACTTCGTTAACTAGTGTAGGTACTTTAGTAAAGATTTGTATTATTGTGTGTTGGAATTTAAAAGGAGAGAGGGATAAATATAAAGTAACTTGTTTTTGGGTATAAAACTTTATTTTAAAATAAGTATTTTTGGGAATTAGTTTCATAAATAGAAATAGTATATGAATAAATATCGCTTAGTAGGAACCTTGTTGTTGAGTGTGTTATGTGGTGCTATGGTGGTATCTTGTGATAAGCTAGGTAGTACTGGTACTAAGGAGAATGCTGTAGCAAGGGTGAATGATACTTATCTAGATAGAGATGAGGTGCATGGTATAGTACCATCTAGTGCTGATAAACAGGATAGTCTAGCCATCGTGACTCGATTTATAGATAAGTGGGCTACTAAAAAACTCTTGATAGAGGCAGCAGAGTTTAATCTATCTAGTGATAAGAAAGAAGAAATAGATAAATTAGTCGATCAATTTAAGAGCGATTTATTGATTAAGGATTATCTAGAAAAACTAGTACAGAAGAGTATAGATACAATCATTCAAGAGAAGGATTTGAAGGTGTATTACGATAAGTATAAGAGTAATTTCCTTGTAGAAGATATGCTAGTGAGAATGTCTTATGCTAATGTCTTAAAGGATAATAGTAATTATAGTACAATCAGAAAGTACTTTAGTTCGTCTCGAAAAGAAGATCATGAGAAGTTAGATGGAATGTCTCTGCACATGAAATCGTATGCTCTAAATGACTCTATATGGGTGGATGTGAAGCAGATATATGAGAAGCTTCCTTTCTTAAATAATAGTAACAAAGATAATTACTTAAAAAACAATGCCTTTTTTGAGGTAGAAGAAGAAAATAGTACTTATTTTGTAAAAGTGAATACAGTATTATCTAGAGGAAGTGTAATTCCTTTTAGTTATTTAAAGAAATCACTAAAGATGATGGTCATTAATGATCGTAAAATGGAATTACTAAAACAATACGAAGAAGATATATTAAAGGATGCTAAAAAAAATAAAAGGTATGAAGTTTTTTAATAAGAAGGTAATGGTAGCTTTAGGGCTAGCTCTTTCTTTTGTAGGATTTGCGCAAGGGCAGACTAAACAAGGTAGAAAAATAGATGGAGTAGTTGGGGTAGTAGGAGATTACATTATCTTAGAATCAGAAATTGATAAAACGTTGATAGAGCTAAAAGCACAACGTATCCCTACAGGTGATTTATCAAGATGTGATTTGTTTGAAAAACTATTAGAAGACAAATTATTTGCGCACCAGGCTGTACAAGACAGTTTAGAGGTAACAGATGCTGAGGTGACAAGTTTTATGAACGAACAAATCAACCGTATGGTGGAGGATGTAGGTTCTATAGATAAGATCATTCAGTTCTATAATAAAAAGAATGAAGAGGAACTACGTGAGGCATTATTCGAAATCGTAAAGCAAAATAAACTGACACAGAATATGCAACAGCATATCGTGGAGAAAGTAACTATCACTCCAGAAGAAGTACGTCAGTTCTTTAACGAGATTCCTAAAGATCAGTTGCCAACTGTAGGGGATGAGGTAGAGATAGCTGAGATTGTGATTAAACCAGAGATTTCTAAAGAACAGAAGCAAAAAGTAATCGATCGTCTAAATGAGATGAAGAAAGACGTATTAGAGAATGGTGCTAGTTTCTTTAGTAAAGCGGTACTATTCACAGATGATAGAGGATCTGCTAGTAATGGAGGATTCTATTCTATCACTAAAAAGTCTCCTTTCGTAAAAGAGTTTAAAGAGGTGGCATTCAATATGGCAGAGGGAGAAATCTCTGAGCCATTTGAGTCAGAATACGGATATCATATCATATACTTAGAGAAGATACGTGGACAACACTTAGATCTAAGACATATCTTATTAAAACCAAAACCAACTGATGCTGCATTAGAAGAAGCTAAAAAAAGGGCAGAGAATATCCGTACGAAGATTGCTAATAAGGAGATTACATTCGCAGCTGCTGCAGCGAGTGAGTCAGATGATAAGGATACAAAACAAAATGGTGGTATTATGAAAGATCCTAGATCATTAGACCCACGTTTTGAATTGAATAATATGGAAGATAGAGAACTATATTTCTTAGTGTCTAATCTAAAAGAAGGTGAAGTATCTCAAGTGGCATTAAAGAACGATATGCAAAAACAAGAGAAATACTATCGTATAGTAACAATCAATAAGAAATATGCAGAGCATAAAATTGACTTTGCAGAGGATTATACGAAGGTTAGAAATATGGCTTTAAACAAAAAACAAGCTGAAGAAGTGAATAAATGGGTATCTCGTAAGGTAAATGACGCTTATATTAACATTCAGGGGGAATTTCGTAATTGTACATTCCGTAATAATTGGCTTAAAAAATAAGAATATAATAATCTGAAGGAATGAAAACGACATTTTAGCAATAGGCTAGAATGTCGTTTTTTTTATGTTTAGGGGATAAATATCGTAATATGATATATTAAGCATTAAAAATTAATTAATTTCAGAAAAAGAGGTTCTGTTTATTAAAACTATTGAATTTAATTCAGTAAAGAAGAATGTTTGTAAATAATATTTTTTGTATTTGTAGGATTCATTAAAAACTTTTGAAAATAAATTAGTTTGCTTAAATTTGTGCTGACAAAAATTCAAAGTGATAAACTAAACATAATTATCTAAACTAAGAAGGATGAGTATGTGAGGATTAAGCTTAGAAAAAGAACTAATACAAAATAACATGTATAGGTTGATACAGGGTTCTATCCTCAACCTTTTATTAAATAGACATAACTATGAGTCTTTACAAGGATTACATCAACGAGATCGAAGAAAGAAAAACTCAAGGGCTTAATCCTAAGCCAATTGACGGTGCTGAACTATTAAGTGAAGTTATAGCACAAGTAAAAGATGCTGAGAACGAATACCATGAGGATTCTCTTAAGCTTTTTATTTATAATGTTTTACCTGGTACTACTAGTGCTGCAGGTGTTAAAGCAAAGTTTTTAAAAGAAATTATCTTAGGTGAGGTTGTAGTAAAAGAAATTACTCCAGCTTTTGCATTTGAATTATTATCTCACATGAAAGGGGGACCTTCTATTGAGGTTCTTTTAGACTTAGCATTAGGTAATAATGAAGCTATCGCTTTAGAAGCTGCTAAAGTACTTAAGACACAAGTATTCTTATACGATGCAGATACATTACGTCTAAAAGAGGCTTTCTTAGCAGGTAACGCTATTGCTAAAGATATTTTAGAGAGCTATGCTAAAGCGGAGTTCTTTACAAAACTTCCTGAAGTAGCTGAGAAAATAGAAGTAGTAACTTTCATCGCTGGTGAAGGGGATATCTCTACAGACTTATTATCTCCAGGTAACCAAGCTCACTCTCGTTCTGACCGTGAGTTACACGGACAGTGTATGATCACTCCTGCTGCTCAACAAGAGATTAAAGCACTACAAGCTGCACATCCTGGTAAGAGTGTAATGTTAATCGCTGAGAAAGGTACTATGGGAGTAGGATCTTCTAGAATGTCTGGTGTGAATAACGTGGCATTATGGACAGGTAAACAAGCTAGTCCTTATGTACCATTCGTAAACATTGCTCCAATCGTAGGTGGTACTAACGGTATTTCTCCTATCTTCTTAACTACAGTTGATGTAACTGGAGGTATCGGACTTGACCTTAAAAACTGGGTAAAGAAAACAGATGCTAATGGAGAAGTAGTTCGCAATGAAAAAGGCGAGCCTGTATTAGAACAAGTTTACTCTGTTGAGACTGGAACTGTATTGACTATTGATACAAAAGCTAAAAAATTATATAACGGAGAACAAGAGCTTATCGACATCGCTAAAGCACTTACTCCACAGAAAATGGAGTTTATCAAAGCAGGTGGTTCTTATGCTATCGTATTTGGTAAAAAGATCCAAACTTTCGCTGCGAAAGTATTAGGAATAGAAGCTCCTGTGGTTTTCGCTCCTTCAAAAGAGATTTCTATAGAAGGACAAGGACTTACTGCTGTTGAGAAAATATTCAATAGAAACGCAGTAGGAGTAACTCCTGGAAAAGTGTTACACGCAGGATCAGATGTACGAGTAGAAGTTAATATCGTTGGGTCTCAAGATACAACAGGATTAATGACTGCTCAAGAGTTAGAAGCAATGGCTGCTACAGTTATTTCTCCTATTGTAGATGGTGCATACCAATCTGGATGTCACACTGCTTCTGTATGGGATAAAAAAGCACAGACTAATATCCCTAAGTTAATGAAGTTTATGAATGACTTCGGGTTAATTACAGCACGTGACCCTAAAGGGGAATACCACTCAATGACTGACGTTATTCACAAAGTATTGAATGATATTACAATTGACGATTGGGCTATCATCATCGGTGGTGACTCTCACACTAGAATGTCTAAAGGGGTTGCTTTCGGAGCGGATTCTGGAACAGTAGCTTTAGCATTAGCAACAGGAGAGGCTTCTATGCCAATTCCTGAGTCAGTGAAAGTAACTTTCAAAGGAGATATGAAGCCACATATGGACTTCCGTGATGTAGTACATGCTACTCAATCTCAAATGTTACAACAATTCGGAGGAGAGAACGTATTCCAAGGTAGAATTATCGAAGTTCACATCGGAACTCTTCTTGCTGACCAAGCATTTACATTTACTGACTGGACTGCAGAGATGAAAGCAAAAGCTTCTATCTGTATTTCTCAGGATGATACTTTAATCGAGTCTTTAGAAATCGCTAAGAGCCGTATCCAAATCATGATAGAGAAAGGTATGGATAATAGTAATAAAGTTCTTCAAGGATTAATAGATAAAGCAAATAAGAGAATCGAAGAGATTAGATCTGGTGAAAAACCAGCATTAACTCCAGATGCTAATGCTAAATATTATGCTGAGGTTGTGATTGACTTAGACATCATTGATGAGCCTATGATCGCTGATCCAGACGTAAATAATGATGATGTATCTAAACGTTATACTCACGATACTATTAGAGAGCTTTCTTTCTACGGAAGTGATAAGAAAGTTGATTTAGGTTTCGTAGGATCATGTATGGTTCACAAAGATGACTTAAAGATTGTTTCTCAAATGCTTAAAAACCTTGAAAAACAAAATGGTGAGGTTAAGTTTAATGCTCCATTAGTAGTGGCTGCTCCGACTTATAATATTATTGATGAGTTAAAAGCTGAAGGAGATTGGGAATATTTACAAAAATACTCTGGATTTGAGTTTAGTGATTTATTACCAAAAACAACTAACCGTACAGAATACGAAAACATTATGTACTTAGAACGTCCTGGTTGTAACTTATGTATGGGTAACCAAGAGAAAGCTGCTAAAGGTGATACAGTAATGGCTACATCTACTCGTCTGTTCCAAGGACGTGTGGTAGAAGATTCTGAACGTAAAAAAGGAGAGTCTTTATTAGCTTCTACTCCAGTAGTAGTACTTTCTGCTATCTTAGGAAGAATCCCTACTATCGAAGAGTACAAATCTTCTGTAGAAGGAATTAACTTAACGAAGTTCAAACCAATTCCTACTAAATAATATACGCTAAATAGAAATATTTAAATGTAGTTAATATAGAACGAGCCTATCTAATATTAGATAGGCTCGTTTTTTTATGGGATCACGTTAATCAATGCATTGTGCATGATGTTCTATTTCAAAATTGCAAGAATTAGCAATAAAGCAAAGTTTGTTGGCTTGAACATGTAGTTGTAGCGCTAGTTCTTTTTGTGATTCATCTCTGATGCGTACTATCGGATTTAAAACCACTTTGGTTATACGTCCACTACCATCATCATTTAGTACCAATGTAGCCTCCGAATTATCTTCATAAGCAAGTACTTCTATATCGTGTTGTTGGCATACGTATAAATACGACATCATATGACATGATGTAAGAGCGCTTAGCAATAAGTCTTCTGGATTTAGCAACGTAGGGTCTCCTTTAAAGGCTTTGGCTGCTGAAATAGGTAAAATATCTTTTCCTTCTATTTTGATGGTATGGCTTTTAGCATACACCTTTTTGTTCGACTCTTTTTGCTTGTCGATAGCAATCCAATTTAGCGCAGCTTTAAAAAGATGTTTGTACATGGTGTTTGTTTTAAATAAGACGATGAATTCATAAGTAGCATTTGCTTACCTATATATCATAGTTGGCGAGTTTAGGTAAGGGCAATAATTCCTCTTATTAGTTTGATTCAAATTTAAACAAAATACTCAACTAATCATTTGTTGTGATATTATACTTAGACATAGTATTATAGTCTCTTTTGTAAACTTATTTCAATTAAATAGAATCATTTTAAATATATTGTTTTAACATTTATATAGAATTTATTAGGGGTAAAAAACTGTAAATTGTCTTAATAATTTAAATTGTAAAAAAAGAACTTTATTATGGCTTTTGATATTGAAATGATTAAAAAAGTGTATGATAAGATGCCTGACCGCGTAGCAAAAGCTCGTGAATTAGTAGGTCGTCCATTAACACTTTCAGAAAAGATTTTATATACTCACTTATGGGATGGAACACCATCACAATCATTTGAGAGAGGTAAAGACTATGTAGACTTTGCACCAGACCGTGTAGCGTGTCAAGATGCAACAGCTCAGATGGCTTTATTACAATTTATGCATGCTGGAAAAGAAAAGGTAGCCGTGCCAACTACAGTACACTGTGATCACTTAATCCAAGCAAAAGTAGGTGCTGCTACAGATCTTCAAACAGCACAAAACCAATCATCAGAGGTATTTAACTTTTTATCTTCTGTATCTAATAAATATGGTATTGGTTTCTGGAAACCAGGAGCAGGTATTATTCATCAAATTGTATTAGAGAACTATGCTTTCCCAGGAGGATTAATGATAGGTACAGATTCACATACAGTTAATGCTGGTGGTCTAGGTATGTTAGCTATAGGTGTAGGTGGGGCTGATGCAGTAGATGTAATGTCTGGTATGGCTTGGGAATTAAAGTTTCCTAAATTAATAGGTGTAAAATTAACTGGTAAGTTAAACGGTTGGACTGCCCCTAAAGACGTTATTCTTAAAGTAGCTGATATTCTTACTGTAAAAGGAGGAACAGGAGCTATCGTAGAGTATTTCGGTGAAGGAGCTACTTCTATGTCATGTACTGGTAAAGGTACTATCTGTAATATGGGAGCAGAGATAGGAGCGACAACTTCTACATTTGGATACGATGATTCAATGAGAAGATATTTAGCGGCTACAGGTCGTCAAGATGTAGTGGATGCTGCTGATAAGGTAGCTGAACACTTAACAGCAGATGCTGAAGTGTACGCTAACCCAGAAAAATATTTTGACGAGTTAATCGAAATAAACTTATCAGAATTAGAACCACATATTAATGGGCCTTTTACACCAGATAGAGGAACTCCTGTGTCAAAAATGAGAGCAGAAGCAGAAGCTAACGGATGGCCATTAAAAGTAGAATGGGGATTAATAGGTTCTTGTACGAACTCTTCTTATGAAGATATGTCTAGAGCGGCTTCTATTGTAGAACAAGCAGTAGCTCAAGGAATCACTCCTAAGGCAGAATTTGGTATTAACCCAGGTTCTGAACAAATTCGTTATACAATTGAAAGAGATGGTATCATTGAGACTTTTGAGAAGATGGGAACAAAAGTATTTACCAATGCTTGTGGGCCATGTATCGGTCAATGGGATCGTGAAGGAGCTGATAAACAAGAGAAAAACACTATTGTTCACTCGTTTAACCGTAACTTCTCTAAGCGTGCGGATGGTAACCCAAATACCCATGCTTTTGTAACATCTCCTGAAATGGTAGCTGCTTTAGCTATTGCTGGTGACTTAGGTTTTAACCCTATCACAGATATACTAATTAACGATAATGGAGAAGAAGTAAAATTAGTACCTCCTACAGGTGATGAATTGCCGACTAAAGGTTTTGCAGTAGAGGATCCTGGATATCAAGCACCAGCTGCTGATGGTTCAAATGTAGTAGTAGATGTAAACCCTACTTCTAGTCGTTTACAATTGTTAGAGCCATTTACTCCATGGGATGGAAAGAACATTACTGGAGCTAAATTGTTGATTAAAGCTTTTGGTAAATGTACTACAGACCATATTTCTATGGCTGGTCCTTGGTTGCGTTTCCGTGGGCACTTAGATAATATTTCTGACAATATGTTGATAGGAGCAGAGAATGCTTTTAATCACGAGACAAATAAAGTGAAGAACCAACTGACAGGTGCTTACGGAGCAGTACCTGCAGTTCAAAGAGCTTATAAAGCAGCAGGTGTACCAACTATTGTAGTAGGGGACCAAAACTATGGGGAAGGTTCTTCTCGTGAACATGCAGCTATGGAGCCTCGTCACTTAGGGGTAAAAGCTGTATTAGTGAAGTCTTTTGCACGTATTCATGAAACAAACCTAAAGAAACAAGGAATGTTAGCTTTAACGTTTGCTAATGAAGCTGATTATGATAAGATAAAAGAAGATGATACAATCAACTTCTTAGATTTAACTGAGTTTGCACCAGGTAAACAGTTATCATTAGAGTTCGTACATGCTGATGGATCTAAGGACATCATCATGGCTAACCATACGTATAACGCTAGTCAAATAGAATGGTTTAAAGCAGGTTCTGCATTAAACTTAATTGCAGCAGGTAAGTAATTAACTCTACAATTCTATATTATAAAGGGTATCTCAATTGAGGTACCTTTTTTTATCTGTTTGAATAGAGGTGTTATTAACTTTGAATTAACTAATTTTGCACTCTAGTTATAACTAGTAAACAAGACAACAAATGAGTGATATAGAGGATAAGAAAATAGTATTAGCAGTAGATGAGAAGCCTAAATTAGGGCAGTGGATTCTATTGAGTGTCCAACATTTATTTGCGATGTTTGGAGCGACAGTTTTAGTTCCTACCTTGACAGGAATGAATCCTGCTATAGCTTTAATATCGAGTGGTATTGGTACATTGGTCTTTATCTTTATAACTAGAGGGAAAGTTCCTTCATACTTAGGCTCTTCTTTTGCTTTTATAAACCCTATTATAGCAATGAAAGCTTTAGAGACAGATCCTTCTTCAGGAATGCCCGTAGGTAGTTTTTTAGTAGGTAGTTTTCTTGTAGGAGTTGTTTATTCTTTAGTAGCATTACTAATTGCTAAGGCAGGTACTAATTGGTTAATGAGATTATTGCCACCTATTGTAGTTGGGCCTGTTATTATGGTTATAGGATTAGGACTAGCGAGTACAGCCATCGGTATGGTGACTAATAATCCTCAAGGGAATATGACCTAACTTACGTCATGATTGGTCTAGTAACGTTAGCCATAACGATTATTACAGCAATATTTACCCGAGGTTTTCTTAGTGTTATCCCTGTGCTAGTGGGTATTGTAGGAGGTTATTGTTTTTCTGCAATCATGGGAGTGGTTCACTTCGAAAGAGTAATTGAAGCTAATTGGTTTGAAGTGCCTAGTTTTATGGTTCCTTTTGTACATTACGAGCCTACTGTGTCATGGTATGTTATTTTATTGATGTTACCTGTAGCTATTGTACCTATTGCAGAGCATATAGGGCATCAGTTGGTATTGAGCAAAGTCATTGATAAAGATTTAATAAAAGATCCTGGATTGCATAAGAGTATGTTAGGAGATGGAGTAGCTACTATGTTAGCCTCATTGATAGGAGGACCACCTAATACTACTTATGGTGAGAATATTGGAGTATTAGCTATTACAAGAGCCTTTAGTATATATATATTTATGGGAGCAGCATGTTTTGCTATTCTGTTTGGTTTTTGTGGTAAGATATCAGCTTTGTTAAGTACGATACCTGCACCTGTAATGGGAGGTGTTTCTATTCTCTTATTTGGTATTATTGCTTCGAGTGGATTGAGAATGTTAGTTGAGAATGATGTAGACTTTAAGGTAAAGAGAAACCTGATTATTTCATCAGTTATATTGATTATCGGTATCGGAGGAGCAGCTATTCATATAGGAGAATTATTCTCATTAGAAGGAATGGCATTGGCATCTATTATAGGGATAGTATTAAATATCGTATTACCAGGAAGAGTAGATGTGGACTTTGACGATATGTTTAGAAAATCTTAGTGCAGTTTTAGATAAGTACATTTTTTGTTGTGGCGACTTCTTTATATATTTAACTCAGAATACATTATAAAAAGATAAACGAAAAGTGATTGTACAATAATTATAACGTAGAATAGGTTTGTAGTATTTGTATAATGAGTATTCTAGATTTAAATATTGAATAAAGTAAGAGTATGAGTGAGAAGAATACCAAGAAGAAAGGATGGATATCTAATGCTATATTTATTTTAGTATTAGGAGTTTTTTTATTTACTCCTTTAGGAGATAGTGCGAAGGTGTGGTTGAATAGGCTTGTGGCTATGAGTCCTAGCTTAGAGAAAGTCGAAAATCAACAAACAGTGAATTACGAGTCATGGCATTTAATAGATGAGCACGGACAAACTTTTGATTTAGATAAGACTAGGGGAAAAGTGGTTATCATTAACTTTTGGGCTACGTGGTGCCCTCCATGTTTAGCTGAGAAACCTAGCTTTCAAGAGCTTTATAACGATTATAAAGATAAAGTAGTATTTCTTTTCGTTACCTCAGAGTCTCCTGATAAGGTAAAGGCTTTTAAAGAGAAGCATCAGTATACTTTACCTATTTATTTTGAGCAGAATGCAGCTCCTGCTGTCTTGTTTTCAGAATCTATACCAGCGTCTTATGTAATAGATAAAAAAGGAAATATAGTAGTGCGTAAGTTCAGGGCAGCTGATTGGAATAGCTCTAAGTTTAGAGTAACACTAGACGAATTATTGAAATAAAAATGTAATACATAGAAGTATAAAAAAAGTCCAGCTAATGCTGGACTTTTTTATATATTAAGCTTACTATCTACTAATAGTAAGTATAACGTCTAACTTGAGCGATGTACTTAGCTAAGCGGATAACTTGGTGGCTATAACCATACTCGTTATCATACCATACGTACATAACTACGTTTTTACCATCTGCAGAAACGATAGTAGCTTTACTGTCAAAAATAGATGGAGCAGATGTTCCTACGATATCAGATGATACTAATTCGTTATTGATAGAATATTTAATTTGCTCTACTAAGTCTCCGTTAAGAGCAGCTTTTCGCATTACTTCATTTAAATCTTCTACAGAAGTTTCTTTACCAACCTCTAAGTTTAATACTACAAGTGATCCATTAGGTACTGGTACACGGATAGCGTTAGAAGTAAGTTTACCAGCTAATGATGGTAACGCTTTAGCTACAGCACTTCCTGCACCTGTCTCAGTGATAACCATGTTTAATGCAGCAGCTCTACCACGACGGTATTTCTTGTGCATATTATCTACTAAGTTTTGGTCATTTGTATATGCGTGGATAGTCTCTAAGTGTCCTTTTACTACACCGAAGTTATCTTCCATTACTTTTAAGATAGGAGTAATAGCATTCGTAGTACAAGAAGCAGCAGACCAGATATCTACTTGGTTTGGATCATACTCAGTGTGGTTAACACCGTGAACGATGTTTGGTACACCTTTTCCAGGAGCTGTTAATAATACTTTAGAAGCACCTTTAGAAGTTAAGTGACGTTTTAAATCTTCATCAGTTTTAAAAGCACCTGTATTATCGATGATTAAAGCATTATCAATGTCGTATTGAGTATAGTCAATATCTTCTGGAGCATTAGCAGAAATCATGTGTACTGTAGTACCGTTAATGATTAAAGCATTGTTTTCAGGATCAGCGATTACTGAACCTTCGAAGTCTCCGTGTACTGAGTCATATTTAAGTAAAGAAGCACGTTTTTCTAAAAGAACTGCATCGTTTTTATCACGAGTTACAATTGCTCTTAAACGCATTTGTTGTCCTTTACCGATTTTATTCATTAACTCTCTAGCTAATAAACGTCCGATACGTCCGAATCCGTAAAGTACTACGTCTTTAGGTACTAATTCTTCTGTTTCTTTAGCGTCTTTTAATTTAGAAATAACAAAGTCTAAAGCATTGCTGTGCTTGTTGTCTTCTAAGTGATATTCATAAGTTAAACGACCGATATCGATTCTAGAAGGTGGTAAGTCAGCTCGTTGAATCGCTTCAGCTATTTCTACAGAATCAAAAATATTGATTGGTTTCCCAACAAATTTTGCAGCATACTCGTGTAAGTTAATGATATCGCTAACGCTACGGTCGATAAGTTGGTTACGGAACATTAATAGTTCAATAGACTTGTCATACCATAGGTCACTAATAATCTTAATAAACTCTACGCATGCTTTTCTACGATCTGCTTGAAAAGCTAATTCTTTCTCGTAAAGACTAGTATTTTTCATATATTAAATTGTGTTGTGATAAATTACTGCAAAAGTCTGTTTTTTTAATGAATTAATCAAGTTGGAAAGTTTAAAATACTCTTTTTAGTGTATTTATTGGGTGAACCTTACGATTATATTAGTAAACGAAGGTATTCTCCGTTTTTATTCATTAAAGTGAGCTTTATTTTTTGATTTTGATTAACCTGAGAGTCGATATTTTTAATTTGATTGATGTTAGAAACTTTAATATCATTGATAGAAAGGAGAATACTACCGATCAAATCGTCTTCATATTTCGCAAAATCCTTGTCTAATATCTTCGTTATTTTAAATCCGTAGTTGATGTTTAACTCTTCTTTTTCGGCTGTATCTAGTTCTTGTAATTCTAATCCTCTAAACCCTATTTTGCGAGGTTCATTCTTACCAAGTGTTATAGAAGTACTATGCGTATCGTTACCCCTTAGATATTCTATTGCTACTATATCTTTAGGGCGTTTAGTATTAATGATTGAGCGGAGGTCTACAAAGGTCTTAATCTCTTTATTATTAATCTTAGTGATAATATCTCCATTTTTTAATCCAGCCTGAGCTGCACCAGAGTTCGTTATTATATCTTGAATATAAAAACCAAAAGAAGTATTGCTAATGTTGAGCTCTTTGACAATTTGAGGAGTTAATTCATATCCAGATACCCCTAGAGTAGCATTCTGTACATTTCCATATTCTAATAAATCCTCAACTATCTTACGCGTTACATTAGAAGGCACAGCGAAGGCGTACCCTACATAAGCACCTGTGTTAGACGAGATCATGGTGTTAATACCGATTAATTCTCCTTTAGTATTGACTAAGGCACCACCACTATTACCAGGGTTGATAGCGGCATCTGTTTGTATAAAAGACTGAATACTTGTCTTAGATAGATTACGAGCTTTAGCAGATACGATACCTGCTGTCACTGTAGAGGTTAAGTTATAAGGATTACCTACAGCGATAACCCATTCTCCTAGTTGAATGTCGTCAGAATCTCCAAATACGATATAAGATAATTTCTCTTTTGGTTCTATTTTTAATAGTGCGATATCCATTTCTTTATCCGTACCGATTAGTCTCGCTTTATACGTTTCATTATTCGAGAGTGTCACTTCTAGTTCAGAAGCATTAGCGATCACGTGGTTATTCGTGACGATATAACCATCTTCAGTAATGATAACACCTGACCCTGTTCCTATCTGAGGTTTTGGCGAAGGCTTATACCCATAGAATAGTTCCATAATAGGGTTAGAACGAGAAGATACATAGCTTAGATTTTTGACGTGGACTACTGTATTTACAGTGTTTTCAGCCGCTTCAACGAAATCAATAGACGAATTTGGGATAATAGAAGATTTAGTAGTAGAAAGTGCAGAGGGTACATCCTCTAGTTTACTTAGTTCAGTATTGTTTTGATTTTCAAAAAAATACTTATAACCAGCCAGTGTCATACTACCACTTAATAAACAAATTAAAAAAACACCTAAGATCTTTTTCATATATAAATCTATTAATTAAATAAGACTAAAATTACTAAATAAAAATTTGAACAAAATGATGTTTAACCATCACTTAACACCGTGTTTTAACATACATTATTTGTATTTTTACCACTTTAAGTAAGATTAGCTATATGTTGAGATTTTATAAATATCAGGGAACTGGTAACGATTTCGTAATGATAGATAACCGCACTAGTTTTTTTCCTAAAGAAGACAAGGAATTAGTAGCACATTTATGTCATAGACGCTTTGGAATAGGTGGAGACGGTTTGATTTTGTTAGAAGAAGCAGAAGGATATGATTTTAGAATGGTCTATTATAATGCAGATGGAAGTGAGAGTACCATGTGTGGTAATGGAGGTAGATGTCTAGTAGCCTTTGCGAAACAATTAAAAATAATTAATGACAATTGCCGTTTTATAGCTATAGATGGAGAACATACCGCTACCATTAGTAGTGAGGGGATAGTATCGCTACAGATGATCAATGTGTCAGGGATAGAGATAGAGAAGTCATACAGCTTTTTAAATACGGGATCACCTCATCATGTACAGGTAGTGAGAGATTTAGGAAATTATGATGTATTCGGTATAGGACAAGAGATAAGAGAGAGTGAATTATACGCACCAGGAGGAACTAATGTAAACTTCGTAGAGCAGGAAGGACCTAATCATTTCAGAATACGCACATTCGAGAGAGGGGTAGAAGACGAGACCTTATCGTGTGGTACAGGAGCTACTGCAGTAGCTATCTCGATGTATGCTCAGGGGAAGTGTGATCACAATGAAGTGAAGATAGATGTAGAGGGAGGATGTCTGACGATTAGTTTTGAGACAGAGGATCGTATTAGTTATAGAAATGTAGTATTAAGCGGACCAGCCAAACTAGCGTTTGAAGGGACAATAGAAATATAAAAAAGATGTTACATATTCGTGGGAATGCTATATTTTTACGTGCTTTAGAGCCAGAAGATTTAGAGTTCATCTATCAGGTAGAGAATGATGTTGATCTATGGGAAGTTAGTAATACGGTGACACCTTATAGTCGCTTCTTGATTCGACAGTATTTAGAGAATGCTCATCTCGATATCTATGAAGTAAAGCAGTTGCGATTAGTAATCTGTGATATAGATACAGAGCAGACATTAGGACTGATTGATCTATTTGAGTTTGACCCTAAGAACAATAGAGCAGGTGTAGGTATTGTAATCCAACACCCAGAGGATAGAGGGAAAGGAGCAGGAGCAGAAGCATTAGAATTAGTTATTAATTATGGCAAAGAAGTATTAGGTTTGCACCAGCTGTATGCTAATATTTCGGTAGATAATTATCCTAGTCAACAACTGTTTTTAAAATACGGTTTTAAACTAGTAGGTATAAAGAAAGATTGGGAAAGAGTTGGCGGAGTTTATAAAGACGAAGCGTTGTATCAATTATTATTTTAAATAAAATTATGAAGTTAAAAAACATCTTAGTTATTCTAGTTGTTCTAGGGGGATTTGGACTATTAGGATACTTGTATATATGGTATGGTAAGGCGTTTTCGCCTAATTTAAAAGGTTGGGATGAAGAACAGTTTATCTACATTAAGCAAGAAGATAACTTTCATTCTGTATTAAAGGTATTAGAACCTTATCTAAATGATAAAGAAGGTTTCGTAGAAATAGCCGAACAACGCAGTTATCCGTCTAATGTATTCAGTGGTCGTTTTAAACTTAGAAACGGAATGAATACTTATGACATCATCGAGGCACTTAGAAAGAATGTACCTGTGCGTCTAACGTATAACAACCTTGAGCGAATAGAAGATTTCGCAGGGAGATTAGGTTCTATGTTTGAGACGGATAGTATAGGTTTCTTAGAGACGTTCTATGAACCTAGTTTCTTAGAAGAAAATGGATTTACTAAAGAAAGTGTATTAGTCTCTTTCTTACCTGAGACATATGAATTCTATTGGAATGTAAGCCCTTTGAAAATCCGTAATAAGATGCATAAGGAGTACATCCGATTCTGGAACGCTGAGCGTCAAGAGAAAGCAAAAGCTCTAGGGCTAACACCTGTAGAGGTATCTATCTTAGCTTCTATTGTTCAGAAAGAAACGAGTAAAGCAGACGAGAAAGAAAAAGTAGCAGGAGTGTACCTAAATAGAATTAAGTTAGGAATGCCATTACAAGCAGACCCTACTGTAGTATATGCTAAGAAACTACATACTAACGATTTTAAACAAGTGATCAAAAGAGTATATCTAAAGGATACTCAGATACCATCACCTTATAATACGTATCAGAATACAGGACTACCTCCAGGACCTATCTTTATGTCAGATCAGTCTAGTATAGATGCAGTGTTGAATGCAGAGAAACACGATTATGTGTACTTCTGTGCAAGTGTAGATAGATTAGGATATCACGAGTTTGCGGTAACACTAGCTCAGCATAATGCTAACAGTAGAAAGTATAGCGCATGGCTAAATCAAGCAGGTATCAATTAAAAAAATAATAGAAGTAAGCTGTCTAATTTTGGACAGCTTTTTTTATATTTATACTTCTGAAGTGGAATATAAATATAGTTTATAGGGATTTAATGTTGTATGACTTTACTATAAATACTCATGCTGTTTTGTTTCGAATGAGTCCGTAGTGAGTCCGTTATGAGTCCGTAGCAAGTCCGTTAATGTGTATAAAATAACGGAGTGAGTATGGACATACGATATAAGTACTAATGAGGTATTCGCAATCTAGGTACAATCTAGCTAAAATAAGAGTAATAGAAAAGGCTGTCCACGGACAGCCTTTTCTGGTATAGATTATAAGAGTATAAATGTGGAGTACTATTTCCATCCACCACCAAGAGCTTGGTATAGTTTTACTCTTGAAATTAGTTTGTTCTGTTTTAATTTGTTTAGGTTCAGCTCACTATCTAGCATATTCTTTTGTGCATTGATAATCTCTATATAGTTTGCATATCCACTGTTAAATAGTAAGTTAGATTGCTTTACCCCTAATCTAGAAGTCGCTACTTGCTCTTCAGCGATCTCTATCTGCTCTTTCACTGTCTCTAATGTGATTAAGGCATCAGATACCTCTGTGATAGCTGTATAGACAGACTTCTGAAGATCTATTTCTGCTTTTTCTCTTTCTATTTTAGCTACTTCATAATCTGTTTTTAGTTTTCGCTTATTAAATAGAGGAGCGGCTACATCACCTATTAACCCACCGAATAAAGAACCAGGTATATTAAACCAATTCTTACCTAACATACTATTTAATCCTCCCGTTACATCTATTGTAAGAGAAGGGTATCTGCTAGTCTGTGCTACACCTACTCTTGCATTACTCGCTTTTAGAGCTAGCTCTGCTTGTTGTACATCAGGACGCTGACTCACTAAGTATAGTGGTACTCCTGTTGTCAGTGTTTCTTGGTAGTTGACCTCTGCTAACTTAGTATCTCGCTCGATAGCATCTGGTAGCTGTCCTGTAAGCAGGGATAGCGCATTCTCCTGAACTGCTATTTGCTGTTTTAGAGAAGGGATTAACGCCTTTGCTACTAGCATTTGGTTACGCGTCTGTTGAATAGCAAGAGAGGTGGTCTGACCTGCATCTCGTTGTAGTTCAACTATCTTTAGGGTATTCTTCGTCAATTCATAGTTAGACTGAGCTACTTCCATCTGAGCATCTAGCAGTAGTAAGTTATAATATCCTTCTGCTATATTAGCGATTAGAGTAGTCTGTACCGCTTTGCGAGCTTCGTGAGTCTGTAGATAGTTCGCTAGAGCTTCAGCACTCATGCTCTTCATCTTTCCCCAGACGTCTAATTCCCAGCTTACACTTAGAGAAGAGACGTATTGAGCAGAGTTGACATACATATTCTTAGGAGCGTCTTTCCCTTTATTTTCGTAGTATTTACTTGCTGCTGATCCATAGTAATTAGAAGAGCGATACTGATAAGCTACATTGCCAAGTGTCATATCTACTGATGGCAGCCATTCTAGTTTAGCTTGTCTAGCCTTTTGGTCAGCTATTTCGATATTCTTTATAGCATTAGCCATATCGAAGTTGTGTTCTAATCCACTGTTGATTAATTCAATCAACTTCTCATCTTCAAAGAACGTCTTCCAATCAATATCAGCTATTCCTACCGAATCCCTAGTATTGTTGATAGAGTCTAGTTGACCTCTATACTGTTCTGGCAATTCGAATTCAGGTGCTTTATAGTTAGACTGTGGAGCACAAGAATGTAAGGCTAAAGCTGCGGAAACCACCGATACATATAAAGTGCTTGTTATAATTCTTTTTGTGTTCATGGTTTCTATCTTTTATTCATTAGTAAGTTTAGATTTAAGTTTTTCGTCCCAAGTCTGGAAGATATAGAATAATACTGGGATAATAAATATACCTGCAATTACTCCAAATATCATACCACCAGCAGCACTGAAGCTGATCGAGTGGTTTCCTTGAGCTGATGGTCCTACTGTAAACATCAACGGTATTAAACCTGCTACGAAAGCAAATGATGTCATTAGGATAGGTCTTAGACGCATTTTAGCTCCTTCTACGGCAGCATCGAATATCGACAATCCGTTTTTGCGCTGTTGTAGAGCGAACTCTACGATAAGGATGGCATTCTTCGCTAATAACCCGATCAACATAATCAATCCTACTTGTACATAGATATTGTTTTGTAATCCAGCTAGGTTAACGAATAGGGCTACCCCTAATAATCCTGTCGGTACTGTCAATAGAATCGCTACTGGTAACAAGTAACTCTCATACTGAGCACATAATAAGAAGTACACAAAGATGATACTTAGCCCAAAGATGATAATCGCTTGGTTACCCGAATCTTTTTCTTCTAATGACATACCTGTGTACTCATAAGAGTAGTTACCAGGTAGTTGTTCTGTTACTTCTTCTATCGCTTTCATCGCATCTCCTGTACTATATCCTGGTGCAGGATTAGCTTTGATAGAGATAGAGTTATATAAGTTATATCTAGTTACGGTCTCTGGACCTAATACTTTCTTCAGTTTAATTAAGGTATTAGCAGGTAGCATTTCTCCATCTTTGTTTTTTACATAGATAGAAGAGAAGGACTGTGGACTCTCTCTAAATGGGATGTCTGCCTGCATATATACACGGTACGTTCTACCGAATCTATTAAAGTCCCCTGCTTTTACACGACCATAGTAGTTCTTGATAGTAGTCATTAGGTCTTTTACACTTACACCTAACGATTTTGCTTTTACATAGTCGATCTCAAGTAAATACTGAGGGTAGTTTGCTTTAAATGAAGTAAAGGCATTAGATATTTCTTCTCTTTCATTTAATTGTTTAATTACCTCATCACTCACTTGGTTGAACTCTGTAAATCCACCTCCCATACGGTCTTGTAATACAAACTCAATTCCTCCAAAATCACCAAAACCAGAAATAGTAGGTCTAGGGAATACGTTAAAAGAAGCCTCGTGTATCTGTGATAAATCGCCTTGTATCTCTGCGATAATCTTGTCTATATTCTTTACTTTACCTCTTTCTTTATACGGTTTAAGGTTAATATACCCTACCGCAAATGATGGGCTGGCATTACCGTCTATCGTATTATATCCTGAGATAGCTGTCATCCCCTCGATATCCGTACGCTGTTTTAAGATACTATCTGCTTTCGCTAATACTACCTTAGTACGTGCTAATGAAGCTCCTGGAGGCATCGCTAGAGAGTAAGTGATGTAACTATCATCTTCTCTAGGGATAAATGAAGAAGGGGTCTTGTATAGATATAGAACTCCAACTCCTATGATTAGGGCTAATCCTGCGATAGCTACCTTCTTGTTAGTAATTAACTTCTTGATCGTTACGACATACTTCTCTGTAAAACTGTCAAATGCAGTATTAAACGCAAAGAAGAACTTATTGCGCACTCTCTTAAATCCTGCTTGAGGTTTCTGAGCAGCGTACTCTTCTCCTGATGGTTGCTTTAAGAATAAAGCACATAGTGCAGGACTCAGTGTCAAGGCATTCACAGCAGAAATCAAAATAGCGAAGGCTAGGGTATAAGCGAACTGCTTATAGAATATCCCTGCAGGCCCTTGCATAAATCCTACTGGTAAGAATACTGCTGACATGACTAACGTAATAGAGATAATAGCTCTCGTAATCTCGTTCATCGTCGTGATTGTCGCTTCTTTTGCCTTCATTCCTGTATGATGCATCTTCTCGTGGATGGCTTCCACTACTACGATGGCATCATCCACCACAATACCGATGGCCAGTACTAGGGCAAACATGGTCAATATATTAATAGAGAATCCCATTAAATAGATAAAGAACAAGGTACCTACTAGCGAGATAGGAATAGCAATAACTGGAATAATCGTAGAACGGAAATCCTGTAAGAACAAGTAAACAATAATGAACACTAAGAAGAATGCCTCGAATAGTGTACTTCTTACTTGACTAATAGATTCGTCGATCTGCGCTTTTACAGAGTAGCTAATTTCATAATGCACTCCTTGTGGGAATGATTTAGACAGTCTCTCTAATGTTTTGCGCACTGCGATATCGATATCACGTGCGTTAGAACCGTTGGTCTGTGTAATATTCATCGTTAGACCAGGGTACCCATTCACACTGTTATCACTACCTACGTTAGAGGCTCCGAACTCTACTCTAGCTACATCTTTTAGCAATAGAACAGAACCGTCCTTATTCGTTTTAATAACGATGTTCTCGTATTGTTCAGGTAAGTTAAATCTCCCTTTGTGCTTTAAAGCAGTCTCAAAGGCTTCATCAGATGTCTCCCCAAAGCTACCTGGTGCAATCTCAAAATTTTGATCTTTGATAGCACTGATGACATCTTGTGGAGTTAAACTATATAAGGCAAGCTTATCAGGGTTTAACCATGTTCTCATAGAGTAGTCACGAGCACCGATACGGCTCACAGAAGCTACTCCAGGTACACGAAGTAATTCACGGTTAATATTAATCTGTGTATAAGCTTGTAAGAAAGTTTCGTCATATACTTCTTCTGGGTGATCACTGTAGAAATTGATCGTCATAATGTTACCACTAAGACGAGGAGTCACAGATATACCGTTCTCATTCACTTCTGATGGTAGATCACCAGCAGCTTTACTTACTCTGTTCTGTACGTTTACCGCAGCTTGATCAGGGTCAGTACCTGCTTTAAAGAATACGTTGATTGTTCCTGATCCACTGTTACTCGCTTTAGAGCTAATGTAGGTCATATTGTCTACCCCGTTAATAGATTCTTCTATCGGAAGTAAAACACTCTGAGCAACAGTCTCTGCATTGGCACCAGGGTAAGAAGTTGATACACTTACACTAGGAGGTGCAATCTCTGGGAACCTTGTAATTGGCAGTAAGGTAAGCCCTACTAGTCCTAGTAACACAAACATAATTGAGATTACAGTGGCTAATATGGGGCGTTCTATAATGGCTTTTAACATATTAAATTGTTTTGTAAGGCGAGTACAAATACTCTAAATTCTGTTTTTGTCTTTTGAATAGTACTTTGTCTAGTTTAAAGGTTTTACATACATCCCTTCAGTAAGTTTATCAAAACCAGTTTTGATAATTCTATCTCCGATTTGTAATCCTTCAGATACGATAAAGTTATTTCCTGACACTCCATTTAATTCGATAGACTGTAATTTTACTTTGTCTTCTTTATCTAAGATATAAACAAAAGTCTTGTCTTGTATAGAAGTAGTTACTTCTTGTGGAATAAGAATAACACGAGGGTTTGTTTCTTTTAGTTTGATCGTTCCTGTATTACCTGATCTCATCACGTCTTTAGAGTTTGGGAATGATGCTCTTAAAGAAATAGAACCTGTTGTTCTGTTTACTTGTCCATTGATCATATCTACTTTACCTTTCTCAGGGTATTCGTGTCCATCTGCTAAGATTAGGGAAACGTCTGGTAAGTAATGACCGTTGCTGATACTAGCTGTATCTGTTTTCTTATTGTCTTTGCTGAAGTATAAGAAGTCAGACTCACTCATTCCGAAGTACACATATACCTCACTCACGTCTGATAGTACAGTTAGAGGTTCTTTATCTCCTTTAGATACTAAGTTACCGATACGCTTAGGCATACGTCCGATGTATCCACTTACAGGTGCTTTTATAATAGTGTAGTCAAGACTAATCTTAGCACTATTAACAGCAGCAGTAGCTTTAGCCAAAGAAGCTTTCGCGATATCGTAGTTAGACTTTGCTGTTTCTAATTGTACCTGAGCGATAACCTCATTATCGATAAGAGGCTTTAGACGGTCTATTTCTAGTTTTGCGTTTTTAAGTTTTGCTTTCTCTACATTTTCAGTAGCGATCATATTGTTTAAAACTTCTTGGTAAGGTAGTGGGTCTATTTGGAATAAAGGTTGCCCTTCTTTTACGAAAGCACCTTCATCTACGAAAATCTTCTCCAGTATACCTTCTACTTGAGGTCTGATTTCTACGTTTACTTTTCCCTCTATATTTCCTATATAATCTTTGATTGTAATTGCAGTTGTTGTATCTACTTTTATGATAGGTAAGGCTAAAGCATTTTCTTTAGGATCTAGTGTTTTAGATGAACCTATATTGCAGCTGTTAATTCCTATCAATGTACCAAACATAATCAACGCTGAAAATGCTACTAAAACTGTTTTTCTACTTGTAATCATAATTCTTTAAATACTATTTGTTGTTGTAGGTGAGAGTCTATCTCCACAGTAACCTTACTCAATACTAATGCCAAAACGACTTTATTTGTAATCAAAAACTAATTTAATAAATATAAATGTTTGATTTGTAGGTTTTTGTATTTGTTTTGTGTTATTGAGTAATAGTCATTATTGTTTAAATTTAACTAATCTTATTTATAAAAGTTGTTGCTTTTTGTGGTATCGCTCCACATATTGGCAAAGATAATGTTTTTAGAATAGTAAGAAATGATTGAATTTATTAGGTAAATATTAATTAATACTCATAAATTATGTTAACAAAGGTGTTTGGGAGCGCTGTATTTGGGATTGAAGCTACAACTATCACAGTAGAGGTACACATAGATGGAGGAGTAGGATATCACTTAGTAGGGCTACCTGATAATGCGATAAAAGAGAGCAGCTATAGGATAGCCGCAGCATTGAAGAATAACAGTTATAAGTTTCCAGGGAGGAAGATAACAATCAACTTAGCACCTGCTAATTTGCGTAAGGAAGGTTCTGCTTATGACCTAGTGATTGCTATTGGTATTTTGGCAGCTTCTAACCAGATGTCATTACAAGAAGAGTTGTCGGATTATATTATTATGGGAGAGCTATCCTTAGATGGTACTGTACAGTGTATTAATGGAGCACTCCCTATCGCTATAAAGGCAAAAGAAGAAGGGTATAAAGGAATTATAATTCCAAAAGAGAATGAGAAGGAAGCCGCTATAGTAGAAGGATTAGAGGTATATGGTGTCAGTAATATAAAAGAAGTGATAGACTTCTTAGAGGGAAAGGGGGAGTTAGTACCAGTGGAGTTAGACTTCGCTAAGATGTTTAGTGAAGAGTCTGAGCATCACCTAGAGATAGACTTTAAGGATGTGAAGGGACAAGAGAGTATCAAGAGAGCGATGGAGATAGCTGCAGCTGGTGGGCATAATATCATCTTAATAGGTCCTCCAGGTTCTGGAAAGACAATGCTCGCCAAAAGACTACCAAGTATACTGCCTCCGATGACACTAGAAGAAGCATTAGAGACAACTAAAATTCACAGTGTAGTAGGAAAGGCAAAAGACTGTGGGCTGATGAGGTCTAGGCCCTTTAGAAGTCCTCACCACACTGCGTCATCTGTTTCTCTAGTAGGAGGGGGAAGTTATCCACAACCTGGTGAGATATCTCTGGCGCATAATGGGGTACTGTTTTTAGATGAGTTGCCTGAGTTTAAAAGAGAGGTATTAGAAGTGATGAGACAACCACTAGAAGATAGGGAGGTGACTATCTCACGGGCAAAGTTTACAATAACGTATCCTTCCTCATTTATGCTAGTGGCAAGTATGAATCCGAGTCCGAGTGGCTATTTTAATGATCCTAGTGCGCCTGTCAAGTCTACACCACTAGAGATGCAACGGTACTTGAGCAAGGTATCTGGTCCTCTGCTAGACCGAATAGATATACATATAGAAGTAAATCCTGTACCTTTTGAAAAATTGTCAGATAAACAATTGTCAGAACCAAGCCAAGATATCAGAGAGCGAGTAGTAGTGGCAAGAGAAGTACAATCAGATAGATTTAAATCTCATAAAGGAGTTCATTATAATGCGCAGATGTCTACTGCTCTGCTAAGGAAGTACTGTGCCCTACAAGAAGATTCGCTAAACTTATTAAAAACCGCTATGGATAAGCTAAACTTATCAGCCAGAGCCTATGATAGGATATTAAAAGTATCTCGCACAATAGCTGATTTAGATGGTTCAGAAAATATAAAGCCCCAGCACATAGCTGAGGCAATACAATATCGTAGTCTAGATAGAGAGGGATGGCTAGGTTAGCGCTGTTTATTCTCTTCTAGATTATATCCTATGACTTGTTTATACAACACAAAGTATACTGCGAATAAATAAGGTAAGACAAATAAAATACCAATAACAAAGAATAGTAAACCACTAATCAAAAAGAAGTAGTTCAATATTATCGTTAGGATGATAGGGATAGGTTGTTTATTCACAACCATGATACTATTCTTTATTGCTGCAATAGGCTTTAGGTGCCCAAATATAATTAAGGGAATAGTGAATATGGTCAAAGTACTAATGATCCAGTTAATAGCCATAGAAACCATTTCAAGGTTTTGTAACTTTAAAGGAATAGTAATCGCCATAAAGACAAGTGATATCAATAAATGAGATATAAAGATATAAAGCCCTTTTATATTAAAGAAGTACTTAAATGCATTAAAGAAAGAAGGAACTTCATTTAAGTGTACTTGTGCATTTAATTTATAAAAACCACCTATAAGTATGCTTCCTAGAGCGCTAAATATAGCAAATGATACAAGATAGTAATAGAAAAAAGGTGGTTCTGTTAGCTGTCTAGTCATTTCCTGAATTTGTTCTTGTAGAACATCTTGATTAGGGTCTAAGGTGACGAATTGACTTAATATCAGAGAACCTAGTAGTGTCGCAGCAAAAAAGGTAAGTAATAAAGTTGTAATTACTAGTAAGAAGGTCTTTCTGTAGTAATTAAACGCTTCACTCATTACCTGAAATGGAGCTAGTGCAAAACTATTCTGTTTAATATTGTCTAGTATATCTTTTAAGTTTGTCATAAGGTTAGGCTCTTAAGAAGAGTCTTTTTAATTGTCTATAAATATTAGTTTGTTTGTGGTAGGAAGATGTGAATCTATCGGATAAAGTCAAAAGTATTTCCTTGCTTGATATCCGCAGTCTCGAATCCTTTCATAAACCACTCTTTTCTTTGTTTCGAACTTCCATGCGTGAACGAGTCAGGATTTACTTGACCTGTTACTCTTTTTTGTATTGCGTCATCTCCTACAGCTTGTGCAGCACTTAAGGCAATATCAATATCTTTAGCATCTAAGTACTTTTGATTATACTTAGCCCATACACCAGCGTAGAAGTCTGCTTGTAGTTCTAAACCTACTGATAGCTTATTCGCTTCTTTCTTACTCATACTTTGTTGAGCTTGGTGTACTTTACTATTAGTACCTAATAGAGTCTGTACGTGGTGACCTACTTCATGGGCGATAACATAAGCGATAGCAAAGTTACCTCTATCTGCTCCAAAACGAGTGTGTAGTTCTTCAAAGAATCTTAAGTCCATATACACTGTTTCGTCAGCAGGGCAATAAAAAGGGCCTACCTCAGCAGTAGCACTACCACATTGTGTGTTCACTTTATCATCGAATAGCTCCATCTTAGGCTCGCGGTATTGCATTCCATTTTCTTTGAATATCTTGTGCCATACATCTTCAGTGTCTGCAAACATCACAGCTACCATCTTACCCATCTCTACTTCTTCTTGTGATAGGTTTCTAGTTTCTACTTGTTCTGTTTGTTGACCTTCACCCATTTGTTCTAATACAGGAGCTATTTGTTTACCTGTTTCTCCTCCAAATAGGTATAGCAACATCGCTATAATACCAATTAAACCACCTCCGATAGCTGTTTTCCCAGCTGAAGATTTACCTCTATTGTCAGTAACATTTTTACTTTCTCGTCTACCTTCCCATTTCATAATGAAAAATTTTTATTGCAAAAATAGGAAAAATAGAGGAGTATAGGTCAATATGTGAGAATATTGCTAGTAGAACGAATGTTTTAAAATAAAACATCCCTTTCTAAAACAACTAGAAAGGGATGATCTTTATGAAGTCTTCTTTACTTTTGTAAAATAAAGGTTATAGAAATTTGCGTCACTAAACAAAATTTATAATCTCACGTACCTAGTACTTTACAAAGTTAGAATAGAGTGAGACATAGGGTCATATTTATCATGGAACATAAAGCGGAGATTTTGTGAATGATGCTGTTTATCTATTCATTAAAAGTCACTCTTTGAATATCTGATGAAATACTTCTTTTTACATAGAAATATAATGTGCCTATACCTCCTTTTATCAAATAAGTCAAAAGTAATAAAGTTAGATTTACACTTTACCAAGTTTAAAAAGAAACTTTAAACTAGTTAATAGGCATAGCAAATATAAAATTTTCTCCATTATTACCAACATCCGCAGGTATAGACTCACTTGTTTCATCAACTCCTGCAAACCATGTCCATAACGTAACCTCATCGGCAGTAACCTCTACTGGTATTACACCTGTTAACATAGAAAAACCTCCGTATGTAGCTATAGAAGGAGATAACCATCCCGAAATATAAATACTAGTACTTATAAATTTAAACCCTGTTTTCGTATTAGAAGTATTACTACTACTTAGAGTTATTCTCACCCATTTATTTTTAGTAGTTGATGCAGAAGTATTACTTCTTAACAGTTGCCCGATATTAATAATCCATTTTCCTCGTGTTAAATTAATAGAAGCACCTAATAACACATGTGAAGCAACTGATTTTGTTGTAGTATTAGGTTCTCCTAATATTGTAGGTCTTATAGATGCAGGAGACTGCCACGTTCCTACACCATTTTCATTACTCATTAAAACCTTTGATTCACCTTGTGTACCATCAGCTATTCTAATAGCACCTCTTGTGTCACTCAAAATATCCAATTTAAAATTTGGATTAATAGTTCCTACCCCTATTTTTCCTTCTTCATCTAAAACTACATCATTTTTTATTTGTTCAGCATTCGGTTTTTCAAATAAAGGGTTGTCTTTTTTTCCATCAATGTGTAATGGTTGTAATGGTAATGAAGTATTTACTCCTAGTTGGGAATAAGCGACTTTAAATACAAACATACATAGGATAAAACATATTTTCTTCATGATTTTTTTTAAAAATAAATATATAGCTAAAGATGTTAATTTTTATATATTTTGTATAAAAATTAACAAAAAACAATTACTGCTGAATATTTTTTTCTTTATTAGCTACTTTAACTATACTAAATTGTTTTTAGTGAGTAGATTTAGTTTTAATCATCTTTAAAAAGGTGTTATGGAAAATAGTTTATTTAAATAATAGCGAATACCTGCCCTAATAAACGAAATGGGCAAGATAATGAAGATGATTATTTTGATGAAAAATCATAAAAAAAAGATATGTTATTGAAAGAACCAAGGCTTGGTTAGATAGCTTTCGCTCTTTACTAAATAGATTTGATACCACACTTTCTAGCTGGATGGCATGGAACTTTATAACTTTTATTGTTATAGAACTAAAAATACTTCAGCAAAATAAAAAGTTGAGATGACTTCTAATTATCTTTTATCTTATTAGAATGTATAAGCTAAACTAAGTTTGAATGACAGTGGTGTAGTAGCTCTCCATCCATAGTGTGTGTATCCCCACGCACCAGGGAAGTGACCTACATAATTATATCTATCTGTGATATTATTAACAATTACGTTGAATGCATAGTTGTTCTTTTTATACGATACTCCTCCATCAAGGGTGAAGTAGTCGTCTGGTAAGAACTTTTTAGCTTGTACAGGAGCTTGTGAGCGATCTTTTTGGTATTGGTATCCAAGAGAAAACCCTAAACCTTCGAATGTACCTGATTGAACTCTATAAGTAAGCCATGCATTAGTACTGTGCTTAGCAGTTCCTGGTAATAGTTGTCCTTTCTTAGCTGGATTATTATCTTCAGTTATCTTAGCATCAGTATACGCATAGTTCATTGTCAAGGTCAAACCATCTGTAATTTGTCCATTTAAGTCAAATTCTACTCCTTTAGACGTAGCCTTCCCACTCTGTACCATAATTTGGTTATTAGCAGAGGCATCACGTGGGGTAAGGATATTTGTTTTATCTACTTGGTAGAAAGCTAATGAAGTGAATAGTTTTTTCTCAAACCATGTCTTCTTTAATCCAAATTCTTTATTGGTTCCTTTAGAAGGATCAGCTGTTTTGTTGTTTTCTAATTGACCAACTTGTTCTTGGAAGCTCTGATCATATAAGGCATAAGCTGAGAATGATGGAGAGATATTATACGTGATACTAAAACGAGGAGTATACGCTTGATTCTTTACAACATCTCCTTTAGAAGCACTCGTTGTTTTCTCTGTTGAGGTGTAGCGTACCCCAAGCCCTAATCTAAGTTTCTCATCTAATAGAAGAAATTCGTCTTGTACATATAGAGAGATATAGCTATATTCTTGAATATTACCTGCTGCTCGTTCTCTTAGTGAACGTGAACGGTCATAAGTAGGGATATCTTTTTTAGTAAGCTTACCATACACAGGGTTATATATATTAAACGATGGACCTACTGGAATAGCATTTCCTTTAGTATCAGAAATAACAGACCAATCAGCCATGTGTTCTTTTTGCCCCATATCTAGCCCAAATAACACATTGTTTTTAATCTGATCTGTGATCTTAAATTTGCCATTCATATAGACTTGCCCAACTTTAGCTGAGTTATACGCATCATTTACAGAAAGTGCTCTTTGTACATTGCCTTTATCGTCTATAGAGTTATAGATAGAGTACAGACTTTCTCCTTCCATAGTAGCTTCTACATAACCCAGTTTAGCAGTAAGATTCCAATCAGCACTTAATCTGTGATTAAGGTTAATAAACACATTGTGTTCTTTAATCATGGTAGGATCTATGATAGGGTCAGTGAATGTAAATTTACGAGGTAGTTCTTTAAACTCCTTTTTAGAATAGGCATATTTAGAGAACCCACCTTCGAACTCATTAGAGTTGAATATATACTCAAAGGTAATATTCGTATCATCACTAATATTGTACTTTAAAGAAGGTGCTAATGATAAGTAATTGTTTTTGTTGTACAATTGGAAAGAACTGGCTTTTGTAGCCATCCCATTGATACGGAATAACAGTCTCTCATCCTTTGTTAGCTTAGTATCTACATCTACCTCTGCACGATATAGATTATAGCTACCTAGTATAGTCTTAACCGTAGTTTTGTTACTACCTGTTGGTTTTTTGGTTACGATATTATAGAAACCACCTGGTTGTGTGTTTCCCATCATAAAACCTGCTGGTCCTTTTACAAACTCTACACGTTCTATAAAGGTATTGTCTTCTCTGATAGGGCCAAAGCTTCCTGAGATATCCATACCATTTCTTAGATTACTAGCGCCATAACCACGTACATATATACCTGCACTAGCTTGCTCTTGATGTAATACAGATCTTACACCGCTCACATTCTGAGCAATAGCATCACTCATCGTCATACTAATCTGATCATCCATTAACCCTTTATCTATCACTTGGATGTTTTGTGGTACATCTAATAGGTTAGCTGCTGTTCGCAAAGAAGAAGAAGAACGAATGTTTTTATTTGTATTAATGACTACTGCATCTAAGGTTTCATTGTTGTCATCAAATAGCATGAAATCTTTTATGACAGTTTGATTTGCAGGTATAACGATACTGTCTTTTGTAATGCTATTTTTATACTGAAGAGTAATAAGGTATTTACCTGATTCGATATTTTCTAGTAAGTAGTATCCGTTATTATCTGAAACAGTTTTAAATAAGTTGTTATTTAAAGTAATTGTAGTTCCTACCAATTTTTCTTGAGTATGGCTCACAACAGTTCCTTTGATATTCCCCTTTTCTTGGGCATAGGTACTTATATTGATCAAAAGTAGACCAGTAAGTATGAATTTATGACTTGTGTTGATTAAAAAGAATCTTTTCATCTGATACTTAATTTAGATTGAATAAATTTGAATGCGGAAACAAAAGTATATTCTATATCATGGAATGACTTAGCCAAAAGGGAATAAAAATTAGCAGTTTAGTAATCAATAGGTGGTTTTATGAGTAAAGGTGATCAAATCGTTGAGTTTTTTGAGTTAGAGAATATGGTAACTAATGAGATGTATCAGAGTAAAAAGGAATTAGTAAATGATTCTGGGAGTTTCGTGACTTATCATATCTTTGATTCTGCTGATATTATTATTAGACAGTATTATCTGAAGTATACACAAGATTATGCCCTGCACTATGTTTTTGAAGAAATAGAGTATGTAGAGCTAAGTTTCTTTTTTGGGAAGCATATCGTCAGAGATGTCATTAATGGGACACCTAATAAGTACTTGCCTTTTCACTGCTATTTGACTTATCTGAGTACAGGATCTGTAGCAGATGTCATATTCGAAAAAGATGCTGTATATGAGCATTTAGATATCTACTTACCTTTAGAGTTCTTTAATGAATGGGGACAACAAGATGAGGCTATAGCGAAGTTTACTACTGCGATAAAGAATGACCAGACCTCTAGGTTAATTAAGGATATAAAACTGACGCAAGAGCTTTTAGTACTGTTAAATGAAATTAAAACATGTAGTTATAAAGGAATAGCTAAAGATATGTATGTCAAAGGGAAGGTACTAGAGGTAATATCTGTATTGTTACATGAGAAAGAGGTTGGGGTAGAGGAGTGCTCTAAGTTACAGCTTGGGGTAAAGCTGACACCAGAAGATGAACTAATACTATCTAATATAAAAGAATTTATAGACCTTAATTACCGAGAGTTTTATACTACAGAAGAACTGTCTAAACTGTTTTTTATCAATGAGTATAAACTAAAGAGAGGCTTTAAGCATCTGTATAATCTAGGACTATTCGAATATGCTCAACATAGACGTATGAATATCGCTATACAGAAGTTAGAAGAAGCTCATCATACCATTGCAGAGATAGCTTTTGACTTAGGATATTCTTCTTCTGTTGCCTTTTCTAAAGCGTTTAAGAAACACTTCGGATACCCTCCTAAACGATTTCACCTGACTTAGTAAGATTTAAATAAAAAAGACGGAATACTTTAGATAAAGTATTCCGTCTTTTTATATTATAAACGAAACTGTGGATTATGCCATAGTAGTGAAAACGTTTTGTACGTCGTCATCTTCTTCGATTTTTTCTAATAATTTTTCTACGTCAGCTATTTCTTCTTCAGAAAGCTCTTTCGTTACTTGTGGTATTCTATCGAATCCAGAAGACAAGATCTCAATTCCTCTACCTTCTAATTCTTTTTGGATAGATCCGAAGCTTTCAAAAGGAGCGTAAATCATTACACCATCTTCATCTTCAAAGATTTCATCGATACCAAAATCAATTAATTCTAATTCGAACTCTTCTAGATCTCTACCTTCTTCAGCAGGGATTCTGAAGTTACATGTATGGTCGAACATAAACTCAACAGACCCTTGTGTACCTAAAGTACCGTTGCATTTATTGAAGTAACTTCTAATGTTGGCAACAGTTCTATTGTTATTATCTGTAGCACATTCGATTAAGAAAGCGATACCATGAGGTCCGTATCCTTCGAATATTACTTCTTTATAGTTTTCAGTATCTTTATCAGTAGCACGTTTAATGGCACGCTCTACGTTATCTTTAGGCATATTCGCTGCCTTAGCATTTTGTATTACGGCACGAAGGCGAGCATTAGCCTCGGGATTAGGTCCACCTTCTTTTACAGCCATTACGATATCCTTACCAATTCTTGTAAACGTTTTTGCCATAGCAGACCAACGTTTTAGCTTACGTCCTTTTCTAAATTCAAACGCTCTTCCCATAATAATTTGTTACTTAATTTTATAATTGCAAAAATAACTCATTATTCAAATATATCATAAAAAAAAAGGAAGCTTATTTTTAAGCTTCCTATTCTTTTGCCTTATTTTTTATAAAAAGGTGTTTTTACCACTTTTGCTTCAACATCATTCTTACGAATACGGATGAATATTTGGCTTCCTTCAGCAGCTAGTGCTACAGGTACATATCCCATACCGATTCCTTTACCTAATGAAGGAGATTGAGTACCAGAAGTCACTTTTCCGATTACGTTACCTTCAGCATCTACGATTTCGTAGTCATGTCTAGGAATACCTTTACCTACTAGTTCGAAACCAATCAATCTATTTTTGATACCTGCTTCTTTTTCAGCTTTTAAATTATCAGAGTTGATGAAGTCTTTTGTGAACTTCGTTACCCATCCTAATCCTGCTTCTAATGGAGAGATCTCATCGTTTAGCTCATTTCCATATAGGCAATATCCCATCTCTAGACGTAATGTATCACGCGCAGCTAATCCGATAGGTTTGATCCCCCAGTTAGCACCAGCTTCAAATACTTTATTCCAAAGAGCTTCTACATCTTCATTTTTTACATATACTTCAAAACCACCTGAACCTGTGTATCCAGTAGCAGAGATCACTACATCTTTTACTCCAGCGAAAGTATCAATCACAAAGTTGTAGAATTTGATATCCGCTAAGTTAACGTCAGTTAAGCTTTGCATAGACTCAATAGCCTTAGGTCCTTGTATCGCTAAGATAGAGTAGCCATCAGATAGATTCTCTAAGGTAGCATTCATATCATTATGAGAACTTACCCAGTTCCAATCTTTTTCAATATTTGACGCATTTACTACCATCAAATATTCATTTTCATTCACTCTATAAGTAATAATATCGTCTATAACTCCTCCAGTAGTATTAGGGAAGTAGCAGTATTGAGCTTTACCATCTACTAATACAGAAGCATCATTAGAAGTAACTTTTTGGATTAATGCCAAAGCATTTGGTCCAGAAATTTTGAAGATTCCCATATGAGATACGTCAAAAACACCAACACCGTTTCTAACTGTTTCGTGTTCAATGTTTACTCCTTCATATTGTACAGGCATATTAAATCCTGCAAATGGAACCATCTTCGCTCCTAAAGCTTCATGGATATGGTTTAAAGTTACTTGTTTCATTGTGTTGTTAATGATTTAATTATAATTAGGTGCTAAAGTAAGTTTTTTTTACCTCAAATAAAAGTGCTTTTGTATGGAGATTGTTGTGTTAGTATGAATTAATTATATTATTGATATTAACTACTTTGTTTTATTATAGATAATTCTTTGTTATTGATTTTTAAATGATTATAGTTTTTATTATCTTAGAGTAATCTAATTTATAAAGAATTAAAGTATGGAAAGGGCAATTAAAATATTAATAGCACTTTTATTGATCTTAAGTGCATTTACTTCTTCATCAGATTTTGATCTTTTAGTGGGATTTATCGTTATGGTTGGTTTAGGAATATTAGCCTATAACTCTCATATCAATAAGAAAGTTATCGAAATGGCAATGTATATTCTTATTATTGGAATATTCCAGCCCTTTTATGCTATCCCTATAGAGCATATATGGTGGGTTATAATAGAATTAGTAGTAGCAGCATATTTAGTTCTATCTGCTATATTTGTTAAGTCTAAAGCAGTAGCGCAAGATTAGTCTTATCCCTTTTTTGAAGATGAGCTAAAACAAAAAGCTTATCACAACACCAGTTGTGATAAGCTTTTTGTTTTTAAGAGCCCTGTTTTGGCTGTAGAAATGAACGGCATGTACTAAAAGTAATGTCAATTTAAATTTTAATGAATAAAATTATGTTTTATTGAAAAAGATATATGTAGTTGATTATAAGAGTTTTTAAATGTTATTTTATTGATTGATTTTCTGTTTTTATATTAATTTATTACGTCTAGTTCTTTTAAATGTTAATATTTGCTTTTTTTTTGTATATTAGCACTGTTAAACTTTGAAGATATTTAAGAACATCTAATTACTTTAATAAAAAACAGAGTGGGGACTTGTTTTTTTTTATATAGATGATTCTGATTAGGCCATTCTTTGGGATGGCCTTTTTTTTAGGTTTAATAAGCTAAAAATTGGTATTTGTGTTTGCAATTTTAGTTTTTAAGGTGAGTAAAAAGCCTGGGTAGATCACCCTGGCTTTTTTGTTTCTATACCTGTTGTCTTAAATTAAAAACATAAAAAAAAACCAGAGCTATGGTGATCGCTCTGGTTAAAAAAATGAAAGGTATTATAAAAAAAATGATGATTAAAGTTTAAGATTCTTTAGTCGTAACGAGTTTGTAATAACTGATACAGAACTAAAGCTCATCGCTACAGCTGCAATCATAGGTGATAATACTATTCCGAAGATCGGATATAGCACACCTGCAGCGATAGGAATACCTACACTATTATAAACGAAGGCAAAGAATAGGTTCTGTTTAATATTCTTCATTACTCCATGACTTAGGCTAATAGCCTTCGGTATACCTGCCAAATCTCCTTGTAGTAAGGTTACTTCTGCACTTTCGATAGCGACATCAGTTCCAGTACCCATAGAGATACCTACATTAGCTTGGGCTAGAGCAGGAGCATCATTAATACCATCACCTGCCATGGCTACTATCTTTCCTTGTTCTTGTAGTTTCTTTATTTCGTTTAACTTATCTTCTGGCATAGCCTCAGCTAAGAAGTGTTTAATATTTAATTCTGTAGCCACAGCCTGTGCTGTCTTAGGGTTATCACCAGTGATCATAATCACTTCGATTCCTTTATTTTGAAGATCTTTTACAGCTTGTTTACTCGATTCTTTTATTTTATCGAATAATACAGCATATCCTATGACTGTATTGTTATCAGCTATATAAGATACAGTTTTTCCTTGGCTTTGTTCTTTTTCTACTTGTTGTACTAAGCTATCAGTTAGTGATGCTTGTACTACATCCATAAGTGCTTTATTCCCTAGAGAAATACGTTTTTTATCTACTAGACCTTGTATTCCTTTTCCTGTGATATTGTTAAACATCTTTACAGGGGTTAGGCTTAGACCGTCTTCTTTCGCTTTTTTAGTAAAAGAAGTCGCTAATGCGTGCTCACTATTTTGGTTAAGCGAGGCAGTTAGCACTAGTAAATCTTCTGCTGTGTAGTCTGGAGATATACGCACGATTTTCTCTACAGATGGCTTACCTTCTGTCAGTGTACCCGTCTTATCTGTGATTAATACATTTACTTTATTGGCTGTTTCTAGTGCTTCAGCATTTTTAATCAAGATACCATTCTGTGCCCCTTTACCTATTCCTACCATGATAGACATCGGAGTCGCTAGTCCTAAGGCACAAGGACACGCAATGATTAATACTGCTAATGCATTAACGAATGCATAAGCTAATCTTGGTTCAGGCCCTAATGTCTTCCATAGAATAAAAGTAGCTATGGCGATAATCACTACGATAGGTACGAAGTACTTCGCTACTTGATCTGCTAGTTTTTGGATAGGCGCTCTAGATCTACTGGCATTATTCACCATCTCAATGATTTGAGAAAGCAATGTTTCGTCACCAACCTTCTCAGCCATCATGATGAACGAACTATTTCCATTAATGGTACCTGATACTACTTTATCACCTTTTACTTTGTGTACTGGGATAGGTTCTCCAGTGATCATAGATTCATCTATACTAGATTCTCCTTCTATGATTTCGCCATCTACAGGTATCTTCTCTCCTGGTTTTACACGCAGGTGATTTCCTTTGACAATTTTGTCTATTTGTATTATTTCTTCTCCATTTTCAGTAACCAAAGTTGCTTCTGTAGGAGATAGTTTTAGTAATTCTTTTATAGCGGTATTGGTACGACTATGCGCTTTTGCTTCCATTACTTGTCCTACTAATACCAGTGTAAGAATCACGGCTACAGATTCAAAGTAAAGGTGAATACCATGCTCTCCTTTAAAATCATCAGGGAAAAGATCAGGGAAAAATAAGGCTACAACACTAAAGATTAACCCAGCAGCAGATCCTAAACCGATTAAACTAAACATATTCAGATTCCATGTCTTAAATGAAGTCCATGCTCTACTAAAGAACATCCAACATACATAGACTACAGGAATAGTGAATAATAACTGTATATAGTTATTCCATTCATGTGGTACAACTTTTCCGATAGGATCCCCAGGTATCATAGACCCCATGGCTAGTATAAATACTGGAATAGTGAAGGCTACCGAGATACGCAGTTTCTTCAGCATATCTGTATATGTAGTATCTTCTTGTTCTACTAGTATGGTCTTAGGCACTAAGTTCATCCCACATTTAGGACAATTCCCCGGTTTGTCATAGGTCTTGTCTCCCTCACATAGCATCGGACAGTAGTAGACTGTCTTCTCTACTTTAGGTGCAGGGATTTGTTCTAAGTTCATCCCACATACAGGACAGCCTACATTGGTATCATATACTTTATCCCCCTCGCATAGCATCGGACAGAAGTATTTACCCGCTTTATCTTCCATTCCCTTAGGAAGTTCTTGTTGGTACATATCTTCTTCTGATACTTCTACAGCTGGTAGAATCTCTTGCGTACCATCTTCATGAGTTACTATTTCTTGTAGTATATAGTTTCCTTTTTTAAGTAATTCTTTCTGAAGTGTTAAGGTATCTATATCATGATGAGACTCTATATTGGCTTGCTCTTGTTCTAAAGAAACTTCGGCCGTTACACCGTGTATTTCATTTAGGGTATCTTCTATCTTGGTTCTACAGCCATTACAGCTCATACCACTTACTTTATATTCTTTTTTCATTTGTACAATAATTCTTTTTGTGCAGATACAAAGTACGAATAAAAAGACAGATATAGTGTTATACAATTTTGAAGAAGGGTTATACAGTTTTGTATTAATGTAGAGTGAATTTGTTTTTATTGATTAGTTTATGTGGGTTTGTTATCGTTTTTTTAGAGTAATTTCTGCTATATGTTGCAATGACCGAATCTTTATGGGGTTATGATAGCATAGTGGTCGCATAGTTTTAGCCCTTTTTTATGCGACCATTATGCCATCACTATGCGATCACTATGCGACCACTGCTGTAAAAACGGTTTCGTCCTAATATAGCTGTACAGTTATTGTTTATAATCCTGCTTTTAACTGTACACTTGTTTTTAGTGATTATCAGATTGTTTTGCGGGTTTAGTATTTATTATAACAAGAAGAAATAAGAGAACGTGGTTATTTTTTGTACTTTAGATTTTCAATATAAGATAGAATGATAAGACTTAGTTTAGGATTGTTTATAGTAGGGATAACCCTGATGGGATGTAAGGAGAATAGACAACAAGAAGTCAGTAATACAACTGCAGAGTCTCAAGAGAAAGTGGTTGTAAATAAGAAGAAGTTTATAGAAGGGGCTCTAGTGTATAAGATGTCATTAAGTGATTCTCTTCTCAATCAGTTTATCGTACACATTAGTCATGATCCATTGTACAGTAAAGAATTAGCTAATAAGTACCTAGCTGAGCTATCTGTAGAAGATAGAGATAGAGTGAAGCAGTTTCTGACAGAGAATCCTCAGATATTAAAAGAATACGGTAGATTGCCTTTTATAAAGAATAATGTATATGTAGCAGGGTATGAAGTCGTGTATAAGGCAGAAGGAGCTACTTACCTTCTAGAGAATAAGTGGAATGATATACTAGATGAAGGATTTGTATATGCGACCTCGACGATAGTTCCTAATACAGCATTAAACTTCTCTTACCAAAAAGACTTTTTAGAAAAAGAACACTGGCATACTCATATTACCTTAGATGATTATACTCGTGTGACGTCTGATGAGGTAAGTATGGTAGCAGGGTATGAAGTAGAGAAAATAATCTATACTCTAAAGAAAAATAGCAAAAAGAACAATTTGCCTAAATCTCTAATAGTTTATACCAGTATACTCTTTAATCCTGTTATCAATAAAGTACAGCCTTATTGTCTAAATGAAGAAGGAGGAATCCTAAAATTAGAAGTAGAGATGCCTAGTGTACCTCAAAGTATGAATATGGTGTATGAAGCTGAAATGATCGTAGGGAGAAAGCTGTTAGAACAAGAGACAGCCATAGTAGCTACTAAAGCATTCTATGGGACTAAAACAAATGATGACTTAGCTAAGTTAAAAGAAAGATTATCTAAGATTTTTGTGGTACCGAGTATATAGAATAAGAGATGAAACAAACAATAAGTATATATGAAACCAATTATCCAACCAGTTGAACTATTGTCTTTAAGAGAACAAGGAAGTAGTTATATATTAATAGATGCTACGAATAGTAAGGTGGCTAGAGCTGAGTATGAGAAAGAACACTTAGACGGAGCTTTATTTGTAGATGGAAATACACAGCTAGCCCATATAGGAGAAGATGCGTCAAAAGGAGGGAGACATCCATTGCCTTCTGTAGCACAATTTGCTCACAGCTTGAAGTCTTTAGGTATTACTCCAGATAGTCATGTGATTATTTATGACACAGTATTCGGAGGTAATTCTGCTGCTCGATTTTGGTGGATGCTGACAGCTGTAGGTCATCAGAAAGTACAAGTGCTAAGTGGTGGAATGAGTGCTGCGCAGCATGTAGGTTTTCCAAGCAATAATAATGTGGTCAAAGCAAGTGAAGTAGGAGTGTACCCTGTAACGGAGTGGCAACTACCACTAGCTGATATTCATGAAATAGAGACGAATGTAGGGCGAGAGGATTATGTAGTGATCGATGTACGTGAGGCAAATCGATATAAAGGGATAACAGAACCTATTGACACAGTGGCAGGGCATATACCAGGAGCTATCAATGTTCCGTTTATGTCTAATCTAGATGAGAAGGGGATGTTCTTGACAGAAGAACAGTTAAGAGAGAAGTACACTGCTATTCTACAAGATTATCCGTTAGAGAATAGAGCAGTACACTGTGGCTCTGGTATTACAGCATGTCACACTCTATTAGCCATCACAGCAGCTGGTATCCCGACGCCTAAGCTATATGTGGGCTCGTGGAGTGAATGGTCTAGAAGTAATAAACCTATTGCAACAGAAGCGTAAATAGTATAAACACTAAGAGCTAACTTTATAAAGTTAGCTCTTAGTGTTTTATTGTGCAGTATAGAATAGTTGTGCTCCTGGCCCTAGAGGTAATTCTAGAAGTAACCAAATCACAAATATAATAGACCAACCGATAAAGAATACAATAGTATAAGGAAGCATCGTAGAGACGATAGTTCCTATACCTGCTTTTTTGTCATAACGCTGCATAAAGGCAACAATTAAGGCAAAATAACTCATCATCGGAGAGATAATATTAGTAACGCTATCTCCTATACGGTAAGCCACTTGGACTAGTTCTGGAGAATACCCTAATAACATGAACATAGGGATAAATACAGGTGCCATAATAGCCCATTTAGCAGAGGCACTTCCCATAATTAGGTTAATTAAGGCCGAGACTACAATAAACATCAGCATCAATGGAATAGCTCCTAAACCTGATTTTTGTAGTGTTTCTGCACCCTCTATTGCGAAGATTAACCCTAGATTAGTCCAATTAAAATAAGCAACGAACTGAGCAGCAAAGAACACTAAAACAATATAAGACCCCAAAGTTTCCATCGCTTTTGACATTCCTTTCATTACATCTGTATCGTTTTTGATGGTTTTAGCTCCGATACCATAAGCGATACCTGCTAGGGCAGCTCCAATAAATAATAAAGCAACAATACCTGACATAAAAGGAGACTTCAAAATCCCACCATCAGTACCTCTTAAATAACCGTTCTCTGGGATCAGACCTCCTAGTATAAATGCAGTGAATAAAAGACCTGCTATAGAGGCATAGATTAGGCCTTTCTTTTCTTCTTTTGTTAAAGGATCTATAGAAATTGCTTTTTCATCTCCTGTGTATTCTCCTAATCTAGGTACGACTATGCGCTCTGTAACCCATGTACCAAGAATAGCAATAATGAAGGTAGATACAAATAAAAAGTAATAGTTCGCAGCGGGGTTAACTACATAAGCAGGGTCTATAATTCTAGCTGCTTCTTCTGATAATCCTGCTAATAGCGGATCTATAGTTCCCAATAATAAGTTAGCACTATATCCTCCTGATACTCCTGCGAAGGCAGCTGCTAGTCCTGCTATAGGATGTCTACCTGCTGCTAAGAATATGATAGCAGCTAAGGGTACTAATAAAACATAACCTACTTCACTAGCCGTATTAGAAAGTATGCCTGCAAATACGATAACGAATGTCAGTAGCTTCTTAGGAGAGGATAGTACAATCTTTTTTAAGATAGTTCCTATTAATCCAGAACCTTCTGCAATACCAATACCTAGTAAAGAGACTAGTACCGTACCTAAAGGAGCAAAGTTAGTAAAGTTAGTAACCATTTTAGAAAGAATCATGTGTAATCCTTCTGCACTTACTAGGTTGAATGACTTTATCTCTTCTTTAGTACCTGGATGGAGTACGGAGAGATCGAAAAAACTGGCTATCCATGAGGCTATAATAACTAATACAGCAAAACTAGCAAACAGAGTTGCTGGATGAGGTAACATATTACCAATCTTTTCAACACTAGATAAAAACTTATCTACTAAACTTTTTTTAGGCTTATCATTCATTTATCAAAAAATTATGTAAAAAGTGAAGATAATATTTTTTACTTATCTATGAAATGGGATTCGTTTTTTTACAATAATTTATATTGATAATATATGCTTAGCGTTTTTATAACTTTAGGTCATAGATGGATACGCCTTTTTCATTACATGATAAGAACTGCTGAGAGGTAGTGTTATATATATAAGTACGAATGGTATGATCCTGATGAAGTACTTCTCCATTCTTAGATACGATATATACCCCTTCATCTGAGTTAACTAATACGAAAGCATCGAGTATAGCGTCAAAGTACATAGCGTTGTATTGGATAGCTTTATCTTGTAGTTGTATTTTATCTAATAAGGTAGCTTTGTTTTCTTCTAATAGGTATAGGTGTATTTCATCTAAGGTGTCCTCTGTTGCTTCTTCCTCTTCTTCTGTATAAGGGCTGTGTTCTACGGCAAGGATATTATTGCTTACCCAACATATTTGTCTTGATTCATGTTCTCCTCCATGAACGATGATATCTTGTATTCTAGGGTTGGTGATAAAATTATCGACATCATAAGCATTGATACAATCAAAAGAACCCCATACCCATCCTACACTTGCGAAGTATTGATGATTAGGAGATAATAGTAACTTACCATAGAAATAATCATAGGTACTCGGCCAAGCTAGCTTATTGTGTTCTTTATGAGTTTTATAAAACTCGATATGCTTCTCTTCTGCAGCGTCTTCTATTAAAGATTTAGCAGCAGTTAGTACTTGACGAGTATCTAAATTCATGATTTGTACATGGTTCCAATCATCCGCATAGATGATATGAGGTATTTCATTGGCATCTTTATACAGTGCGATAGGGTACTTCGTAATATTAGCGTAATAATCCCCTCTCCATAGATGTAGTCGGTATTCTTGTTTAGGATTAATGATATAACCATGACGTTTAAAGTCGTTTACGATAACGATAATATCATCTAAAGTATAGATAGAAATAGGAGCAGTGAGGTCAAACCCGTCATCAGTATACCCCATACTATCTTGTAAAGTAGATACTAGGGTAGTTTTGTCTGTCTGAAAGTTATGTCTTGTTACATCTCCATTGCTCAGTACCATCACTATTTCGTCAGTATTAGATAGTGTAGAAGCGAGTATGGTGTCATCAGTCCGTTGTGTATAGCTATATTTCTTTTCTATTTGCATACTTTGTAATTTGTAGCGAAGATACGAAGTTGACCAATAGGAGATTATAGAAATATAAAAAGCTATTCATTTCTGAATAGCTTTTTGTATTATTTTGGTTCTATATTATTCCATATTACTTCATCAGGAGTAGGAGCTACTATGGTAAGTGTCTCTTTAGTCACTGGGTGAATAAAGGTAAGCTTACGAGCATGTAAGTGAATACCTCCATCAGGATTACTTCTGTCTGCTCCATATTTTAGATCTCCTTTAATAGGGCAACCTATAGCTGATAGCTGGCATCTTATCTGATGGTGACGTCCTGTGTATAGATCTATTTCTAGAGTAGAGTAGGTCTTTAGTTGGTGAAACATTCTATACGTTAGCTTTGCCTTTTTACTATTAGGAACTTCTTTTTTATGTGCTTTAGAAGTATTATTCTTAGGGTTTCTAACTAGGAAGTGCTCTAATGTGTCCTCTACTTTAGGGGGAGCATCTTTTACTACTGCCCAATACGTTTTTTGTGTTTCTCTGTTCTTGAATGATTCGTTTAAGCGACTCAGTGCTTTAGATGTTTTTGCAAATACTACTAATCCAGAAGTAGGACGGTCTAAGCGATGTACTACGCCTAGATAAACTTCTCCAGGTTTATTGTACTTCTTTTTTAAGTATAATTTTACTATTTCACTTAGTGGCATATCACCTGTCTGGTCACCTTGTACGATATCGCCTACGCGTTTATTAATGACGATGATATGATTATCTTCATGTAGTACTTGTAGGTTTTCGGGTGTAGAAACAATCTTCATTTGTAATAATTTGAAACAAAAATATCCTTTTTATATGTAAAAAGGATATTCTTTGTATTTTAAATAAGTAAGCTTTCTTAATACTGTTCGTTTTCATTCGGAAAATCAACAGACTTAACATCTTCAACATATTGAGATACTGCATTTTTCATATCTTCAAAAATGTTCATATAACGACGTAAGAATTTAGGGCTAAATTCGTGAGTAAGTCCTATCATATCATGTACTACTAATACTTGCCCATCTACACCATTACCAGCACCGATACCGATAACAGGGATAGAAATACTCTCAGCAACTTTCTTTGCTAAAGCAGCAGGAATCTTTTCTAGTACAAGAGCAAAACACCCTATCTCTTCTAACATTTTAGCGTCTTTGATCAGCTGATTAGCTTCTTCTTCTTCTTTAGCTCTTACGGTATAAGTACCAAATTTATAGATAGACTGAGGAGTAAGTCCTAAGTGGCCCATCACAGGGATACCTGCATCTAAGATACGTTTAATACCGTCCTTAATCTCTTCTCCACCTTCCATCTTTACTGCATGAGCGCCACTTTCTTTCATGATACGAATAGCTGAACGCAATGCTTCTTTAGGATCAGATTGGTAAGAACCAAAAGGTAAGTCCACAACAATTAGCGCTCTGTCAGCTCCACGTACTACAGACTGTGCGTGATAGATCATCTGATCTAATGTAATCGGTAGAGTAGTCTCATGACCAGCCATTACATTACTAGCAGAATCTCCTACAAGCATTACGTCAACTCCACCTGCTTCTAATACTTTAGCCATAGAGTAGTCATAACATGTTAACATTGATATTTTCTCTCCGTTGGCTTTCATATCTATTAGCGACTTAGTTGTCACTTTTTTATAGTCTTTTTTTGCTACAGACATTTTTCTTGTTTTTTTGGGTTATTGTAAAATTGTTATTTCAGAATAAAAAGAAGAGAACTAGCAGAAGTAAATCAATTCTACTTTACTCAGCTTACCTTCTGCAAATGAAAATTGGTATACCATATCTCCAGCTGCTATCTGATACGCTTTTTCTAAAGGAAGAATTGTATTAATAAGGCCTTTTCCTGTTTCTAAAAATTCTTTTTCTGTTGTATTTTCATTCACGATGCTGTTGTTGATCTTGAATCCAGCATCATTTTTTATTTCTATTATTCTTAACTTATATGTTTTATTGACATCATGTCCAATACATTCAGCTGTATTGAATATTATATTGCTCTCATAGTCTCCTAGAGCACAATCATCTAAGTTAGAATAACTCTCTTTTATCTTCCCTAGACTTTTCTCTAATGTGGCTAAGCTAAAACCTTTTCTTGGTTCTAACACATTATTTAACGTAAAACCGAATAGTTGTTGGTTTAGCATATTTTCTATTTTGTCAGCTATTTCTTCATTATTAGGAGACACTTTTAGAACTTCTGCTTGTAGTCTAGCGATGGTTGCTTTTTCTGGACGGTTATTTTTGTCCGCATATTCAGCAAAAACTCCTAGTGCTAGTGCTGTTTCATCTTGGCTACTATTCCAACCAAGCTCTACGATACGTTGGATAAATCTCTTTTGATCTTTTGGATCAGTAGCTTTTTTATAATTTGTTATTAGATTGTTTAGGTTAGGTCTTTTACCTAAATATTTCACTGGTACATAGCCTGTATTTCCTAAGTGAGATACTTCTACCCAAGCTTCTTTATCATAAGGGTAGTAATCTATGGCTAATGGTGTACCTGTGTACAGTGTCTCTAATACTTCTGCTTGATGATTAGGAGCTTTTCTTACCTTCAGTCCACCTACTGTTGTGAATAAGTGAGGACTTCCATAATAGTCGTCAAAGTCTATAATCGGATTAGGAGAGGCTTCTGATGTATCTTCTGCTGAGAGCGTTTTTTTTAGATTATTAATATCTAAAATATAAGTCTCTTCTGCATAAGCATTAGTTACCTTGAATACATCTTTGTTTATTTTTTCTATATTTTCTAAATAGGCACCACGTGTATAGACTCCTATCTGAGTAGTACCATTAGCATCGTTGTAAGCTACAGTGGGTGTAGATACATAGAGTTGACTCTGTCCTAAAGCATAGGCAGAGACTAGGAAACACAATATTCCAATCGTTTGTTTCATCTGTTTAACAGTCTGATAAGTTTACAGCTACAGCAAGACCACCTTCTGAAGTCTCTTTGTATTTATTATTCATGTCTTTTGCAGTTTCCCACATTGTATTGACTACTTTATCTAAAGGAACTTTTGCATTCTTAGGGTCAGTATCTAAAGCAAGCTCTGCCGCATTTATAGCTTTAATAGCGCCCATCGTGTTTCTTTCTATGCAAGGTACTTGAACTAGACCTCCGATAGGGTCACATGTCAGTCCTAAGTGATGTTCCATAGCTATCTCAGCTGCTACAGTTACTTGTTCTGGAGTACCTCCCATTAGCTCACATAAGGCACCAGCAGCCATTGCACTAGAAACCCCAATCTCTGCTTGGCATCCTCCCATAGCAGCAGATATCGTAGCTCCCTTTTTAAAGATACTACCTATTTCGCCAGCTACCATTAAGAACTGTTTGATTTCTTTATCGCCTGCTTTATGGTTCTCTATAACTAGATAATACATTAATACCGCTGGTATAACTCCTGCACTACCATTAGTAGGGGCAGTCACTACACGCCCAAGAGAAGCATTCACTTCATTAACAGCTAAGGCAAAACAACTTACCCATTTCAATATCTGTCTAAAGTAAACCTTTGTCTTACGAATAGTCTGTAACCATTCTTGAGGTGTGTTATAAGGGAGGTCTCCTTTCAGTTTAGAATGAGTGTCATAAGCACGTCTACGTACGTTAAGGCCTCCTGGTAATATACCTTCTGTATGACATCCGATATACATACACTCTAGCATGGTATTCCACACGCGTAATAACTCATTATGTATCTCTTCTTCTGAACGTATAGACTTTTCATTTTCATATACTAATTCAGAGATAGACATATTCTGCTCTTTACAGTAGGCTAATAATTCCGTAGCTTTTTCTATAGGGAAAGGGAAAGTAGCTTTGATCTCTTCTTTCTCTTGATTATCAGGGTTTTCTTCTTTTACTACAAATCCTCCACCGATAGAATAAAAGGTAGATTCATATAGTTCATGTTCACCATATTGTACAGTAAATGTCATTCCATTAGCATGGAAAGGGAGGAAGTTTCTATTAAATACAATGTTTTCCTTAGGGTTAAACACTACAGGCATTGTTCCTCCTAATAATAAAGACTGTGAAGCATTAATATGATCAATAATACCACTAATGTCTTCGACAGGGACATATTCTGGATCAGCTCCACTTAGTCCTAACATGACAGCTAAGTCAGTAGCGTGCCCTACTCCCGTAAGAGAAAGTGAACCAAATAAATCTATTTTCAGAGAAGAAACTTGGTCAAAGATATTGCGATCACGCAATTCTTTTAAAAAAAGCTCAGCGGCTCTCCAAGGACCTAAAGTATGCGAACTAGATGGTCCTACACCGATTTTGAGCATATCAAATACAGAAATACATTCCATAAAATAGTAGTGATTTAATAATACGAAGATAGCTAAATTCTAATCAGAGACAACTTTTAGAGATTTATTTAACGCAAGATGGGAAGGGAATTATGTGGATAGATAATTATATAGTTGTTTTATGTTTCTTGTATTGATTACTAAGTAGGAGTAGTAAGTGATGTGTTTTTTAAGGAGAGGGCTTCTTAAGGAGAGGTATCATTGTCAGTATATACTGACGTTATGTATGCTTATTTCTTATCTAAAAGAGAGGTAAATGACAATATGACATTATTTAAAAGATAAAATGACCTAAAAACAGACAAAATATTCAATTTTTTCTGTTGGCACAAAGATTGTTTAAGAGTAACCGAGCATGAAGCTCACGACAATGAATTAAGTATAAAAATAAACTATAGAAAATATTATGAGTAAAATAATTGGTATTGACTTAGGAACTACAAACTCTTGTGTTTCTGTAATGGAAGGAAACGAGCCAGTAGTAATTTCAAACGCTGAAGGAAAAAGAACTACACCATCTATCGTAGCTTTCGTAGAAGGTGGAGAGATTAAAGTAGGTGATCCTGCAAAACGTCAGGCTGTAACTAACCCAACAAAAACAGTTGCGTCTATCAAACGTTTTATGGGAGAGAAATATAGTGAGGCTGCGAAAGAAGCAACAGCAGTACCTTACCAAGTAGTAAAAGGAGATAATGATACTCCACGTGTAGATATCGATGGACGTTTATATACGCCACAAGAAATCTCTGCGATGACACTACAAAAAATGAAAAAGACAGCTGAAGATTTCTTAGGACAAGAAGTATCGGAAGCAGTTATTACTGTACCAGCTTACTTTAATGACGCACAACGTCAAGCGACAAAAGAAGCAGGAGAGATTGCAGGATTAAAAGTAAGACGTATCATTAACGAGCCTACAGCGGCTGCGTTAGCATACGGATTAGACAAAACAGGAAAAGATCAAAAAGTAGTAGTATATGACTTAGGTGGTGGTACATTCGATATCTCTATCCTTGAGTTAGGAGACGGTGTATTCGAAGTATTATCTACTAATGGAGATACTCACTTAGGAGGAGATGATTTCGATAACGTAATTATCAACTGGTTAGCAGATGAGTTTAATTCTGCTGAAGGAGTAGATTTACGTAAAGATGCTATGGCATTACAACGTTTAAAAGAAGCTGCTGAGAAAGCTAAAGTTGAGTTATCTTCTGCTACACAAACAGAGATTAACTTACCTTATGTAACAGCTACTGCTTCAGGACCAAAACACTTGGTACAAACATTGACAAGAGCTAAATTTGAGCAATTATCAGATGATTTAGTACGTCGTTCTATGATTCCTTGTGAGAAAGCTTTAAAAGATGCTGGTTTATCTAAATCAGATATCGATGAGGTAATCTTAGTAGGTGGATCTACACGTATCCCAAGAATCCAAGAAGAAGTAGAGAAATTCTTTGGTAAAAAACCACACAAAGGAGTTAACCCTGATGAGGTTGTAGCTATCGGTGCTGCTATCCAAGGAGGTGTATTAACTGGAGATGTAAAAGATGTATTATTATTAGATGTTACGCCACTTTCATTAGGTATTGAAACTATGGGAGGTGTATTCACTAAATTAATCGAATCTAATACAACTATTCCAACTAAGAAATCTCAAGTATTCTCTACTGCTGCAGATAACCAACCATCGGTTGAAATCCACGTATTACAAGGAGAGAGACCAATGGCTAATGATAACAAAACAATCGGTCGTTTTCACTTAGATGGTTTACCACCTGCACAAAGAGGAGTGCCTCAAATCGAAGTAACTTTCGATATCGATGCTAATGGTATTATCAAAGTATCTGCTACAGATAAAGGAACTGGTAAATCTCACGATATTCGTATCGAAGCTTCATCTGGATTAACTGAAGAAGAAATCCAAAGAATGAAAAAAGAAGCTGAAGCCAATGCTGATGCTGATAAAAAAGCAAAAGAAACTGTAGAGAAAATCAACGAAGCTGATGCTATGATTTTCCAAACAGAAAAACAATTAAAAGAGTTCGGAGATAAATTATCTGAAGGAAATAAATCTAATATCGAAGGAGCTTTAGCTGAATTAAAAACAGCTTTTGAAACTAAGAACTTAGATACTATCCAACCAGCGTTAGACAAAATTAACGAAGCTTGGAAAGCAGCATCTGAAGAAATGTACAAAGCACAAGCTGAAGGTGGTCAAGCAGGTCCTCAACAAGGACAGCCAAACCAAGGTGGTGATGCTGATGGTACACAAGATGTAGAATACGAAGAAGTGAAGTAAACCCACTTATATAGTTGTAAAGAGAGAAACCGAGTCTGTATAGGCTCGGTTTTTTTATGTGGTAAATTTATAGTTAGGGAGGAATGTGTTTATTTATTTTGTGTAACTTTGTGTTGTAAATGAATTAGTTATGAGTGTAGAGGTAAAGAGACAGCAGATAGTTAAATCCCTTATGGATATTCACGATGAGGCATTGATCGACCAGATAAATGAATATGTCAATGCTCTGAAACGAGTGGAAGAGGAGATGTTTTTACCTATGACAGAAGAGGAATTAGAGAGCAGATTAGCTATATCTCGTAAAGACTATGAGGAGGGAAGGTATTATACCTTAGAGGAAGTAGAAGAGATGAGTACTAAATGGTAGTAGTATGAAAATAATATTATCTGATTTTGCAGCCAGTCAATTAAGGGATATATACTTCTATTATGTTAATCATGTCAGTGTAAGCAAGGCTAAAGAGGTAAAGGATAATATTATTAAAGCAATCAAGCAGTTAATTGATTTTCCCTATTTAGGACAGAAAGAAGGTATGATGTATAGTCGATTCGAGAGAAGGTATCTCTTAGTTTATGAGTATAAAATTCTATATGAGGTAACTGAAGAGAATATTGTTATTCTGGATATCTTTCATACTAAGCAATCTCCTCATAAGATGTATGTCAATGAAGATAGAGAAGAATATCAGAGAAATAATAGTAAACCGAGTCTGTAAAGGCTCGGTTTTTTGTTATCTTTAATTGTATGTAAATTTCAGATACTATGGCAAATAGAGTGTATTTAACTTTTAAAAATAAAAATAACGAGGAGGAAGAGCTAGAAGCTATAGGAACTTTGCCACAATTGTGGCAAGAATTATATGATTTAGAACTACTGAATGAACAAAAAAGTAAACTAATAGAAAGTTATATAACGGAAGGAGATAATAGAGTTTCTTTGATAATTGATAAATCAATAGTACTTAGTAATTTACAACAAAGAATTAATCATAATTTAGCTATTGAAACATCTACTAAAAAGCAATTGAGAAAAGATTTTTACAATTTCTTATTGAATGAGGTGAAAGATGATGAAATTATATGTATTGATTTTGAAGAGTTAAGTTGGTTTTATAATGAAACAGAAGATTTCTTTAGTGAATTAGAATTATTTCATAATGACGATGAGGTATACCAAAGAAGTAGCTTGGAAGACTCAGTTTATAAAATAATGGGATGTACTGATACTTTAAAAAAATACTCTGATATTTATAAACAATGGAGCGATGATAATGAGAGTATTAAGCAATTGTATTTAGAAGAGTATGCGAAAAAACTAAAGAGGGAAGATAGAAAAGAGTTTTTTAAAAATATATTCTATTTATTTTTATGTTTAGTTTTTCTTGTTGTAGGTGTATTAATGCTTATCAAAGAACCCAATCAATTTTGGACAGCATTGAGTGGCGTGATATTTGGATTAATAGGATGTATAGTGTTTGGAGTGAGAATTTATGAATACCTATTGGAATAGATACAGTGTATACTATAGTTAATCTATAAGAAACTTAGTTTATTAGTAATATAGTGTTTTCTCATAACAATTAAACACCCCTTTTCTAAACTGAACTGTACCTACTAATTGATAACCTTTTTTAGTGTAAACCGCATTAGCAGTAGTATTTAGTGTATATGCATCAAAGCGAATAGATGCATAGTTATTGTCTTTGGCGTATTGTTCTGCGAATAGAATCATCTTACTAGATATCCCTTTACCTTGTGCTTTAGGACTGACAAATAATCTATGGATAACAATAAATGGAGTAGGACTAGTCCAACGAAGATCATTATACTCTACATCATATTCTTCGTTTAAGACCATATAGGCTAAGATCTGTTCGTTTTCTGTATAGATATAAGCTTGCTTCTTTTGAATGTCATTAGAGATAATATCTTTATTAGGATAAGATTCATCCCATTGATCAATACCTTGGCTGAGCATATGTTGTTTTACTTCTTCTAATACATGTAAAGTCTGGGGTAAGTCGGTAATATCAATTGGTTTTATCATCGTTATTTTGTTTGTAGTAAAATGTCTTTTATCTCCTTGTTGTAATAATTAGGAGTACTTATTAGAAATGAACTAGGTAAGTCGACATCATACAAATCGTTATAAATAAAGGTAAAGTCTATATAGGGAGGAACAGCCAATATTACTAAATTATAGGCAATAATCGTATAGTTATCATTAATATCGGTAGTGCCTTCTAATATAGTAATTCCACTGTCTGTAATAGCATTAGATATAGTAGTCACAATGTCTTCCCATAGTTCTTCTAAGTAATCAAAACTGTTGTGTATATCCACGATAGCATAGTCAAACTGTACAGATAGTGCTACTTTTTGCGGATAAGGAATAAGTAAGTTTTGTTGAGATATAATCGGCATAATGTTATAATGAATAGCTAAAGGTAATCAAAAGCAGTTTTAAAAAACTTAATTTTGTTGATATGATGTTATATGACTTATTATGTTTGACCTATTAATTCAACACATTCAAGAAAAAGTACACTTGACCACAGAAGAAACTGTTCGTTTAGAAGATTATTTTACAGTTAAAAAACTAAGGAGAAAGCAATACTTATTGCAAGAAGGAGACGTGTGTAAGCACATGGCTTTTGTTGCGAAAGGAGTACTGAAGTCTTATGTGATAGACGAAAAAGGAGTAGAGAATATTAACTTCATTGGTTGGGAAGGCTGGTGGATGGCAGATTCTTATAGTTTCTTTACCGGTGAAAAAGCAGTATTGAACATTGATGCCTTAGAAGAAGTGGAGCTACTGCTTATAAGTAAAGAAGACTATGATAGAATAGTGATAGATCTGCCTGTGATGAGTAACTATTTCAGAATACTGTATGAACGCAGTTTAGCGAATAAAGATAGACGTATATTGAGTAATATAGCCTATAATGCAGAGGAGAAATATGCGCAAATCATTACTTGTTATCCAGACTTAGTCAACCGTATTCCACAGCATCTTTTGGCTTCCTATTTAGGTCTAACCCCAGAAACAGTTAGCCGTATTAAGAAAAAAATGAAGTAATCTACTTGATCTAGATCAAGGGATTGACTTATCTTAGGTCAATGCACAGCTATTTTACTTGCTTTAGCTTTGTCTTCAAAGAAATGAATCATGAAGAACAAAGCATTAGTAGTAGGCGTTAGTGGTATTGCTGGTAGTAATCTAGCAAAAGAACTAATCGCTCAAGATTGGACAGTATATGGATTAGCAAGAAATCCAAAAGGAATTGTAGACGGAGTCATTCCCATTGCTGCAGACTTATTAGATACAGAAGGTTTAGCTATAGCCTTACAAGATATAGCTCCTACCCATGTTTACTTTACCACATGGATGCGTAAGGATACAGAGACAGAGAATATCATTGTCAATGCTACTTTAGTTAGGAATTTACTAGATGTATTATCTCCTAAACAGAGCATAAAGCATGTAGCCTTAGTAACTGGATTAAAACATTATTTAGGCCCTTTTGAATCTTATGTTAAGTCAGGTATCTTACCTATTACCCCTGTTAGAGAAGAACACCCTCGATTAGAATTAGAGAATTTCTATTATGCTCAAGAAGATGAAGTGTATAAAGCATCTGAGCGAGACGGTTTTACTTGGAGTATACATAGACCTCATACTTTGATAGGACATGCAGTAGGTAATCTGATGAATATGGGGATTACACTTGCTGTGTATGCGAGTATATGTAAGGAAGAAGGACTTCCTATGGTGTGGCCAGGGTCAGAAGCACAGTGGAATGGGGTGTCAGATGTAACTGATGTAAGCGTATTAGCAAAACAGTTGGTATGGGCATCTACTACAGATACAGCTAAGAATCAAGCATTCAATGTTACCAATGGAGATGTGTTTAGATGGAAGTGGCTATGGGAAGAAATAGCTAATTATTTTGATATACCTTTTGAAGGGTATAAGGATACTATCAGACCATTAGAAGCAACCTTGTTACAGAAGAGTGAGGTATGGCAGACTATTATAGCGAAGCATAAACTACTAGCTATGGATTTAGGTACATTAGTCTCTCCATGGCATACAGATGCAGATTTAGGTCGTCCTATAGAAGTGATTACTGATATGTCTAAGAGTAGGAGATTAGGCTTTACAACTTATAAACCTACAAAAGACTCTTTCATAGAACTATTTGAACAATTAAAAGCAGAACGTCTTATACCATAAAATAGAATTAAGCAGACTACGGTCTGCTTTTTTATTGGTATTATTTTAACCCAGAATAAGCGTTAGCCAAATACTACAAAGCAATTCTACTTCATATCTCTTTCATTAGCTCTAAAACCATACTATAGTATGCTTGTATCACTAATTCAGAGCTATTTTGTATAATTACTTTTCGTTTATCTGTCTATCACTGATTCTGGGTTTAATCAATTTTCTTTAAACTGGACTATCTCGCTTGCTGATTATAGTTGTATTTTTGTAAGAAATAATTTAAGAAGCACAGATGTATATTTTCCTTGTCTTATGGAAGTAAATAGACAAGAGTATAGAAGTGTTTTCTCATTTCATTATCATGACAAATAACACAATAGAACCTCATATTATATCCATACAGAGTACTGTCTCTACTGGGTATGTGGGGAATAACTCAGCTAGTTTTGCTATACAGCTTCACGGAATTAATTGTGTAGCGATGCCTACCATTCTTTTATCAAGTCACACAGACAAGCCTGTTTATTATGGAGAGGCTGTACCTAAAGAATTATTCGAAAAGCTGGCTCGTGGAGTATTAGAAATTAACACGGCACAACTTACGCAGTATGTAGTAAGTGGGTACTTAAAAAGCAAAGAGATAATAGATGCGACAGCACAGTTCATTAAGCAATTAAAAGTACAGCATACCATCACCTATATCTATGACCCAGTGTTTGGAGATACGCGTACAGATGGGTTGTATATACCTAAAGAGCAGGCAGATTATTCTAAAGAACGATTATTAGCGCTAAGTGATATCTTGACTCCTAATCACTTCGAATTAGAATACCTTTTAGGCAAACGTATAACGAATGAGCAAGAACTACTAGAAGCAGTACAGACAGATGAGGTATTGTCTTCTAAAATCATTGTTTTGACTACAGCCGAAATGAAAGAGAATATTAATCATCAAGTAGAAGTCATCTTGATTCATCAAGGTAAGTTGACTCATTTTTATGCTGATAATATACCTGTAGAAGTAGTAGGAACGGGAGATTTATTCACAGGTACACTTGCTGCACAGCTGACGAAGGGGCGTACCATAGAAGTAGCTATACAGACTAGTATGAACTTCTTGTCTGAAGTATTGAGATATGTTCATGAGCATGGATTGAAAGAGATGAATGCTATGGCTATCCTACAAGCACAAGATGTACTGGCAGTAAAGTATTAATAAAACACAAAGGCAGTACGTTAATATTTCATACTGCCTTTCTTATTTATTACTAACTACTTAGAGTTTATGTATGTGATAGCGAAGCTACCATGGTCTTCTGATCAAAGAATAAGTCTATTAGCTCTTTTGTCACCATCAGCGTGATATCGTCATCTTCTTTATATAAGCTATAAGTAGCTTGTTCTATCTCAGGGCTAAACGCAAAATAGATAGTCTGTGTCTCTTCTGTACAACATGCATCTATTATCGCATCGAGTTGTTTGACATTGTGATCTCTTTGATAAATAGAATAGATTGTCAGTTCGCTTTCTTCTTGCTCATAGATAATAATGGCATCCAATGTTTTGCTGTAGTAAATAGAGTTTTTAAAACCAAAATCTAAATTAGCATAACAATAAAAGAAAGCCAACCCTACATTTTTAGTATTTAGCCTATTATAGGTATATCCATTTTTGACATATTCTTCAAATAGGGCAAGCGATGTAGGATTGTCTAAATCTAATTTCTCTAAACTCGATAGAGTAGAAGGTTTTGTATTCACCTTGAGTGTAGCTTGATATTCTTCTACAGGTACATACCCAAATTTTGGGTAGAAGTCCAGTACTGTATCATTTGCAAACAAGAAGTAACCTGTTACGATGTCTTTATATTCTGCTTCTATATATTCTAATAAGAACCTTGATAAACCGTTATTTTGATAGGCAGGGTCTGTCATCACAGTACCTAATTGTCCTGTTTTATACGTTTTATTATCTTTCGTTATTTCGAATAGGCTTAAAGTTGTATGTGCTACTATTTTATCTTCTTGGAATAAAGAAAACACGATACAATCCTCTCCCCAATATCCCGATTGGTAGTATCCTTCAAAGTCAAACTCCCACACCTCCTGACACATTCTATTGAACTCTTTTCGTTTTTGTTCATCATCTTGATAGTTGATATATAAGGTATAAGATGTGTCTTTTATAATTACTGATTTACTGATCATATTTCTTTTTTATTTGGTGCAAAGTTCTGAATAAGACCTTGTTTATCTATTGACAGTATTGTTTTGTAAATGTGCAATAAGTTGTTTTTATTGTTAACTTTGACTTATTAACTACTGTGTGATGAGTCAGCATTTCCCTATTCAGATTATAACATCGGATCGTATTATTCCTTCTTTATTCTCTACTACCACATATAGAGAGAAAGGAATATTGTTGTCTTATTGTATGGAGGGAAGTAATGAGCTCAAAGTTGACAACCAAACAGAGATGTTCTCTGTAGGTTCTCTATTGACAGTATTTCCACAGCGTTTGTTCTCTATTCCTACTACAGAAAACAAGGGGAAGTATCTATGTGTGTTGTTTGATCTGGATAGTATAAAGGATCTTATTCTACCTACTAATTATCAGTTTTTAAATGAGTTGGTCAGACATCCTATTATTCATCTGAATGAGGGGGATCAAAAAGTGTTTATAGATTACTATCAGTTGTTGTTGGCCAATCGCAGTACAGATGCATCTGTGTTTTATCCTGATGCGATGAAGTATTTACTGTATTCTTTAATCGCTCATATCAACCGATTCTATGAACAAGATGAGGTAAAGTTGAAGCCAAGTTCGAAGAAAGAAACAACTGTTTTTAGACTGTATAATTTGGTTCATCAGCATTATTTAGCTGAGCGCACAGTACAGTTCTACGCTGATCAACTAAAGCTCACTCCTAAGTATCTAACGACTTTGGTACGCAGGCAGACGGGCAAGACAGTCTCTTCGATTATTAATGAACTAGTACTCACTCAAGCGCAGTCTTACCTTATCGCAACGGATAAACCTATCTACACAATAGCTGAAGAGCTTCATTTCTTAGATGCGACTAGCTTCTGTCGTTATTTTAAAAAATCTACAAGTCTATCTCCCTTGGCATATAGACGAGCACATCTATAAGCACTCAGTTTAGAAGGAAGTATATTCATTCTTTTAGGAGTAAACTTAGAAATGCTCTTGAGGCAATTTACTTTTTATATGGGGTTAATTCAATTTTATTTGAAGTAGAATCTTCAGTGAATTTTTGCAGCAGATCAGAGGAGAATAGGAGGAGAGTAAAAGAATATTTCTTGGACAAATAACCTTTCTAGTCCACCATTCTCGGGTTATTGTCCTTGTATTGTCGAAGGAAATCAAATGAAGGTCTGTATTCACTAGGGTTAAGAGCTGTTTTATGTTTTCATAGATTTGATGTTGTTTTGGTTTAATATATTGATATATAGTGCTTTAATTATTTTTATATGCAAAAAAAATGTACCTCTTTTTTAAAATATTGATGTGATAGAAGCTGTTTTTAGGGTGTTTTTGAAAAAAAGTGAGTATATAAAATATTTTAAAGCCGTTTTTAGAACGCTTTTTAAGTGAAAAATAAAAAGAATGAAATGCTTTTTTTAATGTTTTGTTGTAGAAGGAATACTGGGCTTATCAAAAATAGGGAGTGAGCTCTAAAACAATTTTTAAATAAAATGAAGTTTAGGAAGTTGTTCTAAATTATAGCAAAATAGGCAGTAAAGAATTGATAGTTATTTCGTTGAGATAAAAATTAATATCTTTGGGATATGAGTGAAGTGAGTAGAATACATTCTTTTAAACCTGTGGTGTTTGATGAGGCTAAAGTGTTGATATTGGGTACGATGCCGAGTATTAAATCGTTAGACTTTCAGGAGTATTACGGCAATAAGCAGAATGTGTTTTGGAAGATATTATTTAGTGTTTTTCGAGAAGAGTATAGTGATGTGTATAAGGATAAGCTCGATTTGCTTCAGCGAAAGGGGATAGCCTTATGGGATGTCTTGCAGTCTTGTGAACGCAAGAGTAGCTTAGACAGTGATATTACAGCAGAAGAAGCTAACGATATCAAGGGATTACTGATAGAATATCCCAATATCCGTACAATCGTCTTCTCTAGTCAAAAGGCAAGACAATATTTCGATAAATACATAGGGCAGATAGAGGGAGTATCTTTACTAACTTTACCTTCGCCGAGTGGAGCAAATGCAAGAATGAGTTTTCAAGAGAAAGTGGCTCATTGGCAAGAATTAAAAAATAAAGTATGAAACAGTTAAAAAAAGAACATATAGATTTCTTAGTGACGTTAAGTCAGAATAATAATAAACCTTGGTTTGCAGATCATAAGCCAGAGTTCGATAAATTATTCGCTGAGGTGAAGGCTTTCTTTAAAGTAGTACACGATGAGATGTTACAGCATGATAGTATAGACCTATTACACGTACATCGCATCTATAGAGATGTACGCTTCTCGAAGGACAAGACACCTTATAAAACTTATTTTGGACTGCATTTAGGACGTACTAAACCGATGCTTAGAGGAGGATATTATGTGAATATAGAGCCAGGTAGAAGTTTTGTAGGAGGTGGTTTTTGGGAGCCTAATAAGGAAGATTTATTGCGTATCCGCAAGGAGATCGCTATGGACGATAGTGAACTTCGTGAGATTATAGCAGAGGAGCAATTCCAACAGTATTTTGGAGAATTACAAGGGGAGGAACTAAAGACAGCTCCTAAGGGATTTGACAAGGAGCATCCCGCTATTGACTTATTGCGCAAGAAACAGTATCTCGTGATGCGTTCGTTCACCGATAAAGAGGTATTAGCACCTAATTTTAAAGAGGAAGTAATCAAGACATTTATAGCGATGAGATCATTGTTTGACTATATGTCAGATGTACTGACTACTGATGTGAATGGGGTGAGTCTGTATGAGTAGAGGATTTTTGTTAAGGTGTTTTTTTGTGAAACCGTTTAGTCTATCATATTAATCAATAGTATATGACGTATTCTAAGTATTTGGGGAATTTGATTCCTATTCAGTTTGCAAGTTGGAAGTTTGAGAATAAACTACAAATAGCAGATAGCATTTTTATTGATGTTATTTTGGATAACTATTTCTTAAGTGAAAACAATCAGTTAATTAGCCAAGTAGATTTATTTGTTGAACAAGTTCTTTCTAAACAATGGAAGGTTGATTTTGAAAGGTTTACTACCTACTTATATCATCAATTAATACTAAAGAAGGGGTATGCTTTTGATAAACAAAAATATATTTACACTACACCAGTAGAGGGTATATCTCCTCAGCAACTTTGGGATTGTTTAGATGTGGAAATTATCGTTTTATTGGATGAAGATGTAGAAGAATGGTCTATTAAATTTGATGTTTCAGGCTTTGATACCCATTTATCAGTACTGTTTACTGTAGATGGAAATTGGGTTTCACGAGACTTAAATGACAGTAGAACTCCTATAAAGACGGAGTATAAGTCACTCGATTTAGATTTAGAATTTTATTTTAGTGAAGATGTTTATGAATGGGTAAGTACTCGTTTTATATCTTCATTAGTATGGGGAATTCGTCGAGGGTGTCGTATCTCCATACAAGAAGGATTATTTGCAAGAGAAGGGATGGAGGCGAGAATAATAAATTGTATAAAGAAATATGAGCAGAAGAATAAAAATGAGATTTATGTAGCTGTTATGAGCGCTTTGGAGGAATCTTTTAATGTAGCTTGGCAAGACTATAATGAGGAGTATGAAAAGGATTTTGTATTAGAAAAAGCTAATGTGAATAGAGAATTATTATGGCAATTAGTTGCGCCACCTAATAGTGTAAGAATAGTATTAAACGCCAATGAACAACTTGTTTTTATTCACTATAATGATTGTTATTGGGAGGAAGAACATGGAATTCACTTTATATATAATGAACAATTAGATTTTCTTAGGATTGGCTTTGGTAGTGATTATTGGGAAGAAGAATAAAATTCATATAATAAAAAATGCTGACCATGGTCAGCATTTTTTGTTTTCAGTTTTCAGTTTTCAGTTCTCTGTTCCCTGTTTTCTGTTTTCAGTTTATGGTTCCCTGTTCCCAGTTTCCAGTTCCCAGTTTTCTGTTTCTAGTTCTCTGTTCCCTTTATTCAGTTCCCTAAATTATTTAATAATCTGTACTTCGAACATTTTGTCCCAGTTTTTACCTGTTAGGAAGAATGTCTTAGTCTGTGGGTTATAAGCGATACCGTTCATTACATCTCTGTCTTCGTGATATGTAGTCAGGTTTACTAATTCGCTGAAGTCTATAACAGCTTCTATTGCTCCTGTTTGAGGATTGATTACAGCTACTGCATTTTGTGCGTAGAAGTTAGCATATATCTTACCATCTACCCATTCTAATTCATTAGCGTATGGAATAACATTCTTATCTGTATATACGCTTACTCTGTCTATTTCTTTAAATGTTTCTGGATCTAGTTTATAGATAAACTCAGAACCTGATGTCATATACAGGTGCTTACCATCATTCGTAAGTCCCCACCCTTCCATCTTCTGAAAATAAGGAAGTGTTTTTTCTTGTTCTAATGTTTCAGGGTTGAATACATAAGCTTCATTGTTTTGATAAGTTAGTTGGTATAGTTTACCATTTAAGATAGTACACCCCTCACCGAAGATCTCCATTGGTTGTTTGTGAATCTTGATGATTTTACCCGTTTTATAATCTACTTGGCGTACACTAGAGATTCCTTTCTTACCTGTTCCTCTTCCCGTGTTCGTTGTTCCTCCACCTTCGCCATTCCCCGTACTTTCGTATAAAATACCATTGTAGAATTCTAGACCTTGTGTATAGGCTTCTTGATCATGAGGATAAGTGTTTACTAATTTATAGCTGTAAAAAGCAGGTTCTTTTGGAGCTGTTATTTCTATATTCGTAGTGAATTCTTTATTCGAATTCTCAGCATAAGCAACAGCTTTAATCGTTGTTTTACCTAACTTTTGTTCACCTAAGTTTAGATTTAACACCTCATTTTTGATAGAAGTACCTACTTTTTTGTCGTTGAAGTAATAAATTACAGAGTCTACTTGCGCATTTTCGGTAGTTTTTAGACTCAGTTTTATGTCTTCATTTCCCTTATATAGCTGTTTTAGATGAGTAGTATCAATAGATAAAACATTTTTTTCTAAATTTTTTTTGTTTGAACAGCTTATAAAAGCTACTCCTAATGCTAACGGAACTAGAATGTTATATTTTTTCATTGTCATTTTTTAATTTGATACAATATACAAATCTAATGCGAATAGTTGAAAAAGCTTGGAAAAATAAAAAACCGTTGTATATTTGCAGTGGCAAGTCCTACACGACCAGCTCCCTCTTAATCCTCCAGGGTGGGAACGCAGCAAAGGTCCGAGGTTGTAGCGGTGCGATGTAGGTAGCTTGCCATTTTTTTCTTAATTGTAGATCTCCGTGTTGGAGATTTTTTTTTGCCCTAAAGTTTTTTCCTTTTCCTTTGAATATCATTGTTGGAGAGGTACGATTTTTGTTATTTTTGTATAAAAAATTTGTTTTGAAGAAGATAACAATTAAAATAGGTAAGGTACTGGGCTGGTTCTTACTTAGTTTATTTCTAATATTACTACTTCTTATCGTTGCGATACAGATACCTGCTGTCCAGAATAAGGTGAAGGATTTTGCAATCACCTTTGTACAGGATAAGATAGGTACCCCTGTGTCCTTAGATAGGATAGAGATTGCCTTTCCTAAAAAAATAGTAGTTAAGAACCTTTATGTTGAGTCTCAACAGAAGGATACTTTGTTATATACTAATTATCTAGGTGTAGATATTAGCTTATTTGCCCTCCTGAAGAGCTCTGTCAATGTCAATAGTGTTCAGTTAGATGGACTAAAGACAGATGTTAAACGCGATAGTCTAGGACGCTTTAACTTTGATTATATCATCGAAGCCTTCGCTTCAGAGGAAGAGGAGGATAAAGAGGACAGTAGCTCTATAGCTATAGATGTAGGTGAGATAAGTCTTAGCGATATCCAGGTGAAGTATAATGATGATTATGATGGTCATCACGTCTCATTTGGGTTAAAGAGATTTATTACGCGTTTTAAACAATTTGATTTAGAGCAGATGAAATTTGCTATTCCTAAGATTGCGATTGCAGGAATAGACTTAAATTATAAAAAAGAATTGCCTTCTCAGGCTTCTATTGAGGCAGCACAGTTAGTGGTAGAGCCGATAGAGGAAGAGTCAAATACTTCTGTGATGCCTGTAGTAGATTTAGGTACTATAGAGTGGACAGATAGTAATATCGTTTTTGAGGATAAGGAGAGCAAGTTATATGCTAATCTTGCATTAGGAGCTTTTAAAACTACATTTGAGCAAATTGATTTAAAGAATCAACAGATTGATTTAAAAGAGATCCGTCTAGATGATACTAAGGCTGTTGTTCATTTATTTCCTACAACGATTAAGGCAACACCACCCGTAACAGAAGAGGAGACTGCTCCTGTAGTGGATGAATCTGCTCCATGGAAGCTAGGGATAAAGGAGTTTGCCCTTAACTCTATTGATGTCAAGTTTGACAACGATAACGTTAAGGCATTGACCTTTGGGTTAGACCCTAATCATATTGCATTTACAGATATTAACTTTGATTTAAAAGATTTTCAGTTTTCGCCTAATGTGATCAGAGGAAATTTAGAAGGTTTTTCTTTTAAAGAAAAGAGTGGATTGCAATTAGATAAGTTCAAAACTTATTTTCTATACGGGGATCAAACTACTTTCATTAAAGACTTTATTTTAGAAACCCCTAACTCTAAGTTTGACGCTAATGTAACATTGAATTATAAAGATGTGAATAAGTTGTCAGAGCATTTAGAGGATACTTCTGTGGATGTATTGATCAAAGAGTCTCATCTAGGATTAAGAGATGTATATCTAGCTATGCCTACTGTTTTTGAAGAGGCTGGACTAACAAGTTTAACGAATAAAAACTTAGCTGTAGACATTAAAGCAAAAGGTGTAGTAGGAGATTTGTCTATCGAACAGTTTTTACTAACTGGATTACAGTCTACAACTATTAATGTGGTTGGGAATATAAAAGGAGCGACTACTCCAGAAAAAGCGATAGTAGATTTAAAACTGAATAAATTTCAGACTTCTGCTAAGGATATCTTTAACATCGCACCGAAAGGGTTGTTGCCAACGAATATAGAGATTCCTTCGCACTTATCACTATCAGGTAATGTAAAGGGAGGAATGAAGGCAATACAGTCTCAATTAGCCCTTAAAACGACTTCAGGTAATGCAGATGTAAAAGCGTTCTTTGATCAACGCATAAAAGGAAAAGAGAAGTATTCTTTAATAGCCAATATCAATGAACTAAAATTAGGTCAAATCTTAAAGAATGACTCTATTGGTACACTATCGATGTCTGCTTCTGTAAGTGGGATAGGGCTAGACCCAAAAAATATAAACGCAAAAGGAAATATCAATGTTTTAAAAGCAGAGTATAGCGGGTATAGTTATAACAATATTGAAGTAGATGGAGCCATTGAGGATGGGAAATATACTGTTCATTCTATTAACAATGATCCTAATCTAAACTTTGCATTAGATGCTAGTGGGCTGTGGACAGATAAGGGAATTAGCTTAGACTTATTGGCTGATTTTAAAAATATTGATTTATATAAATTAAGTATAGAAGAAGCTCCGGCTAGTTTTAAAGGAACGATAGAAGGGAAACTAGCTAATATTATGCCTGATGATCTGGATGGTATAGTGTCTTTAAGAGGACTGTCCTATATGTCTGCTTCTAGGGCATATAATCTACAACCGATAGAGATCGTTGCGACGAGTAAGGATACTCATAGATCATTAGGACTGACTTCTGAACTAATAGACTTCAATATGCAAGGAGAGTATAAAATCACTCAACTAGCAGATGAATTAATGAAGACAATAGATGTCTATTATGCAATAGAAGAGCCTAAAAAAGAAATTGCTACAAAGACTGTAACTGAACAAAATGGAGCAGAGGAAAAGGAGCAAGATAAAAACTACTTTACGTATAAACTCTTGGTTAAGGAGAGTTCGGTTATTCACTCTGTGGTACCTGATCTAAAAGAATTAAAACCAATAGAGGTGTCAGGTAAGTATGATGCGAGTACTGATTATATCAGTTTAAAAGGCTTGATACCCTTAGTAATCTACGGAGAAAATGAGATTAATAATATTGCCTTAGAATTAAAACCTGTCAATGAAGCATTAACTTATGGGCTGTCTGTAGAAAGAGTGGCGAATGCTAGTGTGGCGCTTAGAAGAGTATCATTAGAAGGGGGAATAAAAGATAATACGATTAGTTATAATCTGAGCTTAAAGGATAAATTAGATGCTGTGTGTTATCTTATCGCTGGAGATGTTCGTGCTGAGAATGGAGATATGATAGCAAGATTATATCCAGATGGTTTTATACTAGATTATCAAAAGTGGGTAGTCAAACCAGAGAATAGATTTGTATTAAAACCGGAAGGGTTTTATGTGAAGGACTTTAAATTATCACATGAGGATAGTGCTTTAGTTATTGAGTCTAAGGACGAAGTAGCCAATAGTCCAATGAGAATATTGTTTAATGATTTTAGTATTGAGATGTTGACTAAGATGGTTAAGAAAGATGTTCTGTTGGCTAGTGGATTTATTGACGGTGAGGTGTATTTAAAAGATTTAGCTACAGACTTTAGATTTATATCAGATATTGACATTTCTAAGTTACAGGTGATGGAGATAGGGTTAGGTGACTTACACGTAGGAGTGAAGAATGAGAGTGCGAGTAAGTTTATAACTGATATTACTTTACAAGGAGGTGAGAATAAGATATCTATAGACGGATGGGCTGATGCTGATACTCAGGAGATGGATATGAATGTGAACTTGGCTAAGTTCCAAATGGCAGCGATAGAGTATTTTGCAAAAGATCAGTTGTCTAAGGCAGAAGGCTTTTTCTCAGGTAATCTAAAAATAGGCGGCAAGTTTACAGATCCTAAAATATTAGGAGCTATGAACTTTAATGATGTTGGATTCCATGTGAATGATTTAAATGCTGATTTTAGAAAGATTAACGAAAAGATTTCTTTTACAAACAGAGGGATAGAATTAGATAAGTTTAGTATCACAGATACAGATGGAAATCTATTAGTGGTAGATGGTCAGGTACTTACTAAGTCATATCAAGATTTTGCTTTTAATCTGAGTATTAAGGCAGTTGATTTTAAAGCAGTGAACTCTACATCTAAAGATAATGAGATGTATTATGGTAAATTGGTTTTTGACAGTGATATAAAGATCAAAGGAGATTTAAACAAGCCTGTTGTTACTGGAGGTATTGAGATAGGTAAGAAAACCGATTTCTCATTTGTATTACCACAAGAAGATCCTAGTATAGCAGATAGAGAAGGTATTGTGGAGTTCGTAGATCAGCACAGCTTACAATTGGCTGAAATGCAGAAGTATGAAGAGGATTTTAACAACTCAGCGTTGAAAGGACTAGATGTTTCTGTTTCGATTAAAGTAGATAAAGAGGCTAGTTTTACGATGATTATGGATAAGTCAAGTGGAGATAAAATTATCTTAAAAGGAGAAGCAGATTTAGTTGGAGGGATTGATCCGTCTGGTAAAGTAACATTGTCTGGAAGATATGAGTTCTCTCAAGGTTCTTATGATTTGTCATTTAACATGATGAAGAGAAAATTCGAAATTCAGAAAGGAAGTTATATTATCTGGGCAGGTGATCCTACAGACGCTAACCTTCACTTAACGGCAATCTATGAGACGAAGACAGCTCCAATAGATCTATTAGGAAATCAGCTAAGCAGTCTATCTCCTACACAACAAAATATGTATAAGCAGAAGATACCATTCCAAGCATTATTAAAGATGGAAGGCGAATTACTGAAGCCTGAAATATCTTTTGATGTACAGTTAAAAGAAGGAATTACAAGTGTATCTGGAGATGTGCTAAGCAATACAAAGACGAAGTTAGAACAGTTAAGACAGAATGAGTCTGAACTAAATAAGCAAGTATTTGCGTTGTTGTTATTAAATAGGTTTATCGGTGAGAATCCATTTGAGAGTAGCGCAGGAGGAATGAGTGCAGGGTCTATGGCTAGACAGAGTGTGAGTAGATTACTATCAGATCAATTGAATAACTTAGCAGGTAACTTAATCGCAGGTGTAGAACTTAACTTTAACTTAGAATCATCAGAAGATTATTCTTCAGGAAGTAAAGAGAATAGAACAGATTTAAATGTAGCAGTGTCAAAACGCTTATTCTCTGATCGACTAAAAGTAACAGTAGGAAGTAGTTTCGAAGTAGAAGGAAATGCCCGTCAGAATGAACAGGCAGCTAACATAGCAGGAGATATTGAATTAGAATATGCCTTGTCAAAAGATGGTAGATACTTAATGAAAGTGTATAGAAAGAACCGCTATGAAGTAGCTCTTCAAGGACAAATCGTAGAGACAGGAGTCGGGTTTATAATAACGATGAGTTATGAGAGATTCCGCGAATTATTTGAACGTAGTAAAGATAAAAGACAATTAAAAAAGCAATTAAGAGATGAAGCTAAAGCAGAGTAAAATATATAATGGATTAGCGGGATGTCTTGGACTATTATTTATATTCTCATGTAACACAACTCGTCATTTGGCAGAAGATGAGTATCTGTATTCTGGAGGGAAAATAGTGATTAACAGTGATTCATTATCTAAGTCTCAAAAGTCTGAGATGAATGATGAACTCCATGGTTTGCTACGTCCTATTCCTAATGCGACACTGTTAGGTATGCATCCTAAATTGTTTTTTTATAACCTAGCAGGGGATCCAGAAAAAAGTAATAAAGTGCGTCGATGGATGCGAAACAAGTTAGGTGAACCACCTGTATTATTCGATCAAGTAGATATGGAGAACAATAAGGCTATTCTATCTAATCGATTAGAGAATCAAGGGTACTTCAATGTAGATGTGACTTATGATACACTTCAACCAAGTGATAAGAAGAAAGGAGCAGAGTATACGGTAATCCCTGGTGAGCAATATAAAATACGTGAGTTTACCTTTGCAAAGGATTCTACAGGTATCAAACAAGAGCTGTCTAAAGCGATGCCCTATACAAGATTGAAAAAAGGAAGAGCTTATGACTTAGATGTTATTAAAGATGAACGTACTAGATTTGATAATTATTTAAAAAATAAAGGATATTATTACTTCAGTGCAGATAACTTATTAGTGCAGGTAGATAGTAGTGTAGGACATCATCAGGTCGACTTAGCTTTAAAGATTAAAGAGAATACACCTAAGTTAGCATTAGAGCCTTATACGATAGATAATATTTATATATTTTCTGATTATGTGCTGTCTGATACGAACTATATGCAGGCTCTTGACTCAGCACAAGTATATAAAGATTTTAAAATAGTAGATCCTAAAGGAAAGTTTAAATCGTCTATTTACGATAGAGCGATTCACTTAAAACATGGAGATACCTATAACAGAAATGATCATAACTTATCTTTAAATAGGTTAGTGAGTTTAGGTGTTTTTAAGTTTGTGAAGAATCAGTTCGAGATATCAGATAGTTTAAATCATAAATTAAACGCTTATTACTTCTTAACTCCTGATAATCCTAAGGCTATTAGACTTGAGTTGTTAGGGAAGATGAACTCAGCTAGTTATAATGGAGCAGAGTTAAACTTGAACTGGAGCAATAAGAACTTTATGAAAGGAGCTGAGGTGTTCTCTGTGTCTGCTTATGGTGGGGCAGATTTCCAAATGTCATCGGCTAATAATGGGTATAATGTATATAAGGTAGGTCTTGAAACTAGTCTGACTTGGCCTAAGATTATATCTCCATTTAATCTACAATCGACTAGTGCTTATATCCCTAAGACACGTGCTATTCTTGGGGGAGAATATTTGGAACGTAGCCAATTGTATTCATTGCAGTCTTTTAAAGCTTCTTGGGGATATCTCTGGAAAGAGAGTGCTTTTAGAGAGCATGATTTGAAAGTATTTGATATTAACTATGTAAAACCTGGGCATGTCACAGATTACTATAAGGAGTATGCAGCTGGTAATCCGTCGCTGGAGAGAGTATTAGATAAGCAGCTGACCTTTGGTCCTACTTATACCTATACTTATACAAATACTAGTAAGAAATTTAAAAAAGGGACAATATACTATCGTGGAGGATTAGATCTGTCTGCTAATATCACAGGATTATTAATGGGGGCTAATGTGGATAAGGATAAGGAAAAAAGTTTGATAGGTGTTCCATTTAGTCAATATATAAAAACAGAACACGACTTTAGACATTACCTAAGACTAAGTAAAACTTCACAGTTAGTGAGTAGAATACACGCAGGTATAGGGATAGCTTATGGAAATTCTAAACAAATGCCTTATACAAAGCAGTTTTATGTAGGAGGGTCAAATAGTATTAGAGCGTTTAGAGCACGTACTTTAGGACCAGGTTCATTCAATCCAGAGATTAACAATGCTAAATTTATACCAGATCAATCGGGAGATATGTTGTTAGAAATGAACTTAGAGTACCGAAAAAAACTATTTAGTATTGTACATGGTGCATTGTTTGTTGATGCTGGGAATATCTGGAATCTAAACGATGTATCAGATCGACCTGGAGGTAAGTTCAGTGGTGACTTTTTAAATGAGTTAGCAATTGGAGCAGGAGCAGGATTGCGATTTGATGTTACATTCTTAGTTCTTCGTTTTGATTTTGCATTTCCATTGCGCGTACCATATCATGCATCAGGTGAACGCTGGGTAATAGATGATATCAATTTTGGAAGTAGTAGATGGCGAAAAGATAACCTAATGTTTAACTTCGCTATTGGGTATCCTTTCTAATATGTGTGGAAACAATACACAAAAAACTCCCCATCTTTTCCTATTGTGGAAAGTTGGGGAGTTTTTTTTTAATTCGCATAATGTGTTGAATATAAAATAGATATATGAATAGGTCTTATGCCTATTAGGTTTGGCATGGTTTTGTATATATACTATTACAGTAAGGTGTTATAAAAAAAGTAAAGAAGTTGAAAAACTTCCTGCTTTTGAAAAAGAAAATTTAAGTGTTTATTTAAAAGTTATGTTATCGAGAGATAACAAGTTAGATCGTTAGTAAGGTGAAGAAGAGAAATCTTCAGGTGAACAGGGAGCTTAGGCTCCCTTTTGCTGTTTATATAGGTTAATTTTATATCGTAATTGGGAATGAATAATAAAAAGTATAAATTTGCAAGAAGCACATAAAAAATAAAAATATGAGTCACAAGATTCTGGTTATAGATGATGATGTTCCTTTCTGCGAAATGCTAAAAACTTTTTTATCTAAAAAAGGGTATATAGTTTCGAATGCATTTAGTAGTACAGAAGCAGAACAGTGTATTGATGAAGAGTGCTATGATATTGTCCTTACAGATGTTAGACTACCTGATAGTAATGGTTTAGAATTACTTAAATATATAAAATCAAAATGTAGAACTTCACAAGTTATTTTAATGACAGGATATACTGAAATTAAAACAGCTGTGAATGCAATGAAGTTAGGAGCATTCGATTATGTAGCAAAGCCAATAAACCCAGATGAGATACTGTTGACAATCAAACAAGCTCTCGAAAGAAAAGCAAGTGTGGAAAGTGGTGAGCCTTTAAAATCAAAAACTAAATCTACTGTAGTAAAAGATGTAGAGAATGCAGAAGAGCAAGTGGAAGAGGTAGAGTATGTAAGAGGCGAAAGTAATGTGTCTAAACAATTACATGAATACATTGATCTAGTAGCACCTACTAATATGTCTGTTTTGATTATAGGTGATAGCGGTACAGGTAAAGAAAATATAGCACATTCTATTCACTTAAAAAGCAAGCGTAAGGATAAACCATATATTGCAGTAGATTGTGGTGCAATCCCTAAGGATTTGGCTTCTAGTGAGTTTTTTGGACACATTAAGGGATCTTTTACAGGAGCTGTTACGGATAAGGTAGGGCACTTTGAGGCTGCTAATGGAGGAACTATATTCCTAGATGAGGTAGGTAACTTATCTTATGAGGTACAGGTGCAACTATTAAGAGCGCTTCAAGAACGCAAAGTAAAACCTGTGGGAAGTAGTAATGAAATAGATGTAGATATTAGAGTTATTGCTGCAACTAATGAGGATTTGCCAAAGGCTGTAAGAGAAGGAGAATTTAGAGAAGATTTATATCATCGCTTAAATGAGTTTGGTATTGTAGCTCCTAGATTAGCGGATAGAGGTGCAGATATATTGATGTTTGCGATGCATTTCTTAAACGAGTCTAATATTGAACTTGAGAAAAAAGTAAAGAAATTCTCTTCTGAGGTAGAGTGTATCTTTTTAACTTATGATTGGCCAGGAAACTTAAGAGAGATGAAGAATATCATTAAAAGATCAGTTCTCTTGACTCGTGGAGAGATTATAGAAAAAGATGTACTACCACAAGAGATTCTCGTGCCAAAATCAGAAGCGATTAAAGCTAGTGTAAGTAGTGAAACTGCAGAGGATGATCTCAAGTTATTCTCTTCTAGAAATGAAGAACAAGCTATTCGTACTGCATTAGAAAAAGTTAAGTTTAATAAAACTAAGGCTGCACAGGTATTGGGAATCGATAGAAAAACATTGTACAATAAAATGAAATTGTATAATATTGAATTATAAAATTTAAAGGTGTTGAAGATAATTCAACACTTTTTTTATTCAATGATAGGGTTAATATAAAGTAGAGATATGCTTAAAGTTTAAGTATATCTCTACTTTTCTTTTTACCTTTGCTTTAAATAAGAGAAGTATAGAATATGGATATAAAAACGCTAATACATCATAATTTAGATGAGTTATTTTATTTAGCTGATAAAAAGGAAATTCTAAATACAGACTTGGTCGTGAAGATTGGAGCTTATGTAGGAGCTGCTGTATTAAGAGGGAGATATGCAGATCAGAAAGAAGTTACTTTAGAAGAGGTAAACGGAGTGTTTGGTATTATAGGAGATTTTTGTAAAGAGAGTTTTGGAGGAAGAAGTTTCTCTAAAACACATTTTAAAAAGATGACAACCTTATCTCTTGAATTAATTCAAGAAACAACGTTTGATGCTGATGTTGAAGAATTCATTGCATCACTGAGAAGCTAAGAGAGATCTATGATATAATTTTAAAAGCCTGAGGATAGAAATGTTCACAGGCTTTTTTTATGTTTAGTTTCCAGGTTAGGATAATCTATTTTTATTATCATATAAGATTCGTAATTGATTGGTAGGGTGAGTTTTGAAACTTTTTACTATATTGTAGTAAACCAACTAAAAAACAATCAAATGAAAATAAAAACAATAGAATCAGCAAGTAATGCTCATGCCTATCAACTATTGATAAAAGACTTGCTAGAGAATTCACTTCGTGTGAATCCTAAACATGAAATCGTTTATAAGAACCAAGAGCGCTTTGATTATTATGAACTGTATAGTAGAGTGAAGCAGTTGTGTAATGTATATCGAGAATTAGGGTTAGAAGGAGGTAGTGTGGTAGGAGTAATCGATTATGACAGCCATCGCTATTTAATGAATTATTTTGCTGTTCCTATTTCAGGGAATGTATTGCATACAATTAATTGGCGTTTAGCTCCAGAACAAATGCTCTATACCATTAATCATGCTGAGGATGAGGTATTAGTTGTGCATGAGGATTTTGTACCAATAGTAGAGTCGATCAAGGATAAAATGACTACTGTAAAGCAGATTATTATTATTCGCGATCACACTAATGAAGTTAAGACGGTTTTAGATATAAAAGGATACTTTGATGACTTAGTTGCTTCTTCTTCGAAAGGGTATAGTTTTCCTGATTTTTCTGAGGAAGCAGTAGCTACTTTATTCTATACAACAGGTACAACAGGTGACCCTAAAGCAGTATATTTCACTCATCGTCAGTTAGTGCTACATACGATGGTAGAGATGAGTGTGTTATCTCTGATGAATGAAGGGGTTAAAATTACCTCAAAAGATGTGTATTTACCTTTAACGCCAATGTTCCATGTGCATGCTTGGGGGCTTCCTTATGTAGCGACAGCATTAAGTTTAAAACAAGTGTATGTTGGTAGATTTGAACCACAGAGTTTCTTAGAAATCTTTAGAAAAGAGAAACCTACGATATCACATTGTGTACCTACGATATTAAATATGTTATTGACGAGCCCTGCTGCTAGTGATATTGATTTTTCAAATTGGAGTGTATTAATAGGGGGATCGGCATTGAGTAAGCCATTAGCAAGAAGAGCTATGGAAAGAGGTATATCAGTAGTAACAGGGTATGGAATGTCCGAAACCTGTCCATTATTAACGACTTCTTATTTATCTTTAGAGACTATTCAAAATAATCTAGAGTCTCAATTAGAGATTAGAACAAGGACGGGTAGAGCTGCATTACTAGTGGATTTAAAAGTAATAGATGAGGATGGAGTAGAAGTGCCTAAAGATGGTAAAACATTAGGAGAAATCGTAGTAAGAGCTCCTTATCTTACCATGGGATATTATAAAGATAAAAAGAAGAGTGAGGAACTGTGGGACGGAGGGTATTTGCATACAGGCGATATAGCTTGGATTGATGAGAACAATGATGTGAAAATAGTAGATCGTTCTAAAGATGTGATTAAAACAGGAGGTGAATGGATGTCTTCACTCGCTTTAGAAGAGATGATAAGTAGTTATCCAGGTGTGGTAGATGCCGCAGTCATTGGAATTCCTGATGATAAATGGGGTGAACGCCCTTTCGCATTAGTTGTAGCAAAAGTGGGAGTTGAGATTGTGGAGAAAGACTTAGTAGAGCATATGCAAAAGTATGTTGATAAGCAAGTTATCAATAAATGGGCTATCCCTGATCGCTTTGTATTTGTAGATGATATACCTAAAACAAGTGTAGGTAAAATCAGTAAGAAACGTATAAGAGAATTACATGAGTTAAACCAATTAAGATAGTTGTTTGGTCAAGTACGAAATTTGCGGTAACTTCCAAGCCGTAAATTAACTAACGTAATATGAAATTAACACCAACAACAAAACCTACAAAAAGATCTAATCCTAGTTATTTCTGGAAACAGTTAGGGTTAGGTCTTTTTGTTTTGGGGAGCTTGACTACCCAAGCACAAAAAAAGCCTTTAGACCATTCTGTTTATGATGGGTGGCAATCTATTGGAACAAAAACTTTTTCTAATAATGGAGACTGGATTTTATATCAAGTGAATCCACAAGAAGGAGACAAAACTCTTTATATAGAGACAACAAAAAAAACTAAAAAGCTTGTAGTTCCAAGAGGAGAGAAACCTGTATTTACAGGGATGTCTAATTTCTCTGTTTTTTCTATTCGCCCTACTTATGCTGATTTAAAAGCAGTGAGAACTAAGAAGAAAAAAGAGGATGAGATAGCAAAAGATTCTTTAGGAATATATAATTTAAAGACAGGAGCTTTAGTAAAGAAATCAGATATTAAGTCTTTTAAAGTACCAGAAAAGAAAGGAGATTACCTAGCATATTTATTAGAGCCAGCTAAAGATACTGCAAAGTCAAAAGACAAAAAGGAGGTAAAGAAACCTGCTAAAAAAGCAGACAAAGACGCTCCTTTAGAATTGGTATTTGAGAACTTAGTAACAGGAGAGAAAATTTCTTATGAGAATGTAACAGACTATTACTTTGATGATCTAGGACAATATTTGGTTTTTGTTACAAAGGATCCTAATGCAAAGAAAAAGGACGATAAAAAAGACGAGACTAAGACTGAGAAAACTAAGGAGTTAGCAGATACAAAAGAAGAAACTGCTAAAGAAGAGAAAGCAAAAGGACCTTTCGGAGTATTTGTAGTTGATTTGAAAACAAAAGCAGTCAAAACAATCTTAGAAGGTACAGGTAAGTATTCTCAGTTCTCTTTTGATGAGAATGGTAAGCAATTAGTGTTTATTGGAACGAATGATGAGGAGAAAGTATTAGTAAAGAAATATGACTTATACTATACTGATCTTGTAACAGGCGCTACAGTATTAGCATCTAATACAACAAAAGGAATGCCTAAAGATTGGGTTGTTTCAGAAAATAACAAACCTCGTTTTAGTAAGAATGGAGGAAGATTGTATTTAGGTATTGCACCACAACCTATTGCTAAAGACACTACACTTATAGCAGAAGATCATGCAGTAGTAGATATTTGGCATTATAATGAAGACTATATTCAACCTCAACAATTGGTGAATCTAGACAAGGACTTAAAGAGAAGTTTTTTAGCTACTATTAACCTTAAAGATAGGAGTAAACTTATTGCTTTAGCTGATGAAAAAATCAATGGAAGCCAATTAGTAGACGAAGGAAATGCTAATATTGTGTTTAATTCTTCAGACTTTGGACGAAGAGTAGAAAGACAGTGGAATATCTCAGGAGTTTCTTCTTACTACATTGTAGATGTAAATACAGGTAAAGAAGTAGAGGTAGTTGCTGACTTACCAGGTTCAGCTCGTATATCACCAAAAGGGACTGCTGTGGTATACTATAACAGTGAAGAAGGTAATTGGTATGCTTATGATGTGAAATCAAATATTACAAAACACTTAAATAAAGGTTTAACTGTATCTTTTGCAGATGAGACTTTTGATATGCCTGACAATGCTTCTTCTTATGGGATCCAAGCATGGACAGATAATGATGAGTCAGTTTTAATTAGAGACCGTTTTGATATTTGGGAATTTTATTTGAATAGTAATAAAGCGCCTAGAATGGTTACTAATGGATATGGACGTAAGAATAATATTGCTTTTGATGTATTAAAGTTAGATGATGAAAAGCGTTCATTCAACAGAACTGAACAAGTAATCTTAGCAGCATTCAATGAACAAACAAAAGATGCAGGATTCTTTACTACAGAAATAAAAAGTACAAAAGCACCTAAAGAGATATTAATGCAACCATATAGTGGTTATAGTTCTTTGTTTAAAGCGAAGGATGCTAATGTATATGGTTATTTAAAAGGTTCTTTTACAGAGTCAATGAATCTTTATGTTACTAATGATTTAGTATCAGCTACTCAATTAAGTGATATTAATCAACAACAAAAAGAGTACAATTGGGGTACTGCAGAGTTAATACATTGGACTACGCCTAAAGGATATGAGTCAACAGGAGTGTTATTCAAACCTGAAGATTTTGATGCAAATAAAAAGTATCCAATGATTGTATACTTCTATGAGAAGTTATCTGATAACTTGCATCGATATGAAGCTCCAGCACCAACACCATCTCGTTTAAATATTTCATATTTTGTAAGTAATGGTTATTTAGTGTTTACTCCAGATGTTAGTTATGTAGATGGACATCCAGGTAAATCAGCAGAAGAATATATCAACTCAGGAGTAGAGTATTTAAAACAAAATAAATGGGTTAATGCTGATAAAATTGCTATCCAAGGACAAAGTTGGGGAGGATACCAAGTTGCTCATTTAATTACAGTAACAGATATGTACGCAGCTGCATGGTCAGGAGCTCCAGTAGCGAATATGACATCAGCTTATGGAGGTATCCGTTGGCAAAGTGGAATGAGCCGCCAATTCCAATACGAAAAAACACAAAGTAGAATAGGAAAAACACTTTGGGAAGGACATGACTTATATATCGAAAACTCACCATTATTTAGAATGCCATATGTAAAAACACCAGTGGTAATTATGCATAATGATAACGATGGGGCAGTGCCATGGTATCAAGGTATAGAAATGTTTATGGCATTAAGACGTTTAGGAAAACCAGCGTGGATGTTAAACTATAATGGAGATGAGCACAACTTGATGAAACGTCAAAATAGAAAAGATATTCAAGTACGTCAACAACAATTCTTCGATTACTACCTAAAAGATGGTAAAGCACCAGTTTGGATGGTAAAAGGAGTTCCTGCTACAATGAAAGGAAAAGATTGGGGATTTGACCTAACAGAAGATCAAGTGAAATAATCTAAAATAGATAAGAACAAAAGAACGGCTATTCTTCACAGAGTAGCCGTTCTTTATTTATGCTAATTTCCCTTAGATGAAAGAAATGAATAGAGTAAAACGAAAAAAGACAGCGAAGTGCATGCTGTCTTTTTTACTTAAATCAATATATTCAACTACTCTATTTTTGTGCAGGTAATGTTCTTGTTAACCAACCTCTTTTGTTAGCGGTAGCGATAGCGTAAGGAGTAATCCAGAATAGAGTAAACGTATAGAATATACTATATGGATACGCCCAGAAAGACTCTGCTACGCTATATCTTTTCGAGTAGAAAAATACTTGAATACTCGAGAAGATAAAAATACTTACTAAAGCAGAAGTGATAAACACTAATGGTTTAGTCGCTATGAAGAATAACATTAAGATTAATAAAGGATAAGCCATTAGTACTCTTAACCATTGGTTTAGCAATAAAATTCTTGGACCTATTGTCGATCCCTCTCTAAACTTCTTAAAAGCAAATTTACTCATAGCAATGTTTTCTCTCACATTACTTCTTTCCCAACGAATAAACATCTTGTATAATGTTCTATACTCTTCAGGAGTATTTGTTAATACATAAGCATTACGTTGGAATAGTACGTGATATCCTTGTTTTAGAATCATATTTGTCATGGCTCTATCTTCACCGATATCAGAAGGTTGTCCCATGAAAGTTTGGTTGATCCAATCTTCTAAACAGTTCATTACAGCTTCTCTTCGATATGCTGCTAATGCTCCTGGGGTACATAGTACTGATCCTAAAGCACTCTGAGCAGAACGAATGAATTCAAAACTGAATACAAAACTTACATTTAGCATTTTAGGAATAACTCCATCCTCTGTATTTAGTACTCTTACATTTCCTCCTACAGCACCACATTTCTCATTGTACACGAATGGGCTAACTAAGTTTCTAAGTGTATCTTTTTTTACAATAGAATCACTATCTACTGTGATATAAACCTCTCCTGTACCTATATTAAAACCTCTGTATAGCGCGTGTCTTTTTCCTTGGTTTTTAGGTTGTTGTAAGATAGATACTCTTTCTCCTAATTCTGCTTTAGCTTTCAACATCCAGTTCCATGTATCATCTTTACTACCATCATCTATAGAAATAATCTCTAATTTCTCTACTGGATAATCACCATTTGCTAAACTAAGTAGGGTATCATATACTAAACGTCCTTCATTATAAGCAGGAACTATAACAGTACATGTTGGTAATTCTTCATCACTTAATGAAGCAACAGGTTTATATCTAAAATAAAGATATACTATATAAAGTAAGAAGCTCATTTGTAAAACAAATAGAACAAGTCCAAAGTTAATTACAGTAGAACCCCAAAATGATTTTAATTGTTCGAAACGTATTCTCTCGAAGTATGGTTGTAATTTGTAAATTAAAAATAATCCTACCCCCATTAGTAAAAATGTACCTCCTAAAACGATATAATCAGTTGTAGATAATGATTTTGTCTTTAAAGGTTTTCCTTCTTGTTTGTCTAAAGGAATTGATTGTGGCGTATTAATCGTTTTGTCGTTTTGCATAACCTTATCTTTTAATATTGTTATACTATTTGCGTGTTTGTTTTATAATTTATTTTTTAGTGTTTGTATTTGAGAATATATCTCATTATAAAAGTTTTATTAACCAAATAGTCACTTAAGTATCTTCAATAGTTGTGCCATCGCTGTTTTAGAGGGTTTGAGCCTCTTTTTAACAAAATAAATGACACATAGTGTAGATTGTTGGGGAATAAAGTGAGGTCATTATACTCTCTTTTATTGTAGAATGGTATTTATTAGGACTCTTGTGGAATAGTACATTTACACATTTTAGTACCTATACTTAATTGATAAAGTAGATTAGAAAGAATATTTAAAACAGTATTTTTGTAAAGCTACTTGTTAGAAAAGGAGTGCAAATAGAAAAGAAAAATAGGATTATGAAAGAAATTATAGGAGATTATAAAGCAGTCTTAGACCTAGGAGAAATGAAACTAGATCTAGTATTGCATATAGAAGATACAGATAAAGTTACTCTAGACTTACCTAGTCAAGGAGCGATGGGAATCGAAATTACCAATATAACTTTTAAAGAAGCCAACTTAAGTTTCTCTGTCGCAGCTATGGGAATGAGCTTTGCAGGGGAGTATATAGAAGATAAAATAGAAGGAAAGATGAATCAAATGGAACAAGAACTACCTCTTGTATTTGAAAAGACAGTGATTACTCTACCAGGAAATCCTTCGTTAGTATCTACAGAAGAAGAATTATCGGTCTTAGCTAATAAAGAACAAGGGGAGTATAAGTATAAGGTAGAAGATTACTTTCAACGTCCTACATCATCTGGATTTCAACTCTCACCTAATGGGAAGTATTTATCTTATAGAGAAAAAGACGAGAAGAATAAACGCCATGTGTATGTAAAAGAGATTGAGACAGGTAATATCATCCGTGTAATAGAAGAAGGAGAAGAGTTGGTAAGAGGGTATGGATGGATTAATGATGACCGTTTAGCGTATGTAATGGATAATGGAGGAGATGAGAACTACCATATATATGCTGTGAATGTAGATGGTACTAATAACATAGATCTAACCCCATTTGAGAAGGTTCAAGCAGGTATTCTGAATATGCTTAAAGAGCAAAAAGATTATATCATTATCACAATGAATCTTGAAAATGCTCAAATATTTGAACCTTATAAGATTAATATCAATACAGGTGAATACGTTAAGCTATTTACGAATGATGATCCATCTAATTCTGTATCTGATTATGATTTTGATAAAGATGGTAATCTTAGAGGATATTCTAAGGTGTACAATGGTATACAGACACAGTATTTTTATAAAGCAGAAGGAGAAACAACTTACCAATTATTTCATACTATAAATTGGTCTGATACCTTCTCTCTTATGGCATTTAATTATGCGTCTACAGATAAAGATGAAGCTTATGTTTTGACTAATTTAGATTCTGATAAACAACGCATTGTACTGTATAACTTTAGAACAAAGTCTGTAGTTAAAGAAGTATATGCTAATGCAGAGTATGACGCTTCTATTATTGGACTTTCTCGCAATAGAAATTGGGAGATAGACTACTTAGGGTACGAAGGCGAAAAAGTTGTGATAGAACCAGTAAGTGAGACTTTTAAAAAGATTAGTGCTGATTTAGACAGACACTTTGGAGAATATGAGTATTCTATAGCAGCTAAGACAGAAAAAGAAGATCGTTATTTGATCATAGTACAGAGTGATAAGCTTTATGGTAAGTATTATAATTATGATAAAGATACAGGTGATGTTACTCTGCTTTACGATCTAATGCCTCAGTTAAAAGAAGAGGATATGGCAGAGATGTTACCTTTCTCGTTTATGAGTCGTGATGGGATTAAACTACACGGATATATTACATTACCTAAATCTGCTAAAGAAGGAAATAAAGTCCCTTTAATTGTGAATCCACATGGAGGACCACAAGGTATTAGAGATAGTTGGGGCTTTAATCCAGAGACACAGTTATTCGCAAGTAGAGGATATGCAACATTACAAGTGAACTTCCGTATATCAGGAGGTTATGGGAAAGAATTCTTTACATCAGGTTTTAAACAAATCGGACGAAAAGTAATGGACGATGTAGAAGATGGAGTACAATACGTTATTGAACAAGGATGGGTAGATGCTTCTAAGATTGCTATTTATGGTGCTAGCCATGGAGGATATGCTACACTGATGGGATTAGTGAAGACTCCAGAGCTGTATACTTGTGGAGTAGATTATGTTGGTGTATCTAGTATATTCACATTCTTTGAATCATTCCCAGAATATTGGAAGCCTTATAAAGACATGGTTAAAGAGATATGGTATGATTTAGATAATGAAGAAGAAAGAGAGATTGCTCGTGAAGTGTCTCCTGTCTATCAATTACATAAAATCAACAAACCTCTTTTCGTTGTTCAAGGAGCGAATGACCCAAGGGTAAAAATAGCAGAGTCTGATCAAATTGTGGAAGCATTAAGAGCACGTGGTTTTGAAGTACCTTATATGGTAAAATATGATGAAGGGCATGGCTTTGCAAAAGAGGAGAACAGTATTGCTTTTTATAAATGTATGATGGGCTTTATCTCAGAGCACTTAAAATAAAGAACAAAAAAATCCCTGTTATACATAACAGGGATTTTTTTATCTATTAATATTCGCTATTAGAGCCGAATACTGTCTTTCTATTCACATATTTACCTCTCGTAAAGTCAGGCATCTCTTGTACCTGACCATGTGCTGCTATAGACTTCTCACTTAGAGGAGTCACTGCATACCAAGTAGCCAAGTCATAAATGTCAAATGGAAACTCTATATTTCTTTTGATACTTTCCACAAAGGCATTGATCATAAAGTAATCCATACCACCATGACCAGCACCTACAGCTTTAGCCTCATTTTTTTTCCACAGCGGATGGTCATATTGCTCTAAGTAGTCTTTAGAGTTAGCCCATTGATGAGAATGATCCATCTCTTTTTCGAAGTAGATAAATCCTTTGTCTAATCCGCCAGAGCTAATCTCTTGCCAGATACCATCAGTACCTTGTACTTTAAAACCTAAATTATATGGGCGTTGTAGAGAAGTATCATGAGTCAATACCATTGTCTCTCCATTCTCACATTTAAGTGTTGTAGTAACGATATCTCCTTGTTTGAAGTTTACTTTTGCATTAGGGTGATCTTGACCACCATTTTCTACGATATATTGATGTAATCCCCTTGCTTTAGAAGCCATAGAAGTTAGGTGAGTGATTCTATTCCCTCTATTGACATTAAACATAGCTGCTAGAGGGCCTACACCATGCGTAGGGTATAGTTCCCCATTTCTATTGACATAATGATCTGTTCTCCATTTCGCTTCACTAAATCCTTTCTCACCAAATTCTACACCTCCACCATAAGGTTGTACCCCATCGTTAAATAAGACATTTCTAAGGTCGTGTTGATACCCTCCAGTACCGTGGATTAATTCCCCAAACTTACCTTTCTTTACCATATTGAAGACAGCCATGATATCACGGCGGTAACACACATTCTCTAACATCATTAGAGGTACCTTTGTCTCTTCATACACATTTACATAATTCCAACATTCCTCTAGCATCATGGCTCCACATACTTCCATACCCACTATCTTGCCTGCACGCATAGCTTCTGTCCCTTGTCTTTCATGCCATTCCCAAGGAGAGGAGATAATAACAGCATCTATATCATTGCGTTTTAGAAGATTTTGGTAGTCATAATCTCCTTTGTCATATACGATAGGTTGTTTTTTATTGTGTTTATCTACGATTTTTTGAGCGCGTTTGATCATTCTGTCATCAGGATCAGCCATTGCGATCACTTCTACATCGTCTCTTTTTAGTAATTCATCTAAGTGCACTTGACCTCTTAGTCCTACAGCGATCATTCCGATACGCACTTTTTTAGTGTTGCTTGAGAAGCTAAATAAAGAAGAAGGTACGATTAATGCACCTATACCAGCCATACTGGTATTTTGAAGAAAAGCTCTTCTATTCATAATAGTTATAGTTAATAGGTTAGAACTCAAAAATAGAAGATAAGAAGGGGAATAAAAAGTAAAATAGTTAATTATTTCTCAAAATATACTTTAGAGCTAGTTTGAGTAAGAGAACTTATGTCAATGGTGTTTGTATAAAGTAACTATGATAGTCTAAAGTAAAATGTAGTACTTTGTAAAAAAGCAAAAGATGAAAATAATCAGAGAAATGCCTATTGTGAAAAGCGATAGACTAGTTTTAAGAGAATTAAGAAGAAGTGATGCTCCACAAGTATTTGAATACTTCTCTAAAGATGAAGTAACAGAATACTATGATCTAGCAACGTTTACGACTGTAAAACAAGCAGAAGAACTGATTCAGATATGGAATGATAGAACAATAAATGGACAAGGTCTTCGATGGGCTATAACTTTAAAGGGAAATGATGAACTAATAGGAACATGCGGATTTCATAGTTTATCATCGGAGAACAGTAGAGCTGAGATAGGATATGAAGTAACTCCTACTTATTGGGGGAAAGGAATAGCTAGTGAAGCTGTAGCCTTAATGTTAGAGTTTGGCTTCACTACATTAGATTTGCATCGTATAGAAGCTTTTATTGATCCTGCGCATGACGCTTCTCGTCGTGTATTACAGAAAAATGGAATGAAAACAGAAGGTGTTCTTAGAGATTACTTTTTTGAGAAGGGAAGATATGTAGATGCAGAGTTACTATCTATACTGACTGATAAATAGGGAGTTATATTTTTTTAGAAAATAAAAAAGCCAATTGTTCATGATTAGATGACCAATTGGCTTTTTAGTATTTAAATTTTTAAAGGGATATGTGACAAATGTAGGGCATTTATAACTAGTATAAAAGCCAAAAATTGTCTTTTTTATAAGATAAAGTTCTTTTATGGATAATAGAGCTTATCTGTGTAATCAAAGGGTAAAAACAAAGCCTTTTGTGCTTTTGTTCTTTTATTAGTTTAAAATTTTCACACCTTTTAAGAATATCCAACGCATACAGATTTTATCTCCTTTATCAGTTTTGAATACTTTAAACTGAGGAGCTAAGATTGTAGCAGTTACAGCACTTGTCAGTGGTAACCAAAAACCACTTAATGCTGTAAAAGTAGAGAATGCTAAACGACATAAAATGAATAGTACAGCAAAACTCAGAAACTGTAAGATGATGGTTTTAGTTGATACACTCATGATTTAATCATTTTTGTTTATATATTTTCCTTTTTTACTTCCTTCGTATAGTTCATATTTTACTAAACGAGCTTCTAGTTTTCCATTGTATAGTTTTATCTTTCTAGAAGGTCTTAATCCTACGAATTTTAAGGCTTCTACATTACCTGTGATGAACCAAGCTTCTGTGCCAGGATAGCCTTGTTTTAATGTATCTCCTACTTCTCTGTAGAAGCGCTCTAGATCTATGTCTAGACGTTCTCCATAAGGAGGGTTAAACACCATGTGTAGTGGGCCTTCAGTTTCCTTTTGAGTATCGAAGAAGTTCGCAGTTTTTATCTCGATATATTCGTCTAAGTTAGCATTTCTTACGTTATCTATTGCTTTTAATACTGCAGAAGGTGCCTTATCATATCCTTTTATTGTATAATGGAACTCGCGTATTCTTTTTAATAGTGACTCTTGTACCTTGTCAAAAAGCTCAGCATCCCAATCATTCCATCTTTCAAAAGCAAACTCTTTTCTATTGATATTTGCAGGGATATTACAAGCAATCATAGCCGCTTCTGTTAAGATTGTACCAGAACCACACATTGGATCCATAAAATCACTTCTACCATCCCATCCTGACATTAATAACATTCCTGCTGCTAACACTTCATTAATAGGAGCGATATTAGTAGCTGTTCTATATCCACGGTGATGTAGAGAGGCTCCTGACGAATCTAGAGATATTGTACACAGGTCTTTTTGTAAGTGGACGTTAATTCTTAAGTCCGGATAATCTTTATCTATACTTGGGCGTACTCCACTTTTATTTCTAAACTGATCTACGATAGCATCCTTTGCTTTTAACGCAACGAATTGAGAGTTGTTAAAGTTATCAGAGAATACTGTAGCGTCTATTACGAAGGACTGATTAGCTGTTAGATACTCACTCCAGTCAATACTTTGAACTCCTTTATATAAGTTTGCTTCATTATATACTGCAAAAGTAGCAATAGGTTTTAGGATTTTTAAAGTTGTACGCAGAGATAGATTGGCTTTATACATAAAACCTTTATCTCCTTTAAAACTTACCATTCTAGTACCCTGTTGTACATTTAATGCACCTAATAATTGTAATTCTTTTGCTAGTACTTCTTCAAAACCAAAGAAGGTCTTAGCCACCATTTTAAAATTTTCCATCTTTCTTCTTATATAAGGAATAATTGACTATTCTGCTTTAAACCAATATACTACGTCTGATAAAAACAGTATAATTTACTACGTTTTTTTCATTATTTCAAGACTATTTTAGTTAGTTATAAAATCCTGATATGTCTGTGATATATGCTAGGTTTAATCCGCAAAAATAAAGTAAATTTGCAGGCTAATTAAAAAGTTTTAAAATAAAAGTATGTCAAAAGAGAACAAAGCTTGGTATAAGTCGTGGTTTGACACCCCTTATTACCATACTTTATACAAAGATAGGGATTACGAAGAAGCACAAGTGTTAATTGATAATTTAACTCATTATTTAAATTTAGAAGAAGGGGCAAAAGTGTTAGATTTAGCTTGTGGCAAAGGAAGACATTCTATATATTTAAATTCTTTAGGCTATGATGTTACTGGAGTAGATCTGTCGCCTAATAGTATAGAAGAGGCTAGCAAGTATGCTACAGATACACTTCATTTTGAAGTACGTGATATGAGAGAGCCTTCTACAGAGAAGTATGATGCTATCTTTAATTTGTTTACTAGTTTCGGGTATTTTCCTGATCCAGCTGATAATATGCGTACATTAGATGCTATTCATCAGAGTGTAAATGAATACGGATTAGCAGTAATCGACTTTATGAATGTGGATAAAGTTATCGCTAATCTAGTACCTTCTGAGGTTAAAACAGTAGACGGAATTGACTTCCATATCACTAGAAAATACGAAGACGGGTTTATTATCAAAGAGATTGTCTTTGATGCAGATGGAGAACACCACGAATACGAAGAACGTGTTAAGGCGTTAAGACTAGAGGACTTTGAAGCGATGATGAATGAGAAAGAGATCTACCTTTTAGATGTTTTTGGTGATTATAAGTTGCGCAAGTTTTATAAAAAAGAATCAGATCGATTAATTATGATTTTCAAATAAGCCGATGGTTTATATTATACCTTTATTATCAGTTATTGTAGGGTATTTAATAGCAGTGCTATTACAGCCCAAAAACAAAAAGAATTTAAAATTGCTAATGGCCTTTAGTGGATCATTCCTGTTAGCATTGACAGTTACCCATTTGTTACCTGATGTGTATGCAGCTAGTGAAGCTGCATCATTAGCAGAACATGTGGGACATAGTCATGATCACGGACACGACCACAGTTCTGGTAATATTGGTTTCTTTATTATGATCGGGATTGTCTTCCAGATTATATTAGAGTTTTTCTCTAAAGGGGCAGAGCATGGTCATGTACATACCCATGACAAATTAGACAAGGTACCTTGGCTTTTATTTATCAGCTTGTGTATCCATGCCTTATTTGAGGGAATGCCAGTGAGTCAGCACGAAGAGTTAGCATGGGGTATAGCGATACATCACTTGCCGATAGCAGTGATATTAACTGCCTTTTTTATTAATGCAAATATGAATAAGAAGGTAGTGCTTTTCTTTATGGTTGTTTTCTCTCTGATGACACCATTAGGAACATTGGTATCTAGTAATGTAGAGTTCTTGACTCAGTATTACGCTGAGATATCTGCTATAGTAGTAGGTATTTTATTCCATATCTCATCGACTATTATCTTTGAGAGTAACGAAGGACATTCATTTAATATCAATAAGCTTATAGCTATAATATTAGGAGTAGTAGCTGCTTATTTTATATAAGTAGAATTATAATAATATGAGGAAGACGATTCGAAAGAGTCGTCTTTTTTATTATAGTTAGTTGAGCGTAAGATCTAAGATTAACTTTCTTTAAATAGAATGTCTAGAGCTTTCATAGAGATAAACATTTTAATACAGTTAAAACTCCTTTTTATTATGGTCGTTTTGTACTACTACAGTAAAAATACTATCCTTTATTTATGATTGCATTATACTCTTTAAAAGCCATTATTAATCGAATAGAAGGTTCCTGTATCGTATAGATAGCGTCAATAAAAACTTCAGCATCTCGTTTAGAAGTAATTATTACCTCATTATTCTTACTATGCTCCTCTTCTTTTTCTTTTATAACTTTGAGAATGAAATCTGTCAAACGTTGGTAGCCACCAAGTACAATATCAGTTTCCACTAAAGCTTGTTGTTCTATAGGCGGAAGTTTATTAAGGATTATATTGTTTTTGTGTATAGTATTCATTTTTAGTATATTATTTTTTTACAAAGGTATCGAATCGAAATAAAATAGTATTCTTTTTTTCTTACGGAGGTATTTTATACGTGTTATAATATGATAAGAATTGTATATATTTGTAATACAAATAAATACAAAGATATACTTATGAGTACAAAGAAACCTAAAAAAGCTGGCTCTTTTCGATTAGATACAGGTCTATATAATCATATAGAAGAATTAGCAAGAAAGAATAATCGTAGTTTTAATAATCTATTAGAAACACTATTGATTAAAGCAACTAATTATCATGAGCCTAATCAGGATAGTATAAATGCTATGAATGAAACTAATTTAGAAACTATTAGCAAAGAAGAGTTTCACGATTTTATTGATAAAATGTAGTGTATGCATCAACTGCAACTTACATCTCAGTTTAAAAAAGATCTTAAGAAAATTAAGAACAATAAGAAACGCTTGAAGAAAGTACTTGATCTTATTGACTTATTGATAGAAGGAGGTGTAGGTAATGTTCCAATTGAAATGAGGCCACATAAATTAATTGGTAATTGGAATGGGCGCTTAGAGTGTCACATCGAATCAGATTATTTAATTATCTGGTTTGAAGAGAAAAATCCAAATATTATCAGATTAGAACGTGTAGGGTCACATTCAGAATTATTTGAATAGTTCTGTTAATATAGGTAGGAAAGATAAAGTATCGATAAGTACTGTACTACGTCATTATTTTTCTAACTAAATGAAGTCCACCTGTGCTATACGCTATATCTATTGGTACGATAGTATTATCTAAGAAGAACTCCCCTTTATTGTATTGGACTATTCTCTCATCAAGGAGGAGTAGATGGTCATTGCCTTCAGTGAGTACATCTAAGTTATGCTCAGTAAGAGGTACACGTTCTATATAATCGATATTACCGTATGTAGAGAGTTGAGGTATAGAGATTAGTTGTTCATTGAGATAGGTAGTATATTTCGTAGCTCCTCCTGGAAAACCAGACCAAGGAAGTGCTTTTCCGATCTCAAATTCTATATTAGTCAAGTCACCTTTAAATAGAAAGAGTTTCTCTTCTAGATCTAAAAATGGGAGTGGTAATGATTTCTTTTCAAATACTTCTTCAGCTTCCCAAAAGTGTACTACCCTATGAGCCCAGTCTACATTGTCATAGTCTTCGGCTAGTAAATCCTCTTCCCAATAGTGCATATACAGTTGTCCTGTTCTGAGTGGGAGTGTAGACTGCTTGAGTGCCTTTTTTTGTTCCTCTGATAGGTCAATATAGACAGTAGGTACTGTTGACACATTCGTAGAGGAGGGTTTGTTTTCTTTTTTTCCAAATAGCTTTGATAGAAATCCCATAGTAAGACAAGTTTATTTATTCTAAACTAAGGATTTTTATTGAGATAATGGTATTTTAACCTCTAAAATCAACAATTATAATCTTCATAAAAATTAATCTGTAAACCTAAGAATTGCTCTAAATCCTCTAAATCATGCTTAATCGTATCGTGTGCTCCTTCAAAGACAGTGACAGCATTACCCTCTTTTAAATTTACAGATAATACGCAGAATCCACCCCCTTTAGCAGGTAGGGTATTCCATAGTGTAAGAGAGTCTATTTCTTCTTTATTAAACGTAATAGCAAAGGCTTTATCCGCAAACCCAATCATATTATTCGGCTTATCTATCCATATAACAGAATTGTTTTTACTCTGTAGCTTTACAAGATCAGGAGTACTTTTGATTCTTTCATTCCTTAGGTAATTCCTTGGTGTAGTAAGGGAATAGTTGAATACATAAGTAGCTGATAATACTAGTTTTGGTGCATATATGTCATCTGATAATAGGTCGGGATAATCATACTTAGTATTGATATTTAGTGAAGTGAAGCTATAAGCTACAGTTCTAAACTCAGGATCATCTATGGTATAGTTTAGTTCGAATGTGATATGATCAGATTCTGCATAGAAGAACAAGTGGTGTTCATTATAAAACGTATAGGTAGCAGTAGAACCTAGGTCGTGCTCTAGAGTCTCTTTTAGTTGATATAAGCTAGTATCAGACCCATCTGTAGCAAAGCATTTAGTATAGTAACTCGTAGGAGCTACATCAGCACGTATATCATCTATATATGTACCTAAATTATCTACAGTGATATTGCCAATGCGTACAGGATAAGTTATTTCTGCATAGAATCCATCCGAATGAATATATTCTTGTGCTAATAACTTTTCTTTAGTCGTGTTCCAAGGCACAAATATTGGCGTGGGAGCTAGAACTTCATAGCCCTTGAGATAATCATGATTAGATGTATTCGTTAGCTTATAATTCTGTTTGTAGGTAGTTCTGTAGAGTTTATATATATTATTTGTTTTATCGTTGAGGTGTTGAATAACCAAGTTGATATCGAAATGAAACTGTTCGGCTAAGTATAGCCACAGTTTTTCTGTACCTACATAATCACCAGGGATGTAGTACTGTCTATCTTGGTAGATGAACATACTTGGCTCACTATAGTCCGATGTCTCTAGATAAATGTATTCTATTTTAGGGATAAGGATTATTTCATCTTCACTCTCATACGATCTATTAGTGATAATAATTTCATTATCTGTTATTCTTATGATTCCTCTATCCTTATTTTCTTTTGGAAACTTACTTTTATGCGAAAACCACCCCATACACTTACAGTTAAAAAGATAAAGGTAGAGAATATCAGTGATTCTCTACCTTTATCCACTAGGTTTTTCATTGTGTTTTATAGGCCATTATCTAGATAGAGAATACTACTAGGATGGAATTCACGATTATTAATCATAATGTATTGGCCAGTTAAGGTCTGCTTTAGATACCATAACTGTCCTATCACAAGGGTAATACTGCTCTCTAACGTATTCTGTATAACCCACTCTTTAGCAGAGAGGATTTCTCCTTTTTTGACAGTGAAGGAAATACTTTCTGTTTTGTGGATTTCTTGATAGTTAAGTTGATGATATTGTATAAATAACTCTACTTTAATCTCAGATGTCTTATCTTCAAAGTTAAAATAGTCATTGATAGTAGAGGTGTCTATACTAATACGTGTTTTATGACTATCTAGTTTCTGAAAAGTAATCGGTAGGGTACAATACTCTCCAAAAGGAGTATTCGTATTAAAGTCAAAACCTACCATCCCGCTTAGATCTGTATTAAAGTAAGTGCGTTGACCTAAAGGAAATACTTCATTATTACGCAGCTGTGCTAATGCAAGCGTGTTCATTCTAAGGTGCATTTTTTTACAATGATTGTTGTTCATTGCGAGTTGGATGAGGTATCTTAATTGCTTATTGCATTTCTGCACCGTACCAAAGTCTGTAGCTGCCTGCTTCGTTTTTTTAGTCTGTTTTTGTTTAGAGGGTTTGCCTTGCATAATGACTTTGTTATCTACTATTCTGAATACAGAGTTTAGATACTTTCCTTGAGGTCTCCCTTTTGCATCAATTTTTGCCATAATTGTTATAATTTATTGGTTATACTTTACTTGCATAGTAGTCTTCATTGACTATTGATTTGGTTCATTTATTATTATGTGAGTCCTACGTGAGATACGTCTCCGTTTTTTTGCTTGATTTAACGGAGTGAGTACGGACTCATAACGGACTCACTACGGACTCAATTCGAGTGAAACCCTACTAGAATACAACCAGACATCAAATGCGATAGCAGATTGTATTCTGTTTTTATTCTTGTTTGTTCTCTTTGCAAAGTTTTGAATTATAAATATGTTTTTTTTTGAGATGGGAAAAAATGGCCACAAATGTCCTAAAATGGCCACAAATGACCTATCTCGACCAAAAATTGATCTATAAAAAAGGCAAAACAGACAGACTTGTCTGTTTTTATTTCTATCTTTGTTTCATGAAAAATAATTCACCTAAGGAGAGGGTATTAGAGGCTGCTACTTTACTCTTTCATCAATATGGATATAATAGCACAGGGATCAATGCTGTGATAGAAGAAGCTAAGGTGGCTAAATCTAGCTTTTATGACCATTATAAAACGAAAGATGATCTAGCTGTAGCGTATCTAAAAGCTAGACATGACTATTGGTTTATGGGACTGAAAGAAGATGTGGAGAAGAAGCGCACGATTAAGGAACGCATCATAGCAGTGTTTACCTATATTATAGAGATGAATGAGAAGGAGGGATATAGGGGCTGTGCATTTCTTAATATGTTGTCAGAGCTACCTGAGCATAAAGGAAAAATTTATGAAGTCATCCATCAGCATAAGACAGAATTACAAGCATATTTTAAGGCATTAGTAACAGATGAGAACAGGGCCTTTATGTTATATATGCTGTTTGAGGCAGGGCTGACAGAGAGTCAAGTCTATCAGAACTCAGCCTGCGTAAAGAAAACAATAGAATTACTAAAACAAGATTTAATCTAAATGAAACGATATATAGCAAAATTTAAAACAACAGAGACTAGTCCACAATCAGCTACTTCTAAACATTCTATATACTCAGGGATAGGAGGTATGTTAGCGATAGGTGTGATAGCCTTTATGACTAAAGAATTAGAAATGCCTTTGATCATGGCTCCCTTTGGAGCGACTTGTGTATTGGCATTTGGAGTACCTGATAGCCCTTTAGCTCAACCTCGTAATATCATAGGAGGTCATCTATTAGCGAGTATAGTAGGACTGCTATGTCTTACTTTTTTAGGAACAGAATGGTATTCTCTAGCAATAGGAGTAGGTGCAGCGATAGGATTAATGCTGGTGACTAAGACTACACATCCACCAGCAGGTGCAGATCCTCTAGTCATTATACTAGGAGGAGCGAGTTGGTCTTTTATTGTTAATCCTGTTTTGGCAGGATCTGTTATTATCACAGTAATAGCCTTGTTATTTAACAATATAAGCAAGCTGAGGAAGTACCCTAAGTATTGGTGGTAATAATCAGATTAATTGCGGTACTATTTATATATCCATAGGGATAGTGTTTATGCGTTTCATATTTTTGCGCAAAAAATATGAAAAAATCGTATAACCATCTGATAGGGATTATATTAGGTAAGCTAGTATGGTTTGGAGGTATTGGTGTTATTGTTAGTATGGTATTAGCCCTTACTAATAAAGTACCTGATACAGTAGAGTGGTTTTTATTAGTCGTATTGCCCTTCTTTATTATTGGTGCGATATACTATGTGTTTAAGTATTGTAATAGTATTGACTTTGAAGGAGATCATCTTATTATCACAACTGTCAAAGGTGAGAAGATGCTATATTCTGTGAGAGATATTCAAGATATAGGAGTGTTAGAACATAGAAATTCGGGGGTATTGATTGGGTATAGTTTAGTACTGACTTTGGGTGGACAGCGCAATAAGGTATGGAACTTAGCAGGGTATAGTGAGAAGACGCTGAAAGAGATTATAGGTCATTTACCTGATGAGATAGCTGTATAAGTGATGATAACATAAATAATTAAAAAAGCCCATAGTCTAGTAAGAGTATGGGCTTTTTTGTGATATTTAATTTTTGTACTAATCATACTTATCACATCGTCTAAACACTACGAATTGTTTGATGCCTATAAATGTGCTTTCTACAGGGAATGTACTGATATAGTCCGCTAATATATCTAATCCTTCATCCCAAGGTTCGTTATCTAAGAGGCAGTCACCTATTATTTCTCCTGACTGTTGTTTTGATATATACATTTTTAGCCAATGGAACTTCTGATCTCTAGATAACATAGACTCAAGTTTAGAAACTAATAATAAATATAATTCATCACCACTCAGCTCTCTGTTAAAAGAACCTTGAACACGTAAGTCACTTAATGCGGGATGCCATAGTACTTCATCACTAATGAAATCATATTCTGGTGAATGGGTATCTGTAAGGCTCTCTGCGATGGGTTTAAAGGTAGAGGTGATATAGTTCTCTACTACAGATGCTATTCTATCTTGTACCGTTTCGCCTATCCCAGCGATGCTTTCCATAATACCATCAGGAAAATGAGTAGGATGTGCAGTATTAATCATGAGGTGCATTAGTTCTTTTGCATAATCAGGATTTCGGATGATTCTGAATTCCAATAGTAATTGGTCATTAACGATGATAATCTGAGTAGCTTTATCTACTTGGATTGTATAGTTTAATTTAGTGATTTGGTCGACTAACTCATGTAGTAATATCTCTTCTTCAGTGTGGGGTTGGTCGTGACTTTCTGTTTTCTTCTTCTGGAAATTAAATAGTTTCATAGCTGTGATTTATTGTAAAGATAAGTGTTAATAGTGTATTTATTTTATGTTGATATATTTTTGAATTTTTGTCTATAACTGAACACTTATTTTAATAATAAATTCAAAATATCTATCTTGCGGTAACAAAAACAACAATACATGAAGAAAGTTATATTATCAGCCTTTATCCTATGTGGTAGCTTATTACAAGTAGTAGCTCAGAATCCACAGGCGTACAAGAATGGAGTGATTGTATCAGCACACCCAGAGGCAAGTAGAGTAGGAGTAGATATCCTAAAAAAAGGAGGTAATGCAGTAGATGCTGCTGTAGCAGTAGAGCTAGCATTAGCTGTGGTATATCCAAATGCTGGTAATATCGGAGGTGGAGGATTTATGGTGTATCGCGGTAAGGATGGTAAGATAGACGCACTAGACTATAGAGAAAAAGCTCCTATGCAAGCAAGAGAAAATATGTATTGGGGAGGAGATGGAGAAGCGATAACAGAATTGAGTATGAGAGGAGCCTTAGCAACAGGGGTACCAGGTACAATAGCAGGTATGGTACAAGCTCATGCTAAGTACGGTTCTCTACAATGGGAAGAATTGGTACAGCCAGCTATAGACTTAGCAGAGAAAGGATTTAGTATTACAGAAAAACAAGCAGGTGAGTTCACTAAACAACACGATAACTTCGTGAAATTTAGTACACAAAGTACAGCTATTACTGAAAAAGAACAGTGGTCAAAAGGAGATGTGTTTATTCAAAAAGATTTAGCTGAAACACTGAAACGTGTACAAAAAGAAGGACATAAAGGGTTCTACGAAGGGAAAACGGCTGAGTTAATCGTAGGAGAGATGAAGAGAGGTAATGGAATGATAACTCTTGAAGATTTAAAACGCTATGAAGCAAAATGGAGAACGCCTATAGTAGGAGAGTATAAAGGATTAAAAGTAATCTCTATGCCACCTCCGAGTAGTGGAGGTATTGCCTTAATCTCTTTGTTCCAATCCATAGAGAAATACCCTTTAGCAAAGTGGGGATTCCAATCTGAAAAAACAGTACAAGTAATGGTAGAAGCAGAACGCCGTGTATATGCAGATAGAGCTGAGCACTTAGGAGACCCTGATTTCTATAAAGTGCCTGTAAATCAGTTAGTAAATAAAGAATACAATCTAGGGCGTATGGAGTCTATGTCTTTTGACAAAGCAACGAAGAGTACTGATGTTAAAGCAGGAGAGTTAGGCGGGTATGAGAGCGATGAGACAACGCACTACTGTGTAGTCGATAAATGGGGAAATGCTGTGTCTGCAACGACTACATTAAATGATTCTTATGGTTCTAAAACGATAGTAGGAGGAGCGGGATTCTTGTTGAATAATGAGATGGATGATTTCTCTGTGAAACCTGGTACACCTAATATGTACGGATTAGTGGGAGGAAAAGCGAATGCGATAGAACCAGAAAAGCGAATGTTAAGCTCAATGTCTCCAACAATTTTAGAGAAAAACGGTAAATTGTACATGGTAGTAGGTACACCAGGTGGATCGACAATTATCACTTCTGTGTTTCAAACGATTCTAAATGTAACTGAATTTGGGATGAATATGCAAGAGGCAGTATCTGCTCCTCGTTTTCACCACCAGTGGCTTCCTGATCATATCGATTATGAACCAACAGCAATTACGGCTGGAGTGCGAAAAGCGCTTACTGATAAAGGTTATATCCTAAAAGAACGCAAACCTTATGGACGCGTAGAGGGAATCTTAGTCAATAAAAATGGTACTTACCAAGCAGGAGCAGATACTCGTGGAGATGATATCGCTATAGGATACTAGTTGAATTAGGAATGTTTTTTAACGCTCTGTCCTAGACAACGAACTATATCACATAATATATACAAAAGGTTATCTTTCATTAGATAGCCTTTTGTATTTTAGGTTTAAGATATATGTGGTTAATTTGAATTTCAATAAAAAGAAGGAAAAGAAATGATAAACTTGATGTTAGAAAAGTATAAGAAGATGGTGAAGGAGTTAGTCTCTGAACCTATCTACTTGAAGAAATATGAATACTTAGGAAAAGAAAGAAATCATGAGAATGCAATAGATAGACATCGAGTATTAGTAGGTTTCTTGCATTCAGAAGAATTGAGAGAGGAGCAGTTGTTAGTTAAATTGTTTGAAGCAGAGATAGCGAGTAGGCGAGAAGATGATTTTCAGGGATTCACAGAGGCATTAGATCTAGCAGCGTATCTAGTTAGTTTATATCAACGTTCTGATTATATCTCCTTATTTATCCAGGCGAAGAATGCCAACTTTGATACGTATTGCGGCTTTGATAGAGAGTATTTGCTACACAATGGAGTGAAGAATACATTTGAATGGATATCCCATCAAGAGGTAAGTTGGAAAGAAGATTTTTATGACTTAATTGGAGATAGTCTAGCAGAATGTGATTGGGATGAAGAAGACATTGTAGAGTGGAAGGAAAGAAAACAAAGATATTATAGCCTTTGTCCTGAAGAGATGTCTACAGAAGGCATTGTTTATTATGCATTGGATTTAGAAGAAGATGAAATTGCCAAAGCGTGTATTCAATCTTGGGAAGAGAATATCACTGTATGGAATAAGGAAAGATGGGAGGATTATGTGTCTTTCTATAAGTGTATAGGAAATATAGATAAAGTGATAGTAGGAAGAGAAGCGCTATGGGAATATGTAGAGGATGATGCTTGGGGTAAAGCAAGTTTCTTAAGTAAATTGATAGAAGATTATCTAAGCATTAAGGAGTATGTCAAAGCATGGTTAAAGTTAAAAGAAGGAATATTATACTTAGAAGAAGTAGAGGAGTGTTATGAAATAAATTTAGGAAGGTACTATGTTATATATGCTTGTAATTTACTGATAGGAATTTCGAATAAAGAAGATATGATGTTCAAAGATATATATCCTTGGATAAAAAACAACTTTAAATAAAATAAAGGTTTACCCTTATCTTTTAGAAAAAGCTATACAGGTTTTTGTACTAAGTGGAGATAAAGAGTTAGAGAATAAGTACATTCTAGAATTAGAATTATTGCAAAAAGAATAATATAAGTGTGTTAAAGTATTTGGTATTTAGTTAATTAAGTTTTTGTTTTTAAAGAAGAAGTTTAAAAAATCACTATATTTAAGAGACTTTTTAAACTTCAGGCTTATGAATACCACATTAACTAATAAGACCGCTGCTATATATCCTTTTGTAGATGAGAAAGGAATGTATGGATATTGTAATCAAGATAAACAAATTGTTATCAGTCAACAGTATGCTAGTGGAGGATTATTCACTAAGTCAGGTTATGCTGTAGTACGTGATAAGCAAGGGATGTACGGTGTGATAGACCTAGAGAATAAAGAGGTACTGAAGTGTCGATATGATCGAATAGAGTTATATGAGGTAGGGTGTTTTACAGTAGCTAATATTGTGCAGTCGTATACTGTCCACAGTCGCTTCTGGCAATGGAAGTTCTTGCCTAACTTTAATATCATGAGTACTAGCTCTTCCTTTAAACCGTTATGGGGGACAGAGGTCATAAGAGAGAAAGTAACTGTATTAGCATTAGATACAAGACAGGTACTAGATACAAAGACGATTACTAAAGATAGACTTACTAGAAGTGGTACTTCTATCAGGATAAAACAGATTGGTAGTAAATTAATTCAGGTAGGAGATGATCTGTATTTTGCAAAAAAGGATAGATTAAAACGAATAGTCAAAAAAGTAGTTAGTACTTATGACAATGGATTGCGATGGGTGAGAAAAGTGAATGATGATGAGGTAAGAGTGTATAATCTGAAAGGTAAAAGAGTGAAGTCCTATGAAGTAATTCCTCAACCTATTTTTCCAATTACTTATAAAGGGAAGGAATACAAGGTATCTATGCAGACAGCTAAGTCTCACTTAATAGCTAAACCAACTATCTGTAGAGATACGATAGGGAATGGAAGGTATTATGTCAACTATGAATTTGATATGTATATTCCTGTTCATCTAAAGGTAATTGATATTAAAAGTGAACGCAGTATACAAGATATTTGGAAGAATGTATTGAATATTTATCCCGTAGTCTCTAAGCATTTCTTTATAGTGGAAGTAGCTCCTATTAGTGCGGAAAGTAGAGTAAACGAATTCTATATCTTGACAAAGCACGGAGTACTTAAAGATTGTTTAGATAAGCCAAGTGATTACTCAATTACCTCTTATTACAATGAGGTACTTTGGCCTGCAAAAGAATTATTAATAGATCAGAAAGATATCCCTCAGGGGTTCTTACTAGAGAAGATTAGAACGATAAGCAGTATAAAAGAACCTCTTTATTTTGTGTCGATTAAAAAGGATCAAGTAAGTAGAGTAGGAGTGTGGAATGTAGATCTTCAGGAGTGGCTGTTATCACCTGTATTTTTTTCTTTGCGCTTAATGGATAATATCAGGTTTTGTGTATTTCAGTTAGAAGAAAATGGCTTGTATGGGATATTAGATATCACTACTAGAACTGTGGTGTACGAACCTATATTTACCTATGTAAAAGATGGAGCAGAGTACTTAGCTGAAGTAGAGTTAGAAAGAGAGAAGGGAGAAGTGAAGAACGTATACAATTGTTTTTATATAAACCTAGGGAATGGAGAGGAGTTTCATCCTGGAAAAAATATATTAGAGTTTACATCCCGAAAGGTATAAAGAAAAAACCTCTATAGATTAGATTCTATAGGGGTTTTTTCTATGTGATTTATTGTTTTACTATTTTATGCCTTTTTTTCTTGAGTAATTGTAATCGTGTAGTGCGCAAACTATCGCGAGTTTGTTTTCTTAGGTACTCATGATGTAAGAACCAACCACCAATACCTCCTATAATACTTCCAATCACAATATCGATAAAACGAGCTTGGATCAAGATATTAGGTGTGCTGATAATAGGATTACCCGCCTCTGCAAGAAGCACTGTAAGAGCTGTAATAAAGATAACAGCTACTGCATAGTTACGAGAAATAAACATTTCTATAATAAACTGAAGTACCATTATACAAATACATAAATATAAAGGTGCTGTAGAGACTGAGATAAGTGCCCAACAAAGTCCTAATCCAATAAAGGTACCTGCGATACGCTGTAGTGCACGTTGCCATACGTGGTATAAAGAAATCCCTTGCATAATGGCGGCACAAGAAATAGGGATCCAATATGGATTGTCAAATTTCAATAGATGACCTATTAATAAAGAAATACACATGAAGGCGCCTACTATAATAGATTTGATAAGGTAATCAAATTGGTCTTTGACTGGGACAGGACGTACTAGGCGTATAGTTGTTTTACTGTTGTATTTTTTGCCTACTATAACACTGTATATTAAGGCTAGAGTACAAGCAAACATGGTTCCCATGACTACATATCCTAGACGTGTAGGGATAGTTGCTAACTTAAATGGCATATTACTAGACATAGAAGCTACCATAATAAAAAAGAAGCTACCAGGGGGGCGAGTATTGAAATATAGGTTGACCCAATGAACTGCAGTAACGAATATACCAAAGGCTATAGCAGAAGCAATAAAGTTAAAGCTAAACGATATGCCTACTGCAAAGGATAACATAAAACCAAAGGAACATACCAGCATGGTGATCATGCGCTGAGCAGTAGGAATATTAGAAGGGAGGTATAAGATAACTAATCCTGCTAGACAGGCTAAAAGTCCTGCTTGAAGATTGTCAAAATACCATCCTGTTAATAAGGGAAGTCCTGTAGCGAGCATTGCCATCAAAGGGATATGCCACAGTCGTTCGCTGTGTTTTAATTTAAATAGTGTTTTGCTCTCTTGTTGTAACAAGTTGACAAAAAAGTTATTCTTCATTTTCGTTGATTCTAAAAATTCTCTCAGTAGAGATTAGTGCTGTGGAAATGCTTTACCTTATCGGGTAAGTATAAGAGATAAGATATTCTTTAGTATTGGTAAGCATTTGAACAATACAAAGGTAAGGAATTTGAATCAAAGAGGTAAAAGATGGGATGAGTTTGATTTATATCGTGATTATTACATATTATTATAGTCTTATTTACTCATTTTTTTATTGAAGTAAAGAATATAAGTATAAATGTATATATTTAAATGAAAAAAGTGAATATGGGAGAAGTTAACTATGTAATCGATGGTTTAAAGAAAGTAGATACTAGTGTTACTAAAACAACATTTAGTAAATTTTCTAGTTGGATTAAATTTAAAGTAGGATATAGAGGAGTAAATGGACAGTTTACACTAACGTATTCTCAATTCATGTTTAGTTTTAATAGAGCAGGAGGTGCTGTAGAGTATAGGGTACTACCATTAAAACAAGTAATCTCTTATTCTATCACAGAGATAGATAGTCAAAAATCGCAATTGGTATTATGGTTGCGAACAGGAGAGCGTATTCAATTAAACTTTACAGGAGAGGATCTAAAAGAAATCATTAAAACCTTTTCTTCTATATACAATAATATGAGTATATAAAGTAAAAATCCCTACAAAATCTTTGTAGGGATTTTTTAAAGACTTAAGAAAGTTGTTGTTTAAAACTATTAATTTTCTCTGTTAATTGAGAAGCTAATTCAGGTGTATTAATTGATCCATTACTAAAATTATCTTGAAAACTAGGTAATGAAAACTGACATTTAATATTCCCTCCAAAGTAAGGAAATATGCTTGAAGCATTATCCATGACAGATTGTCCTCCACGAGGTCCAGGTGATGTAGATAATAACATCATTGGTTTGTTTTGAAAGAAGTTTTTCTCCACTCTAGACCCCCAATCAAATATGTTTTTAAAAGCAGTACTAAACGTACCGTTGTGTTCTGCTAATCCTATAATAATAGCATCAGCATTTAGAATCGCTTGATTAAAATCTAATGCTTGCTGAGGTACACCTTGGTTATTTCTATCTTGAGAATAAATAGGCATCTCATAGTCATTGATATCTAGAATATTAATGTTATGTCCTTCAAATTGAGTAGTTACACTTTTTACTAATTCTAAGTTTATAGAAGTACTGCTATTGGTAGCAGCAAAAGCTAATATATTCATTGTTGTTTTATTTTTCTGTTTCGATGAGACAAAGGTATATGTAGAAACAAAGAAGCACACTTAATCTAGAATAAGTTTTTCAGAAATAGGGCTTGTATGTTTTACTCCTAGTTGCAGTGAATTACAATAAAAAGGAGAAGCATTAGTGGGTAGATACAGAGTTATATATCGAAAAAAGACATGCATAAAGAATTTTTCTAAAGAGAATAGCATTGTGATCCTTCAGTTTCCTGAATATATGTATGAAGAGAACCAGGAATTTGTAATTTCTATCATATAAAGGAAGTAAGGAAAGAGGAGAACATTTTTTCCTATAAGTCTTATCAATCTGTTTAGCATCTTATTTTCAACAAAGTATATAAAATACTTTTTGAAGTGAGAATGAATCCTAATTTTTCAATTGAAGGGCGATAAATATGATTTTTGAGAAAAAAACTATAAGAATAAAATATTTTTGTTATAGAATTTTTAATTCTAATCAAGGCCTTGTTTAATGTGTATATATAATAATTACAGTTTTATAGGTTTTTTATATTGATAAAAAGTTGTAATTAATGTGTTTAATTTATCATTTATGTTGAATATACTATATGGGTATAAGAATTTTTAATAATATGTTTAAGTGTTGAGTGTTTATAAATTTTACCACTGTTGTTTTTTATTTTGTTTTTGTTAATATTTACTTTGTTTCGTTGTTTTTTATATAAAAAATAAATTTGCATAGTGTAATGTATATAAAATTGTGTTAATATTTGTATTTTTGATAGAATATTTAGATTGTAATTAATAAAAAACACAATATAATGAAAACACCACATTTGCTAATTTTAATAATATTCACACTTGGAGTAGGAGCGTATGGTCAAACTGGTATTGGAACTCAAATTCCAAGTAGTTCTTCTGAGTTAGAGATTAAGTCTAAAGATAAAGGAGTTCTAATTCCACGTCTTGAATTAAAAAATACTAAAGATAAGTCTACTATTGTTGGAACAGAGTATCCTGAAAGTTTGATGATTTATCATACGGGAACTAAAGCTATGTTAGCGGGATACTATTTTTGGGCTGAGAATCATTGGAATGCCTTAGTTTCTAATACTACTTTACAGCACTATATCAAAGAAATTGCGGATCCGAATAGTGTTACGGTTACATATGATGAAGGAGACTATATTTTTACATGGATTAATAAGGATACTAATATTAAAGAAACAATGAAACTTAGTGATGTTATTAAGACGTTTGAGTCTTTGACATCATTATCTACGGTGTATGATGAAGGAGAGGCTGTATTAGTATATAAACCTGAGCGAGGTATTGAAAATAACGTGAAGCTGACAGAGCTTTTAAAAGGAAGTACTGTGTTTACGGAATATATAGAGAGTTTTGTTCCGTCTGCTGTGAAAGAAACAGTTACGAATGTAACTCGTTATAATAAAGAAGGAGTAGAAGAGAATATTGCAAATGTACCTAATGCAGGTATGATTTATTATAAATATATAAATGAGAGTTCTATTCCAGAATATATTACCGTATCTCAGGATGTGAGTAACGATTTTAAGACTATTGTTAATCAAGCTGAAAATACAGAGCATATAAAAAATATTGCAAAAACAGTAAAAGGGAATGATAATTTTTATTCGACTGTTAAAGAGGAGATTATAGGGAAATGGGATGAAAAAGATGTGATGCGATATATAGTGAAGTTAAATAAAGCTACTTCTTTTACCTCTGTTGAGTTACCAAAAGTAATTTCAGGCCTAGTAGTAGATGCTAAATTGATTAATGAGAGTAGTAATTCGATGACAAGAGGAGTGATTAGCAAACAAGTCAGTGGGACAAAGACAGTTTTGGCTATTGGTACTGCGGGGACTATTATTCAGAATAACCCAGCTGGTAACTATTATGTAATTGTTGAATATATAAAGGAGTAAAAGGGATTTTATCTTTTTTATTTTAATTGTTTAAACTACAGGATATGTATAGATATTTATATAAGATTTTAGCCCTTTTATTTTTAGGATTGACGAGTATGCCTTTATTTGCTCAAAGAGAATATCCTGGAGGAGTAGGGAATGTACAGCTTTGGTTAAAACCAGATAATAGAGTTAAAATGTATTCTTCTACTGAAGTTGATGAATGGGCAAATGCACCTGTAACTACTGATAGTCATTTGAATATGACTTTTAGTGCTGTAAGTCAGGCAGGAAAGCAAAGGCCTACTTTATTAAAGGGAAGTTACAAAATGAATTTTAATAATGCATTGGTGTTTAATGGTAGCCAATTTTTAGCTACACCTCTTGGTATTAGTGGATTTGTTGATGGACTGACTGTTTTTGGTGTATATATTGCGGAAAAAGGAAAGAATGAGAAAAGGATGTACTATATGGGATTTGGTAGTACTGATCCTTCATCTAAATCTACAAGAAGACCTTCTATTGGATTCAGTCCAAAAGAAACGGGGGGACGTGTACGTCTTACTAGTGCTAGAGATGGACATGGTGGATATGAGATTAATACAACAGCTCTACAGACTACTTATGTGCCAGAAGGAGCAACTAATTATGTGACTTTCAGGTTCAGTGGAACAGAATATTCATTAGATAGTAAAGGAAATAAATTAACAGGAGCAGCTAAGGGGGCTTTAAAACCAGATGAAGGAGTTATTATTGGAGGAGCGAGTTTGACTTCAGGGTTCTTTATGGGACAAATAGGAGAAATTATTGTTTACAATCGAAAGTTAAATGGAGCTGAGACAAGTAAAATTGAGAGTTATTTAGCAACTAAATATGGTATTACATTAGATAATGCAGCTTATATGTCATCTTATGGAAGTGTTTTCTGGCCATGGGGGCGAACAGGTTTAGGGTATCATAATAATGTAGCAGGTATTTTTAGAGATGATGCTAATACGAGTATTTCTGTATCTCGTTCTACTGCTTCAGGGGCAGCTTTGACAGTAAATACTATAGGAACAGAGTTTGAAGTTGGACTTGGGGTAATTCAAGAGGAACCATTAAATAGAGATAATGCTGCAATCTACTGGGGAACTAATATTGGCCAAGGATATACTTCTACTAAAGTAAATGATCATGGGTGTGGATATAGTGAGATATTAGATGATAAATTTTGGTTATTTAGGAAGACTAATTTAGGAAGTACTATAGTAGAAGTGAGAGCAGGTGGAGAAGATTTTCCTTATAGTGGTCAAGGGTATGATGTGAAAATGTTGGTAGCTAAAACAGAAGCTGATGCTAGAAATCAAAATTGGTTAGCTGTTATTCCTGGACAATACATAGGAGGGGAGCTTGATGAGCATTTGTTCAGATTGCCAATTAATAGAGACGAATTATATATAACTTTTGGAGCAGATGCAGCCGTGGCACAATGTAATGCTTGTACTACAAACGAAACAGGATTGTTTAATTTTAGTTCTCGCCAATGGACTGCTGGATTAAAAAGTATGTCAAATTTAACAGTGTCGAATGGATTGAGATTTGATGTTACTTATAAGACCTATAGTAATGGTAAGGAAACCCCTTCTATGCAAGCGTCAAAATATCCAAGAGTGTCTAATGGAACTCTTTTAGAGTCTAAATTTAGAGGGGTAAGAGGAAGTGATGATAACTATTCGATTACAAATATTACATTTAAGGATGGGGCTACTTTTGCTAAATTTAAAATTTATGGAATAGATAAAACTAGTACAAGTACCGATATGGTAGAGGTAATAGGGTATTGTGGTAATACGACTTATAGAGGTGTGATTTCGAGTAGTTCTAATAGTAGTAAAAAGACTTTCTCTGTTGGTGGAGGTATTGTCACAGGATTAAAACGGTCTAGTATTTCGAATAAAAATGGGGCAGCAGTTGTTACTTTTCCGCATGAGGTGACAAGAATAGAAATAAAGCATAAAATTCATTATAGAACTAAGTCAAGAGGATATCAAGGAATTGCAATTGGAGATTTTGAGTTAAATTGTCCAAGACCTGCATCTCCTAATCCAGATGGGATAGAGTTTACATTACAAGCACCAGCAAAGGTAGTTTCATGTAGTGGTTTTGAGTATACATTTAAAGTGTGGAATTATTCATGTGAACCCCGTTATGTTAAGATTGAGGATGAATTACCTGAAGGAATGTTTTGGGTTGATGGAGGGTTGATGTCTACAGAAGGTGCTTTTAATGATGCAATTTTCAATAATTATGAAGGAACCAGAAAACTAGAGATAGATAAGGTTAAATTAGACCCTATGACTTTTACTACAATTACAGCAAGGGTACGTTTTAAAGACGATGCAGTAGCAAAAGTCTACGAAAATAGAGGACAATTGACATATACAAGTCTTAATGAGAATAAGGTACTGACTATAGAGAGTTGTGATTACAATAATTTTACATCGTGTACATCTACTAAAGTTGAAATGATTTATCAGCCTAGAGTATTATCTCCTGAAATAAGTATTGAGCCTGTTTTGAATAAATGTTATAAAGAAAATGGCATTATTACAATTAAGGCTAAAGTAAAAAACCCAAATCCAACTGTTACATTTGCTGATTTGAGAATTATGTTTATGTATCATGAAGACTTTAGGTTTAATAAATTCCAATCTAATCTGGGACAAGGAATGATAGAAAGTGAAGAAGGAATGCACATTGTCGAAGGCTTAAATATTAATGGAGGAAGCACCTTAGAATTAACATATGAGTTACAGGCATTAGATTTCTTAGCAATAATAGAAGCCGCAACAGGAAATAAATACACTAAACCTAGTGAAGTCCCTGATGCAGATATTGCTCAAGTGGTTGATTTTGGAGCAAGTATAGAGTTAATAGGAAATTCTGAGGATGTATGTATTAATTCGAGCTTGGATGATGCGTATACTGTATTAGATCCAACAATTCCATTCTGTGGAGGTAGTTTAATTTGTTATTATCCAGGAGTAGAAGGTAGTATAGTAAAGAAAAATGCTGATTTTGTTATCATGACTAGTTTAGATCGTAGTAATGGAGAGCTTTTAGCAGAAGATGGTATAAATGCAATTCTTTATTTAGAATCTAAATCTAAAGGATTTGTTCTTACTCGATTAACTGATACACAGATTAAGGCGTTTTCAAACCCTATAGCAGGGATGATGGTTTATGATACAACTAATAAGTGTATGAAGTTGTACAATGGTAAAATATGGGCTTGTATAGTGCAATCATGCCCTGACAATTAAAAACAAGAAGAAAATGAAAAATAAGATTTTTTTTAGTTATATTTTGTTTTGTGTGGGTATTATCCCTTTATCTGCATGGAGCCAACAAGTAAATATTGGGAGTAAAGATTATTTTTTATCTCCAAGCTCTATACTAGAGTTTCCTGATGATGATACCCGAGGTATAGTTTTACCTAAGATTAATAGCGCTCTTGCGACTAGTGCAGCGGAAGGAACATTAATTTACGATGTGATAGATAAAAAAATTAAGTACTCTAATGGTATAAATCAATGGGTAGATTTATCGATTAATACAGGTGAGGTAAATATAATAGCACAAGATAAATTAACTGAAATAGCAAGTGCTAATATTTTAATAGGAAATGACCCTTCTGTGGCCATAGATGGAGTTCTTGTATTAGATAGCCCAAGTAAAGCATTGGTTTTACCTAGAGTAGAAAGCCCACATTTAAACATAGTTTCTCCACCAACAGGTACGATAGTTTATGATACAAAATCAAATATGATGTGTGTTTTTAATGGTAAAGAGTGGGCTTTTTGGGCAGCAGAGTAATCTGTCAGTGAAAGATAGTATTGTTTAAATTCTGATTATTTTGATTGACGAGACACGAAAGTGTGATTTTTTATAACACAATTTTGAGAAGAGTTACCTTGTGATGAGGTGACTCTTCTTTTTTATGTAAGTTTTAAAATTATAAAAGTATATAAGAAGGGGGGATTATGCTAAATAAGAAGAAGTGAAAAAGTAAATAATACTATTTGTTTGCGAGAGGTGTTTTATTGTAAAAGAATGAAAACTACAGTTTTTTGATCTGCTAAAAAATATTTTTTTTAGATGTATTTATTGTTTTATTGTAAAATGTTGATTTTAATTATTAATTTTTTTGGTATTTTTTTAACTATTTATAAGTTTTTTTTATTAAAAAAATAATTTTTATTGATTGTTTTTCATTTTTTCTATGTATTAATTTTTATTTATATAAAAATATATATTTGTTATTGTTTTTTATGTTTTTTGTTTGTAATTGTTTGTAATTTTATACAAAACAATTAACATTTAACTATAAAAAATACAATAAAATGAAAAAGCCGCATTTTCTTATTATGATAATTTTTACACTAGTTAGTAGTGTGTATGGTCAGACTGGAATAGGAACCCATTTGCCCAATAACTCATCTGAATTAGAAATTTATTCTAATAATAAAGGAGTTTTGATCCCGCGTATTGAATTAAAAAACAGTACAGATAAGTTGACAATAGTAGGAACAGACTATCCAGATAGTCTAATAGTATATCATACAGGTACTAAAGATATGTTGGCAGGTTTTTATTTCTGGAGTGGAGATAAATGGAATACTCTTGTTTCTAATACAACTTTGAATCACTACATAAAGGAGATAGCTGATCCGAATAGTGTGAAAATTATTGAGGATAAAGGTGATTATATCTTTACCTGGATTAATAAAGATACCAATGAAGAAGAAACAATGAAACTTAGTGAGGTTATTAGGAAATTTGAGACCTTAACTACTTTGACTCCTGAAGAGATAACAATGTATGTTTATTTAGAACAAAATCCTGTTACTGGTGAAATGATGGAGGTGCATGTAGATAAAGAAAAAGAAATAGATCCTAATGCTCCTGTTGTACCTTCTTTATTAAGAACCTATAAAGCAAAGAAGTTTGTATATAAAAACGAACAGGAAGATCTTGTAGATATTAAAGGGAGTGATTTGTTTGGTGGTATTGGAAGTGACGGAAGTCCTTCTGGAATAGAAACAGTTACATCATTAAAGCTAGAAGATGATTATAATAGTAAGGGGAAAGCATTAGTGTATAGTGATGAAAATAAGGATATCACAACTATTTATGTAGCTGATATTTTTACTAATTCAGAAACGTTAACTTCATTAAAAGCTGATATTAATACGAAGCAATTAATCTATACAGATGAATTAAAGAGCCCTACTTTTATTTCGTTTAATCAGATCGCTCAAGAACCTTGGTACGTTGTTAATACAACAGAACAGGCTACTAAAAATAACCAAGATATCTACATCAATGGTTGGGTAGGAATTGGGTATTCTGAAAAGTCTGATTCAGCTAAAGTACCTAATGAAAAATTGAGAATAAATGGTAGTATAACTGCTACGAATAGCTATTATGCAGACTATGTATTTGATAATTATTTTGAAGGATATTCTAATTTAAAATACGATTATAAGTTCTATGATTTAACTAGTGTAGATAGATTTATTAGAACGAATAGACATCTACCAGGTATAACTCCTATTGCAGATTTAGAGAAAACAGATCTAGGCTACTCATTTAATGTGTCTGAATTATCTATTCAGCTATTAGAAAAGACAGAAGAACTCTTTTTACATGTTATTGATCAACAAAAAGAGCTGAATAAAAAAGGATATCGCATTGAGAAGTTAGAAACTGAAATGAATGAAATGGCTAAACGCTTGCAAGCGTTAGAAGCATTATTAGTAAAATAGTAATCATTAAAAATAATATTGATGGAAATTAAAAAACTACATATCGATTCGTTTTATTCGGTTCTTTTGATTATGATTCTATTTCTTGTAAATGCTTCATTGTCTTTTGGACAAAATGATATGACGAAGTTAAAAGATGGTTCTGTTGCAGGTGTGACAAATGCTACTGCTGCTCCATATTCTATCTTAGAATTAGAAAGTGTTACGAAAGGTTTTCTATTGCCTAGAATGACCACCGTTGAAAGGGATAAAATTAATATTGACGATAAAGTAAGAGGAAATGGACTTGTTATTTATAATACAGATAATGATTGTATCAACTATTGGAGTACAACAGCAAATAAATGGCTTAGTGTATGTGGAACATTGCCTCCTGCAAAATTAACTTTAGACTGTTCTAAGGTTTATTTAAATTCGAGTGGAGCTAAAGAATTAAAACAAGGCCAAAGTTTAAGAGATACAGATGTTTTATACATTACAATTAATGTGGTAGAAACAGGATCATATAATATTAGTGCAGTAACAACAAATGGGTATTCTTTTAGTAAATCAGGAATATTCGAAACAAAAGGAGTTTATTCAATTGCATTAGAAGGATTTGGAACCCCATTAGAACCAAATGAAACACCAGGAGATCTAGTTACTTTTATGATAAATGGTAAGAAAGATACGACTTGTACTTCTATACGTATTAAAGTGAAATCATCTGAGTTAGATTTTAGACTTGTAGAACCTCAAACAGTTGATGTTGCTTGGTCAGCTTATAAAGGAGTTGCTTTAAATGCAAATGATAATAAAATTAAAGTTCTTGTTGATGTGACAACGGTAGGGTTCTGGAGAGTACAAAGTACAGAGACTCTAAATGGTATTAGTTTTAGCGGGTCAGGAGAGTTTACACAAGAAGGGAGAGCGGAGATATATCTATATGCGCAAGGAGTTCCAATAAATGTTGTAAATAGTACTTTTAAGTTTATTACGAATTCAAAGAATAATAAAACATCTAACGTTACAGCTGAAGTAAAAGTAGTTCCTACTAGTTTTGAATTAGTATGTAATACTAATGAAATACAAATGAGAGGAGAATATAAAGAAGATACTTTTTTAACTAAGAGTAACTCTATATTACTTCCTTTAAAAGTATTAGCGCCTGGTATAGTTGATATAGAATTAAATGGAATAATAAAAGGAACAACAGATACTCCTGTGAAATTTGTTGCACCAAGTACAACTTTGACTTTTAATGGATCTGATAATGTACAGTATGTGACCTTATATCCAGAGATGCAAAATGGACAATATGTGAAGATTCCTGTAAAAGCAAAAACTATTGAGTTTACTACTATAACACCTAATTCAGGGGGAGCTTTCTGTTCTTCTTTTCCAGTTATAAATGTAGTGGAACGTTCTAAGAATTATACATTTGATTGTTCTAGTGCTTTTGCTTTTTCAAATGGATCTACTAGTAGAAATAACAATTTTTTGGTAAATACTCCTTTACAAGCAGGTAAACATGGTATTGAAGTAAGTGTAAATGTAGGGTATGCAGAGAATTATACAATTAAAACAAATACTGTTAATGGTGTTTATTTTACAAAAACAGGTGTTTTTACTGATTCGGATAGAATGAAAGGAAAAGCAACAGTGACTTTAGATCCAGTTGGAATATTTACTACAGGAGGACTGACAGTGTTTAATCTTATAGCAGAAGGATTAGATTCTAATTCGTCTCTGTGCTCTGTAGTTGCACAAGTAAAAGCACACGATATAGTAGTATTGTCTTTAGGTGGAACAAATTACGGTGCCAATAGTAGTACTGTTTATGCTGGAGGAGCAATTCTTAAGAGTAGTACTAATTTTGGCCCAATGGGAACAGTAAAAGTGAATTCGGTGAGAGTATTAAGTACTAATGCTCAAGGAGCTGATTTGGATAGATTCATTGCTTCCAATAATGTGGATATTATTATCAATGTAATAGGATATAATTTTACCAGAACAGAAACACAAGATGTATTAGTTGCATTTGTACGTGATAAGAAAGGAGTATTAATCATTGGAGATGAGAGTACACCTAGAACATATACTAAGAATGTTATAGAAAGGTTAGCTGGTTTAACAGTAGGAGGTAGTAGTATTAGTGTGTCTAATAATTATACTATGCTGAATCCTGTGTTGTCTTCTGCAAATAACGAATCGATTATAAAAGGGCCTTTTGGAGATTTATCTGGTAAGGTGATGGGGAATGATGCACATAATGGATGGTATTACTCTAATTTGCCAAATAGTTATGTTCCTTTAGTTTCAAAACAAGGAGATGTTAATTCTATTTGGGCTATGAAACATCGTGATTTAGGGTTTGTGTTTGTTGGAGATGGCGGATGGTTTATAGGGAAGAAAGATTATAAGAATCTATCTATATTCCCTTCTAATTTTGATAGTCAAGGTGTTCCTAAACCAAAGAATTATGCAGATAATGGTGTTGTTTATAATGCTGTTTTATATGCTAATACATTGGCTTGGGCCATTGATTATGTTATTGAACATAAAAAGTAATCCTTGTTAATAAAAATTATAAACTAGGGAAGAATAGATTCCCTAGTTTTTATCAAAAAAATGAAGTTTATGATACAACATATAAGTTTAAATAAAAGCATCAGAACTGTACTGTTGATTCTCCTTTTCTATGTGTTAGGCCCAACTCAGATAAGTGTAGCACAGGTATTGACAGAAAAAGGTACCCAAATATCAGATGATTCTTCTTCTGATGCGTTAAATCCATTGAATTTTAGCCTTTTAGAATTAAATTCTAAAGAAAAAGGTTTTTTATTGCCTCGTATGTCTACAACAGAACGTATGCGGATTCCTAGTCATGAATTACTAGGCGGAATGGTTATTTATAATACAACAATAGAGTGTGTTGAATTTTATAACACAAGTCGTCAACAATGGATGAATGTCTGTGGGGATGTTGGTCCTGCAACATTTATTATACCTGATGATAAGTGTAGAGCAATAAAGATTACAGGAGACTATATTGAAGGTGTGTTTTTAGATTCTAGAAAAAATGTTATTACAGTCGATGTTAGTGTTAGTATACCAGGATCTTATGAAATTCAGGCTATTGCTTATGATAATACGGGGAAGGAGAATGGTTATAGCTTTTTAGCTAGTGGTATTTTTCCTCAAAAAGGCGATTATACTTTAGTTTTAAAAGGAAATGGAACTCCTGTAAAAGGATATGAACGTACTAATGGGGTTTCTGGTGGAAAGGATACAATTAAGTTCTTTCTGAATAAGAAACTAGCAACCTGCACACTTAGTAATGAAGTAGAGAAAAGAGCGTTGACTTATGATATAATTAAAGTAGAGCAGATTGGTAACTTTTATACGGGAGTAGATTTAAATGACGTTAAAACTACGGGGAAAATGCGTGTTACTATTAATAATATTTCTCAAGGTGGAGTTGTAACAATTACCACCCCTACTGTTAACGGGATTTACTTTAAGAAAACAAGAACATTGACATCTCAAGAAGTTAGTAGTAAAACGGCTATTATTGAATTGGATGGTTATGGTACTCCTACGTGGCCTATGCAAACTGATTTGGATTTTATTAGTAATTCTTATGTAAAAGTAGAACAAGGTGAAACACCAAGTGTATATCCATATTTTGCAGTAATTTCGAAGGTTGAGGTTATTATTGATTGTACTAAAGTGACCTCTGTTGGAGAGTTTTTAAAGAATGAACCATTAACTACTTCTCATAAAATTATGGTACCTGTTAAGGTTATCGCCACAGGGAGAGGAAAAGTAAGAGGTGTAATTGAAATTAGTTCAACTCAGACACAAAAGATAGAGTTTGAATCTGATATAGTTGACTTTAAGTTTAATGTTGCTACGAATGATATTCAGATGGTAGAGATGAGACCGATTGTTAATACAGGAAAACCTACGGTAGGCGGGACTACTTTACCTATGGTTATACAAATGTCTTCTCAAGGTATAAAAGAATATAATCCAACTGCAAGTAATGAGAATATTGTTAGTGCTAGTTGTGTATATAACTTACCTGTCAAATCTAAAGAAGCAGTGTTGAAAATTTATTGTTTTCCGGGCAATCAACAAGTATTCGGTAAGTATAGAGCTGGTACACCACTTAATGCCTCAAATTATGTTACTATAATAATGGAGGTTGTGGAACCTGGCGAATATCATATTGTGACGAATACTGTTGATGGTATTTACTTTGAAGCAAAAGGAGTTTTTACAAAGAAGGAGATTTTTATAGATGATACAGCTTTTGTATTATATGGAAAAGGAACACCAACAAATAATGATAAGAAGACTATGATACTTAATATGCCAACAAGTGTAGGAGCTTCTACTTGTAGTTTTGATGTAACATTAGCATTGTCTTCAAAGAAAATGTTGACTTACTCGAATAAAACTAGTTATGGTTACGGTTTTGATAGAGGACATTCTAAGGCTTTTATAGATAGTCCAAATAATTTTGGATCTTTACCTACTAGCACAGTAGCTATGGAGGGAAGTATTACAGTGATCGTTAATAATGATTCGACGATTAATAATGTTGCCTCTGAAATAAATACTTCTAACCCAGCTTTAATCAGTATAGGTTATAATACAAGAATGAATGAGACTGCAGCCATAGCAATAGCAAACTATGTTAGGTCAGGAGGGGCTCTTTTAGCAGTAACAGATGCAAATGATAATGCAAGTACTTATTATTTATTGAATGCTGTATTAGGCACAACTAATATTAGTGCTGTAAATATAGGTACTCGTTCAGGAACTATTTGTTCTATTCTTAATGTTGATGATCCAGTTTTAAATGGACCATTTGGGGATATTCGCAATAAAAAATTAGGAGATGATGCTACAACAGGTATAGCTATAGAACCAAACTCTTTAGGAAGAGCAATAAATGATATAGAAGTACTGTCTAGAGATTCGAATGGTAATATTTTTGCATTTAGGCACAAAGAACTTAATTTTGTGTGGGCAGGAGATGGTGGTTTTAACTCACAGAGTGGAACTAGCGGAGCTATGAGAAGTGATAATATTTGTCCTTTTTTAGTAGATAGTAATAATAGACCTATAGGTAAGTCAGGATACGGAAGAACCCCTTCTTTAACGAATCAGACAGTTTATAATTCACAATTTACAGCGAATGCTTTAGCTTGGCTGTTTAGTGTTACAACAAAATAACTTTTATTTACTTTATATAGCTTATCACTACGTTATCAGTGAAAAGTTTTTAATATAGAAATATTAGTTCAGTAGTAAATGTATAAAAAAACCCTCCAGCTGGAGGGTTTTTATTCTATTTCAATTACTTCTTCGTAAAACCAGAGTACTTTAATAAAGCATCTATTGTAGGGTTTTTACCTCTAAAGTCTTTGTATAATTTGTCTAATGGAACAGAGTTTCCTTTAGATAAAATCTTATCTCTAAAGATTTGACCATTCTCACGAGTCATACCGCCGTTTTGTTCTAACCAATCATAAGCGTCGAAGTCTAACATTTCTGACCACTTGTACGAATAGTATCCAGCAGCATATCCACCTCCGAAGATGTGGCTAAAGTAAGTACTGCGGTATCTAGGAGGAACAGTAGGTAAGTCTAAACCATATTTAGCTAAAGCTTCTTTTTCAAAAGCGAGTACATCAGTGATATTCTTATCAGTAGACACAGTATGCCATTCCATATCTAATAGAGAAGCACCTAATAGCTCAGTCATGCTATATCCTTTATTGAATGTTCCTGCATTCTTCATTTTTTGAACTAAAGCATCAGGGATTACCTCTCCTGTTTTATAGTGTTTAGCATAATTCTTTAATACAGAAGGTTCGAATGCGAAGTGCTCGTGGAATTGTGAAGGGAACTCTACGAAGTCACGTGATACACTAGTACCTGATAGAGTAGGGTAAGTTTGATTAGCAAAGAATCCGTGTAATGCATGCCCGAACTCGTGGAACATCGTGATTACATTATCTTGAGATAATAGAGTAGGTTGACCTTTCGCTGGTTTTGGGAAGTTACCTACATTGTAGATTACAGGAAGTCTGTTTAATAATTTAGACTGACCTACGATATTACTCATCCATGCACCACCACGTTTAGAATCTCTTTGGTAGTAATCTGTGTAGAATAACCCTACCTGACTACCATCTTCATTGAAGATTTCGTATACTTTTACATCTTCTTGCCATACAGGGATGTCTTTGCGTTCTTTAAAGCTTAGACCATATAATTGCGTAGCCATGTAGAATACTCCATTCTCTAATACACTATTCATCTCAAAATAAGGTTTAAGCTCATTTTGGTTTAATGCATACTTTTCTTCTCTGATTTTTTCAGCGTAGTAGTTCCAGTCAGCAGCCGTTAGTGTGAATGGATCTGCTTCTTTATTAATTAATGCTTGGATATCAGCCGCTTCTTCTTTAGCTGCTCCTACTGCATAAGGACTTAGGTCTTTCAGTATTTTAGTAGCATTAGTAGCATTCTGTGCCATAGAACCTTGTAGACTCCATTCTGCATAGTTAGCGAATCCCATTAACTTAGCTTTCTCAGCACGTTTTTTCACTAGAGATAGGATAGATGCTTTGGTATCATTGTCATCTCCTTTTTCAGCTCTTACCCATGCCTGATCGAATAGTTTCTTTCTAGCTTCTTTATTGGTAAGTTTATCTAGATCTGGTTGTTGTGTAGTATTGTTTAATGCGATTACATAGCTACCATCTTCTTGTTTGATGGCATTAAGCTCGTCATCAGATAATCCTGCTAATTCTTCTTTAGTGAATTTAACTCCACCTTGTTTAGTCGCTGCTAATAATTTATCCCCAAACTGATTGTTTAAAGTAGCAATGTCTTGGTTTAGTTGTTTTAATTTCTCTTTATCTTCAGGAGATAAATTAGCACCTGATTTCTCGAAGTTTTCATAATATACATTCAGTAGTCTATTCTGTTCTTCATTTAGATTCAGAGAAGCTTGATTGTCGTGAAGTTTTTTAATGCGTTGGAACAAGCCATCATTTAAGTATATAGCATCTCTATGACCAGCAAATTTTGGTGCCAATTCTGAGTTAATTGCCTTAAGTTCATCATTAGTATGAGCTCCTGTTAATAACCCAAATACAGAACTTACTCTATCTAGTAATTCACTAGAACGCTCTAGTGCTTCTAAAGTGTTTTCGAAAGTTGGTTCTTCTGTATTCGCTACTATTTTGTCGATAGCTTCCATCTGACGACGCATTCCTTCTAATAATGCAGGTTTGAAATCTTTGTCTTTAATTTTGTCAAAGTCTGCTGTATAGTATGGCAATGTGCTTTCGTTAAAGAAAGCGTTACTTTCATTCCAATCTCCTGATGAAGCAGCTTCGTTCTTTACTTTGTCACAAGAAATAGACAAAATAGATGCCCCTGCAACTACACCTAGTACGGTCTTTTTGATTTTCATAAATATTAAGGTTACTGTTAGATTTGTCCAAATATAAAGATTTATGTGTGATTCAACGAAATCTGTCCTATACATTATACCTTATTATGAATGAATAAAATAGGGATAACCGTATGGTAATTCATCTGTATTGCCTTGTTTCTAAATGAAGTGATATAGGTCTGAGGGAGTTTTGAGAGAGATATTTTATAGAGTATTTAAGGTATATTTATACTTCTTTTTTAGATAGATTATTTATTTTGGTTGTATTTTTATATTCACAATAAGAGTTTTTTTAGAACACAATCATATATTTGAACTTCTAAAGAATGTAATTTTAACCACATTGGTATTGATGAAGGATGTAAGTAGTATAGTATATACTTTACTATTTTGTAGTTCGTTGTTTGCTCAGAGTCCTCAATTGAGAAATGAGATAAAGAGCCAACAGGATGAACAGAAGAACAAAGAGATTATACAGCAGTTTAGCAGAGAGGTAATGTCAGATAAAGAAGCTGTCTTACGGTTTCAGCAACAATATAGTGTTCCTACTAAGGGAGTTTATAAGGATGGACGTATTTATCAGTTGAGAACTGTAGATAATGAAGGAATTCCTATTTATTACGCTACTCAGAATGCGTTATCACGTAGCCTGACAGGTGTAGATAATATTTCGAAAGGAGGTAGACAGAGAGTTAATCTTCAAGGTAGAAATATGATTATAGGGCTATGGGATGGTAAGCCTGCCTTTGAGCAGCATCAAGAGTTTAAGAGTGGTGCTTCGAGCCGTGTGATTTTAAAAGATCCAGATATCAATATTGCGAAGCTTAATGGCGAAGACTTAGAACGTGCAGAACTTGGAAAAAATCATGCGACTCATGTAGCTGGTACCTTAATAGCAAGTGGTGCTTATGCTCCAGCTAAGGGATTAGCTCCTGAAGCTAGCGTATGGAGTTATGATTGGGATAATGATATAGTAGAGATGGCTTCAGCAGCCCAATCGGGTTTATTGATATCTAATCATTCTTATGGGATAGCAGCATTAGATGATTATGATAATCCACTAGTTCCTCCTACTTATTTTGGATATTATAACAAGGATGCTTATCAGTTGGATAAACTTACTTATACATATCCGTATTATCAACCAGTAATTTCTGCAGGTAATGATAGGGAGTATTATGATAAAATTAATCCTACTATGAATGGTAATGATTTATTATTAGGTAATACGAATGCAAAGAATGCTGTTGTAGTAGCCGCGGTAGGCGTAGATAGCTCAGATCGTTTAAGCGTGGCTAAGTTTAGTAGTTATGGTCCTACAGGCGATTTTAGAATTAAACCTGATATCGCTGCACCAGGAGTGAAGATTATATCTTCAGCGTACGAGTTGCCGAGATATCATAATGCTAATCCTTCAGTAGGTGTATATAAAGAGATGAGCGGTACTTCTATGGCATCGCCAGTTGTATCAGCTATTTTGACTCTTTGGCAGCAAGGGTATGTACAGCTACATGATTTTCCGATGCGTTCTGCTACGTTACGAGGGCTGATGACTCATACAGCAGAGTACTTAGAAGAAAAGTACCCAACGAATAAAATAGGATGGGGAATGATTAATGCAGAAAGGGGAATAGAATTCATAAAGAATGTAAATGATGACAGTGCAGTCCTAAAAGAAAGTGTTTTGTTTAATAAAAAAGATTTTCGATACAAGTTTAAATTAGATAATCCTTCGGAGAGATTGTTAGTCACATTAAGTTGGACAGATAGGGAAGCGTTGTTTGATTCGAATGAATTAAAAGGAAGCTTTAAGAATAATAAATTGATCAACGATTTAGATATTAGGTTATACAAGGATGGTGAAGAATATTTTCCTTGGTATTTAAATAAAAACAGGAGTAACCTCAATGCACTAAAAGGAGATAATGATGTCGACAATCTGGAGAGAATAGAAATTGTAAATCCTGAAGCAGGAGAATATGAAGTGGTAGTGAGCCATAAAGGCGAATTGTCGTATGGTAGACAGGACTTTAGTTTACTAATCAGTAATGGAGATTTAGAAGGAATAGAAAAGATATCAACTATTGAAGGTGTAGAGCCTGAAGATATAGTGATTTGGCCAAATCCAGTTCAAGATATCGCAAATGTCGAAGTTACAAAGGATAAAGTATTTACTATTTCAGAAGTAGAGGTTTTTGATTTAAGTAATCGTTTAGTAAAACGATTTAATTTTACAGCGACTAATCGTGCAGTGATTGACATGAGAAAATTGGAGCGAGGAGTATATCTATTGAATATAAATGTAGGAGGAGAACGTGTTAGAGCAAAAATATTAAAGAAATAAAAAACATTTTTATATTCATATACAGCCCTGGACTATATAGTCTAGGGCTTTTTTATTGTCACTATAAGTTAATCCCCTTCAAGAGCGCGACAAGACCTCTTCAATATTGCTTCAAGAAAGAGGTGCTCAGGTAGAGTAATCTTGGAGAAATGTTGAAGCAGTGTTGAAGAAGTAGGTATAAAGGCTTGCTACTACTGGGATTAGGGAGTATTTAGGTTTTAGAAATATAATACTGGTAATATACTTTACTTATTGATATACAGTTGCTTGTGAGGATAATTGCTCAATATGAGAATAAAAAAAGTGTGTTAGTTTTTCTTCAAAACAAGGATATAGCTACTTTATAATGAACTTTTCTTCAAAAAACACACACCTATATAAGTAGATCAACTACAAAAAAGTAGATAAAACACCTCTATATAGGATAAAGTAACATCTATAAATAGATAGAAAGGGTATAAGAAGGTATATTCTCAATTATTATATATATATAATAGAGTACAATATTAAGTACTGCTCTTTACGTATATATAGTATAGAGATGTCTCAAGACTATAGCTATTAAAAAAAGACAAAAAAACTTTCTCTCGTAAAAGGTGATATAATAGAGAGTTATGAAATAGTTTTCAAAAACCTTTAAAAAAAGGCAAAGATAAGTTTGGAAGTAAGGGAAAAGATACTACTTTTGCATCCGCATTAGAGAAGTGATAACGACTCTAGAGGCA